>DAINCF010000084.1:0-17984 GCA_036732565.1 Vicinamibacterales bacterium
CCCAGGATGGACAGCGCACGCCGCGGGGCCCGGCGCAGCGAGGCCTCGAATTCACGCTTCGCGTCCTGCGCGCGCCCCAACTTCAAGAGCACCTCACCGAACAGTTCGTGCGCCGGCTTGACTGGATTCGGCGGGCCGAACTCGAAACTGAGCGCGTCTTCAGCCTTGGCTGCGTCGCCCAACCGTTCGAGCGCCGGATCCTGCTGTCCGCCTTTCAGCAGGATGAGCGCATCCAGTTGCTGCGCCATGATGGCGGGCACGCGAGCGTTGGCCGCGCCACCAGCGGCCGGAAGCCCCGTCTGCGGCGTCGCGCTGCCGTGGTGAGCGTCGCCGCCAGTTGCCGCATTTGCAAACCCGCTCCGCATCTGCCCCAGTGCGGCCGTGGCGGCGGCGAGGTCGCCGGACTCGAGCGCCGCGTATCCGTTGACGAAGTGATGCGCGCCGATCGCATCACCCCCCAGGCCCTGGATCGTCACCGGCACGCTCGCCGACGACCACTGACGCGTGTCCACGATCCACGCCGCGCGCATCAGCGCGAGATGGCTGCGGGTGCGGACCGACCCGCTCTTGGACGCGTCCGCTTCCATCGTCTGCAGGATGCGTTTGGCGTCCTGATAGCGTCCTTGCTGCAGGTAGGCGTACTCGAGCCAGTGCAGCGCATGGAACCCGCGCTCGTCGACGCTCAGCTGCTTCCGTTGCACCCGTTCGTCGGCCGCGCGCCAGGAGCGCTCGTTCATCGATGCCGCCTCATCCCACGAGCCCATGGCGAAATAGATGTGCGACGGCATGTGCAGGGCGTGCGAAGCCGACGGCGCGATCTTCGAGTAGGCATCGGCGGCCCGCATGCCCAGCGGGGCATGCACGGGATCGTCGTACGAGTGAATCAGATAGTGAGCGGCGCCAGGATGCTGGGGGTTCTTCGCGTAGACGCGCTCGACGATCGCCGCCGCTTTCATGTAGGTCGCGAAGTCGCGACCGTTGTGACTGGTGCCGAGCAGCGCCAGTGCGTAGAAGGACGCGGCCTCCAGATCATCGGGGTTGGCGTCGAACACGCGGCGCATGGCGTCGGCATAGGCGCGATCGCGCGCCAGCTTGTCGCCTGGACCATACAAGGCCTCTACTGCCGCCAACCAGTTCTTCTCGTAGGTCGTGGGTGCCTTTGAGAGACGTGCCTCGGGCGTCGGCGCCAAACGCGCCAGCGCCGCCCGTGCGGCGTCAGGATCCGTCTGCGACCAGAGCGGATGGTTGTAGGTCATCGCCTCGCCCCAGTACGCCATCGCGTAGCCGGCGTCGAGACGCTGCGCCTCGAGAAACGCCTCCTTCGCATCGGCGTACTCGAAGCTGTGAAGCAAGAGCACACCCCGGTTGAACGCGGGCTTCGCCGCCGGCGCGCCAGAGGTCTCGAAGACGATGTGACCGAGACCGGCCGCATCCTGCGCCGCCGGCGTGAGCGATGCGAGCCCGCACAGGACCGAGACGACCGCGAGCAACTGGCGCTGGCGTGGCATCGACTGCCTCCTCTGAACCGGATGGTTCCGGCAGTCTACGCTTGCCTCGCAGGCGAGAGCAAGACCGGTCGAGACCGGAACTGCCTGAAACGGCCCGCAGACACGAACGGCCGGCCCGGCGACATCGCCGAACCGGCCGCATGCTCTCTTTCGTTGCCTTCGTGTTCTTTGTCTCAGAGCGCGTTGCGAAATTGGTACGTAGCGCAGGCCTTCAGGCCTGCCTGCCGGTGCTCGCCGCGCACCAACAGGCGTTTGGCAGGCCTAAAGGCCTGCGCTACGTACGCGACCGCAATTTCGCAACGCGCTCTTAGTTAGAACCGAAGCCGCAGGCCGAGCTGAACCTGACGCGGCGCGCCAGGGTTGTTGGTCTGAATGAGCTGGCCAAATGTCGGTGAGGTCGGGTTGTTATCCGTCAGCGACAGGAAGTTCGGGTTCGTGGGTGCGCTGAAGCCGCAATCGAGCGGCGCCGTACCCGCGCAGTAGTTGGTGACCGTTGCACCCGCGAGCTGGATGTTGTCCCAGTTGAACAGGTTGAAGATCTCCGCCGTCAACAGCAGCTCGCGCGTGCCAGCGAAGCGAGCGCCCCACTGCACGCGCAGCGTGACTTCCTTGAACGGTTCGTTCCTGAACGCATTGCGCTCGAACGGTATGCCAGGGGCGCTGTACGGACGATCCGAGCCGCCCTGGCTGCTGTTGACGTCGCGGCCGAAGGTCGCGTCGATCGGAATGGCCGACTGAGCGCGGAAGCCTGTTGACACGTCGAAGTTGAAGGGCAGGTAGAACAAGGCGTAGCCGTTGAACTGATGCCGACGGTCGAGGCGGGCGTAATTCCATTCAGGACCCAGGTCGAAGCCATTCTCGTACTGGACGCCGCCCGAATCGCGCTCGTTGTCGTCGTCGGACATCGATCGGCTCAGCACGTAGTTCGCGTCGAGGGTGCCCCAGGCCTTTCGCAAGCGGCCGGTCAGCGTCATCGCGGTGTACTCGGACTTCGCGCTGGACTCGCGAACCTGTACCGACGCCAAGCCTGGCTGCGGCCGCGTCAGCGAGAAGATCGGCCGTTGCGCGGGATCCGACGCGCTGGGCGTCGGTATGCCCAGGTTCATCTCGCGGTTGCGCTGGAGAAACTCGGTCTTGACGTAGGTGACGTCGGCGGACACCGTGAGATCGGTGACCAGTTCGCGCTCCACCCCCACGCCGCCTTGAATCGAACGCGGGTTGCGGAAGTCCTGATCGACGGCGATGACCTGCGCGCTGGAAAACGGATTCGTGGTGACGCCCAGGATTGTCGCGATCTGCGTGATCTGCTCGGTCGTCAGAACTGGCAGGTTGTCCAGGCGGACGGTATTCAGGTCGATGCCGATGAGACGGAGCTGCTGGTACAGCGTGACATTCGGATTGCCTGCAGGCACCGGGAAGGGCAGCCGAGTGGAGACATCGCCCGGAGGCACCCGGAAGTTGTTCATGGGCCCCGCGAACAGCAGCATCGGCGAGCGCGCATAGTAGAGCCCGCTGTAGCCACGCACAACGGTCCGTCCATCGCTGGTCGGATCCCACGCAAAACCGACGCGTGGGCCGAACTGGTTCAGCGAATCGGGAATCTGGCTCGGGTCTACGGTGCGACCGTTCGGGAAGACGAAGCCGTCGAGCGCATTCAGGATGTAATCGTTGTTCGCCTCTGGCGTGTCGTTGAACGCGCCCTCCCAGCGGAGGCCGTAATTCAACGTGAACGTCGGCGTAACCTTCCACGCATCCTGTGCGAAGAACGCGACGGCATCGGACGACATCGTCGCGTCGAGGTTGCCGATCTGTTTGTCGTAGCGCGCGACCGTGGTCAGCACGTCGAATCGATTCGCCGTCGGTCCGCCCACGGACATCACTTCGAGCATGGTGGCGGACGTGCCTGTGAGGGTCCAGGTGCCGAACTGGTTGAAGCCAAACCGCTGCGTTGCGTAGTCGTGCAGATACTCGGCGCCAAACTTGAAGCTGTGCGTGCCCTTGAGCGCCGTCAGGTTTGCCGCCGCTTGTGTCCGGTAGTCCGTCTGAGAGTTGTCACCGAGAAAGCTCACCGTACCCACGTTCCCGACGGTGCCGGTGATCAGCGGCTGGCGAACGTTTGCCTCCCGCGGACGATTCTCGCGCGTGTACCCGGCGCGAACCTCCATCAGAAGGTTCGGGTTGAGAACCGACGTGTACTGACCGACGATGGTATTGGTGCGATCCTTCTCGGTGCCGTTGTTGGAGACGGCGCTGGTCGTCGTGTCCGACAGCGCGTTGCCGGTCGCGTTGGAGTTCTTCGCGCGATTGTCGCTGTAGCTGTAGCGGACGCTCAAACGGTTCCCCGAACCGAGGTTGTAGTCGACGCGCCCGAGCAGCCCTTCGGCGTTGTTGGTGGCGTCGAACGGTTCTTCCAGATTCTTGAAAAACTCGTACGCCTCTCTGTTCGTGTCATCTGGCGTGATACCCGTCAGATTGAACACGACGCTGCGGGTGTTATCGAAGCGCTGTAACTCTGCGGCGGCAAAGTAGAACATTCGATCGGTGGAGATGGGGCCGCCGACCGAGCCGCCGAACTGCTGCTGCGTGGGCGCCGCCGTCTGACCGAACGCGTTCCGTTCGGCCCAATCCTTGTTGCGGTTGACGTAGAAGAGCGTTCCGTTCGTGTTGTTCGTCCCTGATTTCGTGATCGCGTTCACCATACCGCCGGTGGATCGCCCGAACTCCGCGGAGTAGCCGGCGGCAACCACCTGGAACTCCTGAACGGCTTCCTGCGGAATGGTGAACGCGTTGTTCGATCGCTCGCCCCCGCGGATGCCCCCAAAGAACGGCTGGTTGTAGTCGGCGCCGTCGACGCTGACGTTCGAGTTGATGCCGCGCTGGCCCGCGAACGAGAGCTGGCCGCGCTGGGTGTCGACCTGGACGGTCGGCGTCAGCGTGACGAAGTCCTGGAAGCGTCGACCGTTGATCGGCAGGTTCGCGATGGCGTCCGCGCCAATCGTGGTCGTCCGGACGGTGGTGCTCGTCTCGACGATGGGCGACCGTGCTTCGACGACGACGGTTTCGGCCACGCCAGTGACGTTCAACGCTTGATTGATCGTGATGGTCGAGCCCACCGTGAGCTGCACCTTGCGCGTGGCCGTGGTGAAGCCAGGCAACTCGAGGCTCAGCTCGTAGGCGCCCGGTGGCATCAGCGGCAGGCCATATTGTCCCGACTCGTTGGTGACGACCGTGCGCTCGTATCCGGTCTCGGGGCTTCTCGCGGTGACGGTCGCGCCCGGGAGCACGCCGCCTTGCGTGTCGGTCACGGTGCCGTTGATTTCTGCGGTGGTCGCCTGGGATTGTGCGGCGACGGCGCTCGGCCACGCGAGCGCGGCGATGGTCACGCACAGCGACAGGGCTCGTGTCAGCTGCTTCATTTACAGGTTCCTTCCTCGGGGCTGAGAATGGGTCAAGTCAAGGAAAACGGCGCAAAATCCTTCCAAATAACGCGAAAACGACGATATCACCCGGATGTTTCAGGCAGGTAAAACGCCGTCGCCCAGGGCGACGGCGTTCGAGAACGCAAAAAGGCCGTTCCGCCCGGAGGCGAAACGGCCCTTGGTTGCATCGCGTTGAGGGTCGGCGGCTAGCTGACGCCCGACGCCTTCTGCTTGCGCAGCTCGGTGGCCTTGTCACGGAGCTGGTCGGCTTCCTTCAGGAGCTCCTGCTGCTTCTTCGGGTCCTTTTCGAGATTGGCCTGGAGCCGGAGCAGGAGGTTCTTGTAGGCGATCGCTTCCATGTAGTCGCTCTTGATCTGGATCGACTTGTTCACGGAGTCGATGCCGCTCATGACGTACTGCATCTTCTCTTTGTCCGTCAGGCGGAAGTCGCGGTAGGCCTTGTCCCAGTAGTAGGTGGCCGTGGTGTAGTAGGCCTCCGGGTTGTTCGGCTCCACCTTGACGCGCTGATCCAGCGCTTCGATGGTCTTGGTGAAGTCCCCCTGACGGTTGTAGTAGCCCGCCAACTGCAGGTAGACGGCCGGGTCGTTGGGCCGAACCTCACGCGCCTTCAGGAAGGTCTCCTCGGCCAGCTGATACTCGCCGGAGTCCTCGTAGATGTCGGCCAGCACGAAGTAGTTCTGCGTGTCGGACGGATCGAGCTGGATCATCTGCTTGACGACCGGCTCGGCCTGCGTCGGATCGTTCAGCTTCTCGGCGCCGAAGGCCGCGACCAGGTAGTCGAGCGAAAGGCGTTTCAGCTTCGGGTCCTGGATCTTCTCGCCGGCCAGCTTGTAGTTCTCGATGGCCTTCGTCAGGTAGCCATCGTTCTGGGCCTCGCCCTTGCGGGTGGGGCGGAACATGTTGTCGTAGGAGTTGGCCAGGTAAAAGTAGATCTCCGTCCGGTTCGGATCGGCCTCGATGGCCTCCTCGTACTTCTGGGCCGCCTGACGCCAGTCACTGGCCTGGTAGAATTTGTTGCCGTCCTTGAACGCCTTCATGGCGCGGACCTCGCCGATTTTCCCGCAGCCGGCTAGCGCGAGGCCAAGCCCGGCGACCAGAGCCAGACACGCTGCCGTAGACCGGATCCTCATCGTACTCCCCCTCAGTATCGCTATAAGGGCGGGTCTTGCGACTCGCCCTGGGTAGATGTGGTGCAGAGGTGCTTGCTCACCCGATTTGCCAGCCGGGCGCGAGCCGCAAAGAGGCCGAGTATAGCCACTTTGCTTGACCCCCTGCAACCCCAACCCTATGATGAAACGAGACGTCCCCTCTACCACGTTAGACACCAATCCGCATGATTCGATTCGAGGATCTGCTCGAAAAAGTCCGGGGCTACACCCCCGAGGCTGACCTCGAGCTGCTTCGCCGGGCCTACGTGTTCTCCGCGCTGGAGCACAAGGGCCAGGTGCGGCATTCCGGCGAACCCTACCTCGTCCATCCGCTCGAGGTCGCCAGCATCCTCGCCGACATGAAGCTCGACGTTGTCTGCGTCTCCGCGGGCCTCCTCCACGACGTCGTCGAAGACACGCTGACCACGATCGACCGCATCCGCGAGACGTTTGGCGACGATGTCGCGCACATCGTCGAAGGGGTGACCAAGATCAGCCTGGTGCCGTTCTCGTCGAGCGAGGAGCGGCAGGTCGAGAACTTCCGCAAGATGCTGCTGGCGATGGTGGATGACATCCGCGTCATCCTCGTCAAGCTCGCCGATCGGCTGCACAACATGCGCACGCTGCAGTTCATGTCCGAGGAGCGGCGCATCCGGACGGCGCAGGAGACGCTGGACATCTACGCGCCCATCGCCAACCGCCTCGGCATGAGCAAGGTCAAAAACGAGCTCGAGGAGCTCTCGTTCCAGTATCTGGAGCCGAGGGCGTTCGAGTCGTTGGCCTCACGCGTCGAGGCGAAGCGCCGGGTGACCGAAAGCGAAATCGGCGCGCTCAAGCAGGAGGTCATGACGAAGCTGCGCGAAGCGCAGATTCCCGTGCTCCGCCTCGAGGGGCGCACCAAGCGGCTTTACAGCATCTGGCTCAAGCTGAAGCGGCAGAAGATCGATCTGGAGCAGGTCTACGACTTCGTGGCCTTGCGCATCGTCACGCAATCGGTGAAGGACTGCTATGCCGCGCTCGGCATCATTCACCAGACGTGGTCGCCGGTCCCGGGACGCATCAAGGACTTCATCGCGATGCCGCGGCCGAACGGGTATCAGTCGCTGCACACGTCCGTCATCAGCGAGCGTGGCTATCCGTTCGAGGTGCAGATCCGCACCGGGGAAATGGATCGGCGCGCGGAGGAAGGCATCGCCGCGCACTGGAAGTACAAGGAAGGCCGCATCGGCGCCGGACGCGACGAGCAGTACTTTCAGTGGCTGCGCCAGCTGCTGGAGTGGCAGCAGGAGGTCCGCGATCCGCAGGAGTTCCTCACCAACCTGAAGATCGATCTCTATCCCGAGGAGGTCTACACGTTCACGCCGCGCGGGCAGGTCAAGGTATTGCCGAAGGGATCGACGCCCGTCGACTTCGCCTACGCCATCCACACGGACGTCGGCCATCACTGCGTCGGCGCGCGCGTCAACGGCCGCATGGTGCAGCTGCGCACCCGCCTCAAGAACGGCGACATCGTCGAGATCGTGACCAACCCGGGCCACAAGCCCAGCCGCGACTGGATGAACTTCGTCGGCACGTCGCGGGCGCGCAACAAGATCAAGCACCTGATTCAGGCCGAGGAGAAGGAGCGCGCGGTCGAATTCGGGCGCAAGCTCCTGGAGAAAGAGGGGCGACGCTTCGATCTCAATGTCTTCAAGGCGTTCGATGGCGAGCCGATGATGAAGGTCGCGCTCGACTTCGGATCGCAGAAGGTCGACGACCTCTACGCGCAGCTCGGATACGGCAAGGTGTCGGCCAAGCAGGTGCTGGACAAGCTCGTGCCGCAGGAGCAACTCCGGGAGAAGCCGCCCGAGCATCCCGTTGTCAGTGCGGTGAAGCGCGTCCTGAGCCCAGGGTCCACGAGCGACCGCATCAAGGTGAGCGGCGCCGACGAGCTGATGGTCTTTCGCGCCCGGTGTTGCAATCCGATCCGCGGCGAGCGCATCGTCGGCTACATCACCCGCGGCAAGGGTGTGTCGGTGCACTCAGCGAATTGTCCGAACGTGCTCAACCTGCAGTACGCGCCCGAACGGCGGATCGACGTCGAGTGGGACAAAGGGAGCGACATCGCCCCCTATACCGTGCGGCTCACCATGGAAGTGGAAGATCGGCGGGGCATCCTCGCCGACCTCAGCGCCCGCATCGCCGACATCAACACCAACATCACCAATATCGAGGCGAAGACCGGCGATCAACGCGGCCGCATCGATATGACCGTGGAGATTCAGGACTTGAAGCACCTGGAGAAGGTGATCAAGTCGCTGCGCGGCGTGAATGGCGTGATTGGCGTCGAGCGTGCGGCCACGCGGTAGCGGTTTCGAGGACGGGTACGGGCGAGGGTCGTCTCGAGGACACGTGTAGGGGCGGCTCGCGAGCCGCCCCTACGAGAGCACCGCCAGGACTTCGATCTCGACCTTGCAGTCTTTCGGCAGACGCGAGACTTCGACCGTGGACCGTGCGGGGTACGGGGCGGTGAAGTAAGTCGCGTAGATCTCGTTCATCGCCGCGAAGTCGTTGAAGTCGGTGAGGTAGACCGTGCTCTTCACCACGTTCGAGAAATCCACACCCGCGCCGGCGAGCACCGCCCCGATGTTCTCGAGCACGCGCGTCGTTTGCTCGCGGATATCACCGGCGACGAGTTGCCCCGAGGCGGGATCGAGCGGAATCTGCCCCGACAGAAAGAGGAAGTTCCCGACTTTGAGCGCCGGCGAATAGGGCCCGATGGCTGGCGCGGCCCCCGGCGCCTGGACGGCCTGGCGCACGGCTAGGCCGCCTTGACAATCTTCTGCGAGCGCAAGCAGCGCGTGCAGACGCGCACGCGACGGGTGCCGCCGTTGATGACGGCTCGAACGGTCTGGAGATTCGGCTCGAACCGCCGCGGCCGGACGTTGTGCGCGTGCGACACCCGCCGTCCTACCACCGGCTTCTTGCCACAGATTTCACAGCTCATCGCCATGGGAGTCTCTCTTAGATACCTTCGTACACCTGAACAGGAACCCCTTATCTTACCAATCTCCGGGCGTGGACGCTACTCCGCCCCTGCATCACTACTAAACCACTAAATCACTTGAACCACTAAATCACTTGAACCACTAAATCACGCCCTCCAACGGCGAGAAGACCCGTCGAGCGGGGTCGTAGATCTTGAACTCGGCGTGGGCGATGTCGTAGATCCAACCGTGCAGCTGCAAGGATCCGGCGCGCACCTTCGAGGCGACCGAGGGATGCGTCATCAGGTTCTCCAGTTGGATGATCACGTTCTCTTCGATCAGGATCTCGAGCCTCCGAGCCGGGTCCGCATCGGGGTCCTTGCCGTCGACGAGCGCGACGGCGCGATCCACGTGGTGCAGCCAGTGTGAAATCGCCGGCAGATGCGCCACCTGCTCGGGGTTCAGTGCGGCCCGCATCGCCCCGCAATCCGAGTGACCGCAGACAATGACGTCCTTCACGCCCAGAACCTGGACGGCGTACTCGATGGTCGCCGACACACCGCCCGTGTGCTCACCCCATGAGGGGACGATGTTGCCGGCGTTGCGACAGACGAAGAGCTCACCGGGACCGACCTGGAGCAGAATGCCGGGCACCACCCGCGAGTCCGAGCAGGCGATGAACAGCGTGTCGGGATTCTGCTGCGAGGCGAGCTCCTGAAAGCGGTCGCGCTGCTGCGGGTAGACCTCGTTCTTGAAGCGAACGAATCCTTCAATCAGCTTGCGCACGGAAGACCTCTGGCCGCAACTAAGCTATCGGCGTTCGGCTCTCGGCATACGGCGCGGTGGGCTTTGCCCATTGCTTTGCACTGGGCCCGAGCCGAAGGCGCCGACAGCCGAAAGCGGTAAGCT
Organism: Vicinamibacterales bacterium; assembly: GCA_036732565.1. Lineage (GTDB taxonomy): Bacteria > Acidobacteriota > Vicinamibacteria > Vicinamibacterales > UBA2999 > JAIVJN01. The sequence goes on from DAINCF010000084.1 coordinate 9,972, forward strand.
GATAGCGTACTCGACATGCACTGCCCCCTCTGTCGCCAGCGCAAACCCCGACGTGCGTGCCCGGCGCTCGGACACCAGATTTGCGCGGTGTGCTGCGGCACGAAACGGCTCGTCGAGATCAACTGTCCTGCCGATTGCGTCTACCTGGAGGCCGCCGAACGACATCCGGCGGCGGCGGTCAAACGGCGCCAGGAGCACGATCTGGGCGTGTTGATGTCGACGGTCGGCCGGTTGTCGCAGCCGCAACTGCAGTTGTTCTTCGTGCTGCAGTCTTTTGTCACCCGATTTACACTCGAGGGCGGACTGCTCCGCCTGGTCGACGCCGACGTGGCGCAAGCGGTCGGGGCCTTGGCGTCCACGCTGGAAACCGCCGAGCGCGGCGTCGTGTACGAGCACCAGAGCGCCTCGGCGATCGCCGAGGAATTGCGGCGAGCTCTCCGCGGATTTCTTTCCGAAATCGGCAAGGGCGGCGGCTCGCGCTTCGAGCGCGAGGCGGCGGTCGTGCTCCGTGGCATCGAGCGTGGAGCGCGACACGAGGCCCCCGGCCTGGCTGAGGGGGAGTCCTCCTATCTTGCGCTCGTCGGCCGCGTGCTGCGGGAGCGCCCCGGCGCCCGGCCCGATAGCCCCCCTTCCTCGCCGGGTCCCGACGAACCGCGAATCGTGATTACCGGCTAGGAACCGCGAATCGTGCAGACGCAGGGGCGGCTCGCGAGCCGCCCCTACACGCACGTGAGCAGATCTGCTCAGATCGTGTGTTCAGAAGACGTCAGGTCGTTGCGGCTCGACCACACTCCATGCTACCCTCCGTCGGTTTCCCACTGTCCACGGTGGGCGACAATGTGTCCTCAGAACCCAATTGGCCCGAGCGGCGTCTAATGCAGTGAACGGTGTTCGGTGGGCTCGGATTTTGGCGGGTTTCTGAGCGTAAGTCGTTGAATATGAATGTCATAGCCGCAGGAGATCGGGGAGGAGGGCGCAGTGAACGGCGCTCGGTGATGCATCCCTCCGCTCATTCGTACCCCCTGACAGCTCGTGCGGCCCGTTGCGAATCGTTTCCGGCGCTCGGAGCAGCGTCGGGTTCATAGGTACCGCTCTTGCATAGGGAGCGGGCAATCATAAGGATCCCCAGAAAACGGTGGGGACCGGGAAGGAGCGTCGGAGTCATGGCGAAAGCAACCAAGCGCAACACTTCGGTGGCAGCCGCAGAAGGGACTCGCTACGACGAGCTCAAGCGCATGCTCGAGGAGCGGCGCCGGGAGATCATGAGCGAGGTTCAGGGTAAGATCCGCGGCGTTCGCGCGGATGGCGCGGAGAAGCCGCACGAGGTACTGGATCAGGGCGAGACCTCGGAAGTCGACATTCAGGAAGACATCGAGCTGGCGCTCATCCAGATGAAGGCCGAGACGCTCAACAAGATCGACGAAGCGCTCGCACGTCTGGAAGCCGGCCGCTACGGTGTCTGCTTCGAGTGCGGCGACGACATCTCCGAGCAGCGTCTGCGCGCCCTTCCGTTCGCGGTTCGGTGCAAGGACTGCGAGGAAGCTCGCGAAGTCGCGCAGCAGCGTGAGCGCGTGCTCGCGCAGCGGCGCGGATCGAGCAGCCTCTTCTACGACGTGCAGGGATAACACCCGGCGCCTCGAATTGGGCAGGCTCCGCCGGCGGTGGAGCCTGCCGCTCCACTCTCCGGCCCCAGCGCGTCCTTCGGGCCCTCACTCCCGCGAGTGGATGCAATGAGTGATCAATCAGATCGGATCGAACCGGACGTCACGTCCGACGAACAGGCCTTCCGTGTCCCGGAGGAGCTTCCCGTACTGCCGCTGCGCGATACGGTGCTCTTCCCCAATTCGTTCATGCCGCTGGCCGTGGCCAGGGAGAGCTCCGTTCGCCTGATCGATGAGGCGGTTGCGACCGGCAGCCTCATCTCGGTGTTCACCCAGCGCGAAGCCGGGCAGGACGAGCCGCTCAAAGACGACTTGCATCCGGTCGGCACGGCCAGCCACATCCACAAGATGTTCAAGCTGCCCGACGGCAGCCTGCGCGTCATCGTGCAGGGGCTGGCGCGTGTGCGGCTCGACGAGCTGATCACCACCGAGCCGTACTTGAAAGCCCGGATCAGCGAAGCGGTCGAGCGAACCGGCGACGCGGACAAGCTCGAGATCGACGCGCTGCAGCGCAACATCAAGGCGAACTTCCAGCAGATCGTCTCGCTGTCGGCGCTGATGTCGGACGACCTGCAGACGCTCGCCGTCAGCATCACCGAGCCGGGCCGGCTCGCGGACTTCATCGCGTCGAACCTCGGATCGATCTCGACGCAGATGAAGCAGGAGGTGCTCGAGACGCTGGACGTCCGCGCCCGCCTGGATCAGTTGAACCGGCTGCTGATCAAGGAGCTCGAGGTCCTCGAGCTCGGATCGAAGATCCAGTCGCAGGTGCAGTCGGAGGTCGGGAAGAACCAGCGCGACTACTTCCTGCGCGAGCAGCTCAAGGCGATTCAGCGCGAGCTGGGTGAGGGCGACGATCAGACCAAGGAGATCGAGGAGCTCCGCGAGAAGATCGAAGCCGTCGGCATGCCGGAAACCGTGAAGAAAGAAGCGCTGCGCGAGCTGGATCGGCTGTCGAAGATGCCGCCGGCGGCGGCGGAGTACACGGTCTCGCGCACCTACCTCGATTGGATCGTGGCGCTGCCTTGGGCGAAGCGCACCGAGGAGGTCATCGATCTGCCGAAGACGAAGGACGTGCTCGACGCCGATCATTCAGGGCTGATTCGCGCCAAGGACCGCATCCTCGAGTACCTGGCGGTGCGCAAACTGAACCCCGGCGTCAAAGGCCCCATCCTCTGCTTCGTCGGCCCGCCGGGTGTCGGCAAGACGTCGCTCGCGCGATCCATCGCACGGTCACTCGACCGCAAGTTCGTGCGCGTTTCGCTTGGCGGCATGCGCGACGAGGCTGAGATCCGTGGGCATCGGCGTACCTACATCGGCGCGCTGCCGGGTCAAATCATCCAAGGGCTGAGGCGCGCCGAGTCGAAGAACCCGGTGTTCATCCTCGACGAGATCGACAAGCTGGGCGCTGACTTCCGCGGCGACCCGGCCTCGGCGCTGCTCGAAGTGCTCGACCCCGAGCAGAACGTGTCGTTCCGGGATCACTACCTGGACGTGCCGTTCGATCTCTCGGAAGTGCTGTTCATCACCACGGCGAACTATCTGGATCCGATTCCGCCGGCGCTGCGCGATCGCATGGAAGTGCTGGAGCTCGCCGGCTATACCGAAGAGGAAAAGCTCAGCATCGCGCGCGATCATCTCGTCGGCCGGCAGGTCCCGAATCACGGTCTGACCGCCAAACAGGTTGTCTTCACCGAGGCGGGGCTGCGCACCATCATTCGCGGCTACACGCGCGAGGCCGGCGTGCGCAATCTCGAGCGCGAGATCGGCGCCATCTGCCGCAAGATCGCGCGTCGCCGCGCCGAAGGCAAGAACGCCCGCGTGAAGATCACGCCCGACGTCGTCCACGAGCTGCTCGGCGCGCCGCGCTTCCTCGACGAGGAGATGGAGGAGCGTACCAAGAACCCCGGCGTCGCCATCGGGATGGCGTGGACGCCCGCGGGCGGCGAAGTCCTGTTCGTCGAAGCGTCACGGATGGCCGGCACCGGCTCGCTGACGATCACGGGCCAGCTCGGCGACGTCATGAAGGAATCCGCCCGGGCGGCGTTGTCGTGGGTACGCGCCCACGCCACCGAGTGGAACATCGACCCCGACTTCTTCAAGGGATCGGAGGTCCACCTGCACGTGCCGTCGGGGGCCATTCCCAAAGACGGCCCGTCCGCCGGGGTCACGCTGACGACCGCGCTGGTGTCGGAGCTGTCACGCCGGCCGGTGCGTGGCGACGTCGCGATGACCGGGGAGATCACCTTGTCGGGCCGCGTGCTGCCCGTCGGCGGCATCAAGGAGAAGGTGCTGGCGGCGCGGCGCGCCGGCGTGCGCGAGGTCATCCTTCCGCGGCAGAACGAGAAGAACGTGAAGGAAGACCTCGACGAGGAGCTGCGGCGAGGGTTGACCATCCATCTCGCCAGCACGATCGACGAAGTGCTGCTGTTGGCGCTGGTCCCCGCGGCTCGCCAACCCTCGGCGCGCAAGCCCGGTCGACGACTGCAGGCCGCCTTGCAGTGATCGTCTACTCGCCGCGATACCACATCGATATCGGGACGCACGTCTTCCCGACGTCGAAGTACGTCCGACTGTTCGAGCGTCTGCGGGACGCTGGCCTGGCGCGCCCGGCGGACGTCATCGAGCCCGAGCTGGCGTCGTGGACGGATCTCGCGCTCGTTCACACGTCCAACTATCTCGACCAGCTGAAGTCCGGTTCGTTCCGGATCGAAGAGCTCGCGCAGCTCGGGGTGGCCTGGTCGCAGGATGTCGTCGACGGCTTCCGGCTGATGACCGGCGGCACGATCGCGGCCGCACGGTTGGCGGCGTCGGGTCAGGCGCGCATGGTGGCGCACCTGGGCGGGGGCCTGCATCACGGGTTTCCGGATCGCGGCGAAGGCTTCTGCTTCTTCAACGACGTCGCCGTGGCCAGCCGCGTGGTCCTTCGCGACCGTCCGGCCGCACGCATCGCCATCATCGACCTGGACGTGCACCATGGGAACGGCACCGCGTTCATCTTCGCCGGCGACGCACAGGTCTTCACGTTCTCGATGCACCAGCAGCACAACTATCCGGTGGACAAGCCGGAGAGCTCGCTCGATCTCGGGCTGCAGGACGGCACCGGAGATCGTGAGTACCTCGCGCGGCTGGCGCCGGCGCTGGATCGCGTCTTCACGTTCACACCCGATCTGGTGTTCTATCTCGCCGGTGCCGATGCCTATGAGGACGATCAGCTCGGCGGCCTCTCGTTGACGAAGACCGGCCTGCGCCAGCGCGACCGGATGGTGCTGCAGGCCGCGGCCGATCGTGCCGTGCCGACGGTCGTCTGCCTGGCAGGCGGTTACGCCCGTCACCTCGAGGACACCGTCGACATCCACTACGCAACGGTCGAAGAGCTGCAGATGCTGCGGCTGACGTAGGAGCGGCTCGCGAGCGCCCCTACTCTCTATCGAAGGAGTCAGGAGATGTCCTCGAGCCTCCCCTTAGCGGGCATTCGGGTCCTGGACCTCACGCGGCTCTTGCCGGGTCCGTATTGCACGCTCCTGCTCGCCGATCTCGGTGCGGAGGTGATCAAAGTGGAGCCGCCGCTCGCGGGCGATCCGCTCCGAGCGCTCGCCGGGCCGGCTGACGAGGCGAGCGTCTACTTCAAAGCGGTGAACCGCAACAAGCGCAGCATGACGCTGAACCTGCGCGCCGACGGCGCGCGCCCGGTGCTGCATGCCCTGGCCGCGCGTGCGGACGTCCTCGTCGAAAGCTTCCGGCCGGAGACGGCGCGCAGCATTGGCGTTGATGCCACGTCCCTGTTGGCGGTCAATCCACGGCTGGTGCATTGCGCCATCACCGGGTTTGGACAAACGGGTCCGTACGCCGAACGCCCGGGCCACGATATCAACTACGTCGCTCTTGCCGGTCTGCTCGCACTCGATCATCCGCAGCCGATGATGCCGGCGGCCGGCCCTCACGGTCGTGGCCGCGCGCCACAGCCGTCGCGGGCATTCATCGCAGACATCGGCGGTGGTGCGCTGTCCGCGGCGGTCGGCATCCTGGCCGGGTTGTTGCGATGCGTGCGCACCGGGGAAGGCTCGTCCATCGATATCTCGATGCACGACGGCTGCCTGGCATGGCTGACGTTCCCCGCGGCGCGAGCGCTCGCGACCGGTGACGAGACCAGGCCGAGTGAAGCGCCGCTGCATGCGGACGCGGCCTGCTACAACGTGTACGAGACGCGTGACGGTCGCTGGATGGCACTGGGCGCGCTGGAGCCGAAGTTCTGGGAACGGTTCTGCGACCGCATCGGCCGGCGCGATCTCATCGCCAGGCAGTTCGCGTCAGGGCAGACCGCGCTCGTCGAGGAAGTCGCGGCCATCTTCGCGACCCGCTCGAGCGCCGAGTGGACGACGTTGTTCCAGGATGCCGACGCGTGCCTCTCGCCGGTGAACGGTGTGGGGGAGGCACTCGCGGATCCTCACGTCCGCGCGCGTGGGAGCGTCACCAACGTCGACGGGATCCGCTACGTGCGCAGTCCAGTGCGGGTGTCAGCCGGCGTGCCGCTCCAGGTGATCGAGCTGCCAGAGGTGCTCGCCGCGCCCGGGTTGGGCGACGACACCGATGCGGCGCTCGTGATGGCCGGCTTCTCGGCGGAGGACCGCGTTCGACTGAGACAACACGGCGTGGTGTGACCCTGGCTCGCGCGCGTAGAGGCGGTTCGCGAACCGCCCCTACAACAGAGCACCGTTGGCGCCGTCCAGGCAGGCCTGAAGGCCTGCGCTACGTACCCGGGTCGCCGGTCATCAGCATCAACCCCAGCGCTGTCTTCATGTCGACGATCTCGCCTCGCTCGAGCATCGCGCGCGCCTCGTCGAGCGTGAACGTCTTCGGCTCGATGTTCTCGTCGTCATCCGGTTTCACCTGCGAGTCCGGCGCGGGCGGGTGCAGGTCGGTGCAGCGGAAGAAGTTCATCTTCTCGTCGCAGAATCCCGGCGTCGGGTAGAACGCGCGCAGCGGCTCGATCCGACCGGGCACGAGGCCGATTTCCTCTTCGCATTCGCGCGCGGCGGCTGCGGCCGGATCCTCGCCGGGTTTGAGCGTGCCGGCCGGTACCTCCCACAGCCACTGGCGGACCGCGTGGCGATACTGCCGGATCAAGATGATCCGGTCCGGCGACGGCAGGGGCAGGATGACGACCGCGCCGCCATGACGGACGAGCTCCATGTCCACAACATGCCCGCCAGGCAGCCGCACACGTTCGACGTCAACGCGGAAGACCCGTCCCTGGTGCACCGTTCGCGTCGCCTCGACGCGCGCCTCGTTCGTCTCGTTCGTCACGGCTGTTCTCCGCCCAGTATGTTCTGCATCTCCTCGGGCACGATCTCGACGAGCACATGCGCCAGGTCCTCCGGCAGCGGCGCCGTGAACGTCATTCGCTCGCCCGTGCGCGGATGCGTGAGCGCCAGGCGCTCCGCGTGCAGGAACGGGCGTTCCAGTCGCAGCAGCGGCCGCAGGCGCTGCGGTACGCGCGTGCGAATGCCTCCGTAGAGGCCGTCGCCGACGATGGGGTGGCCGATCGCGCTCAAGTGCACGCGGATCTGATGCGTACGGCCCGTGGCGATCGCCACGCGGAGCAGGGACACGCCGGGCATGTGTCGCGCCCAGGTGACGCGCGTGACGGCGGTTCGCGCCCGCCGCGCGCGCGTGGAGATCTTCTGCCGATGCACGCGATCCCGACCGATGGGAAGATCGATGCGCTTGCGCTGCTGGACGGTCCCCCACACCAGCGCGACGTATTCCTTCTCGACCTCGCGATCGTGAAATTGCCGCGCCAGCTCCTGGTGCGCCGTGTCGTGCTTGGCGATGACCATCACGCCGGATGTGCCCTTGTCCAGGCGATGCACGATGCCCGGGCGCAGCACACCGCCGATGCCGCTGAGGTCTTTGACGTGATGCAGCAGGGCATTCACCAGCGTTCCTTGCCCGTGTCCGGCGCCCGGATGCACGACCATCCCCGCGGGCTTGTCGATCACGATGATGTCCGGATCGTCGTGCAGGATCTGCAGGGGGAGATCCTCAGGCAGCAGCGCGGTCGGCTCTGCCGCCGGGATGTCCACCGTGACCGCGTCGCCGGCCCGCACCGGGGTATTGGCTTTGACCTGCTTCACCCGCGGCAGCGTCACCCGCCCATCGTCGATCAACCGCTGAACCTGCGAGCGTGATTGGCCCGGGACCTCGCCGGCGAGGAACTTGTCGAGGCGCAAGCCGTCCTGCTCGAAGGGAACTATCAGATTCATGCGAATCGTACGTAGCGCAGCCCTTTAGGGCTGCCTTTTCGGCGATGGCAGGCCTGAAGGCCTGCGCTACGTACGGACCTGCAGGC
>DAINCF010000085.1:0-17905 GCA_036732565.1 Vicinamibacterales bacterium
TGGTGGACGGTCCACGGGCCGGACTCACGCTGCTCGAGGCGCTCGACGCAGACGAGCGCCTCGCGGGCCACTACCGTCTGGACGCCGTGCGCGCGCATTTGCTGGAGATGGCCGGCGATCAGCAGGCCGCGCTCGTGCACTATCAGGCGGCCGCGGCACGGACGACGAGCATTCCCGAGCGGAACTATCTCGCGACGAAAGCGGCACGAATCCTCTCGCTGTGATCAAGTGACCTAATTCACTCGGCAGCCTCCGCACGACCAGGCAGCCGCAAGGCGGCCGTCCCCCACCCACCATAACCATTCCTGGCAGGTACCATCAGCGGTACACATACCACTTATCGGTGGCATTAGCTTATATCCGACGCCGGCTCAGAACCATACGCGTCGCTCCCTGAGATGGAGTTCTCTTCGATGTGTCGATCGTTGTTCATTGGCGTCATGCTGCTTATGGTCGCCTCGCTGGCGCGTGCGCAAACAAGTGTGGAGGGCCGACTCACTGGCACGGTGAGGGACGAGCAAGGCGGTCTCCTTCCTGGCGCTGAGATCGCCCTCGAAGGCCAGCGCGCAACCACGACCACCGACGAGAACGGCGCGTACCGTCTGGCTAATCTTTCGCCTGGCGAATACTGGCTGCTGGCTCGTTTTGCCGGATTTGCCGATGTCCGGCACTTCGTCGTTATCCAAGCGGGCTCGAACGCGACGCTCAATCTCGTGATGAACGTCGGCTCGGTCGACGAAACCATCGAGGTCAGGCACGAGACGCCATTGCTGGAAACGCAAAGCGGTGGACATACCGTGAACATCAGCGGCGAGCTCCTGCGCAGCATGCCCCTTTCTGAGCGGCGCGAGTGGTTTGGCGCCATGACCTTGGCGCCCGGGGTGACAACCGCTGAGTGGGTCAGCAACGAAAAGCTCTTTTCGGTGCATGGGGCGGACTCGAACGCCAACATCGTGCAAGTCGATGGCGCCGACGTCAGCCCAGCGCTCGCCTCAGGCGTCCGCTACGTCGGCTTGAATACGGATTCCATCGAGGACATTCAGATCAAGACCGCCGGTGTGGACGCATCCGCGCCCCTCGGCATTGGCGGCATCGTCAACATCGCCACGAGCAGCGGCACGAACACTGTGAAAGGCGCTGCCACGTTCTTCGTGCAGCCCCTGGCATGGAACGCATCCAACACACCAGGCGGCACCAGCAGCACGGTCGATCAGCGACAGCTGGATCTCTCGCTCGGTGCACCCATCGTCAAAGACCGTTTGTGGGCGTTCGGGTCGTACCGGTACACCGATGCCACCACCGGTGTCAGTCGCACGGCCGCGCAGCTCGACGCCCTCCGTCTGCTGGTGCCACAGTTCGAGCCATTCGGCAACAGCAACACCGCCCATTTCTGGTTCGCGAAACTGAACGCACAGCTGCACGCGTCGCATCAGTTGTCGGGGTTCTATCAGCGGGATGTGAATCCGGTCGCCTTCGCAGACGCGCTCGCCGAACATCTGCGTCGAGAGGCCACAGGGGGATCGGGACTCTCGTTGCGATGGCTGGGCGCGTGGTCCAATGCCTTCACCAGCCGCGTTGGCGTCAGCTACAACGACAAGCGTCGCGACGGCCAGCCGCCTGACGGCGACGGGCCGCTGCGACGCGTCTACCAAAGCACCATCACCTCGGCTGGGCGGCTGGTGGGCAACGGGCGAATTGCTGACCTCGGACCGCCAGTATCGGGCTGGGGCGCACAGCCGAACTCGAAGCTCACCATCTCAGTGGATGCGACGGTGTTTCGCTCGAGTCGCCTCGGTAGTCACGAAGTGCAGACTGGGCTGTACCTGCAGCCACGCTTGAGAAACGGCTCTCGGACGTTCTATGTCAACGGCGGGTTCGTCTTCGAGGAGAGCGTTCTGCGGAACGCGGGGACTGCCGACCGTCAGCTCGTTCCCTTCCACCGCATGCTGGTCGACGGCACCGTGCTCACCAACAGCGACCGCGAGGGCCAGGACTACGGCTTCTACGTGCAAGATGCATGGCGACCGACGTCGCGGCTGACGATCAACGTCGGCGTGCGTGTCGATCATCTGATCTGGCAGGACGCGCTCTTCGACGTCGTCTCTCAGCGCAGCACGGAGATCGGTCCGCGCCTGAGTGCCAACTATCTCGTCACCTCCGACGCCGCCAACGTGGTCCGCGCGCATGTTGTGCGAGTCCACGACCAACCGGCCCAGAATGCCACGTCGGTCGGGACTTCGGCCCTTGCGCAGCGCGATGAGTACGATCTCGACTTGAACGGCACGTTCGAGACGGCCTTCGACACACCGGCCACCCTTGCCTTGACCCCAGGACGCAGTGTCGATCCCGATCTGCATCAGTCGTTCGTGCAGGAATGGGGGACCGGCTACAGCCGGCAGTTCGGTGGAGGTGTGACCGCACGCGCCGATGTCGTCCACCGCGAATACCGGCATCGACCAACGCTGGTCGAAACCAACGGTCTCTACGACGGCAGCGTCTTCGTTGGCTATCGAGACGAGGGCTTCAACGAGATCTATCAGATCACGAACAACGTCTGGAACACTCCTGTCTATCGCTCGATCGAGTTCGCCGTCACGAAGCGGTCGGCTCGCGTCCAAGGCATCGGCAGCTACGTTCGGCAGTGGCGGCACATCGATGGTACGTGGCAGCCACGCGACCCGGCATCGTTCATTCAACCCAATGCGTTCGAGAACAGTCGGGGTATCGGCAGTCCGGGCGGCTCGATTTCGTCCACGGGCGACGCGAACAGCCTCTCTGGCATCCACATGTCCCAGCGCGCCGCCGCCAGCGGGCAGTGGCAGGACCACGTGGTGAGGGCTGGTGTCTCCGTGATGGCACCATGGCAGCTCCTGCTCGCGATGAACTACACGTTTCAGTCCGGCATTTGGTCCGGGCCTGTTATCGCGCAGGTCGCTGCGGATCCGACTTTCGGTCCGGCGCAGGTCACGCTCTCCAACGGTCGTCGAGTCACGAACCCGTTGGCCACGGCGCTGCGGTTTGCGTTTCCAACACGGACTGAGGGTCAGCTGACAACGCCGCGACTGCACGTGTGGAACGCGCGCGTTGGACGCCGGTTTACGTGGGCCGCATTGGTGCTTGACGCTGGCATCGACGTCTTCAATATCACCAACAACGGCGCTGACGCGAGCTTCGAACTCGGCGCGAACCAACTCTACAATCCCGCGTACGGTATCACGACATTTCGACAGCTGCCGCGGTCCGCGCAAGTCGTCATCCGCGCGTCCTTCTGAATCGACGTCTGCGATGACCGCCACAGTCCCAAAGACCGAAGCGCGGCTTCGTGTGTCGCGTCGCTCGCCGCACAGGCGCATCGTGCTCTGCATCGCGTGCGTCTTGCTCGGCTGGGTTCTTGAAGAGTCCAGCACGGTCGCTTCGGCGCCAGGCGGCTTCGCGCGGCGGATGTCCTTTCACAACAGACTCCTCCTCAATCGAGCGGCTGTGAGCGGTCTGCAGACCCTGGAAGTCATGGTTCTGGTGGCAGCCGGTCGATCACGGGAGGTCATCGCGCGCGTCGAAGGTCTCGGCGGACGCGTCCGTCGCGAGGATGCGAGTGTCGGCTACCTACGCCTGGACGTGCCAACTGAGAAGCTGGTGGAGTTCGTCGCGACCGAGGCGGTGGACGCCTATCAGATTGCTTCCTTCTCGCGCGCGTCATGGTACCGGGATGGCCCTCCACAGGCGAATGCCGACATGTATCGTGCGTTCGAACGGCCGGTCCGTCAGAACACGCAGAAGACAACGTCAAGCCTTCCAATGCTCCCGGTCGAGATGTCTCGAGGCCCAGGCTATACGGCTGACGAGGACGCCGGCGTCGGCGAGTGGCACGCTGAGCATCCGACCTTCGACGGTCGCGGCGTGACGATCGCCATCCTCGAGCCGTCGGAAATCGAGTTCGCACACCCGATGCTCGTTACAGCGAAGTCCCTCGACGGTCGCGACGTGCCCAAGCTCGCGGGCATCCTCAACACGCTGGACGAGGATGTGCCCGACGCCACGCGAGTCCACCTGAACACCGAGGTTCGGACCGCCAGCGCGTGGAAACGCCTTGGCGACCGCACCTACGCCCTGCCGCGAGCTGGCACCTTCCGATTCGGTTTGTACATCATGCCAGTGGATATCAATCTGTTCCACCAGTTCGGCGTGTTGGTCGACACCACGAGCCGGGAGATCTGGATCGATGCCAACGGGAACGGCGACTTCCGGGATGAGATGCCAGTTCCTGACGTCAACGAGCGGTTCGAGCCGCGATTGCTGAAACTGAATTATCCCACCCCGTCTGATTTGAGCTTTGTCGTCGCGCATGGGCGCTCGGCGAATGCCGTGCACGTCTACGTCGCCGCTGGTGCACATCACACGATGACGACCAGCGTCGCTGCAGGCAGCAGAACGACGGAAAGCCTCGCCTTCGGAGTCGCTCCCAGTGCGCGGGTGTTGCTCGTTCGCAACAGCACGCCCGACCATCGACTGCGCGACATTCTCGAGGGCTTCCTGGAGGCCGCCCGGCGACCGGAGGTCGATCTTTTGTCCAGCTCCCAAGGTGTGCTCATGGTGCCGGATACCGCCGGGGACTTCGTGGGCAGCTTCATGCGCAGGATCGTCGCGGTGCATCAGAAGCTCATCTTCCTGGCGGCTGGGAACGCACAGCTCTTTCTGAGCAATGTCTCATCCTTCGGGGACGCCTTTTCGGTTGGCGGCTCGATGGGCGCACAGACGCATGCCACGCTCTTTGGTGGGCCGCCCATTGCCGGTGTGATGGTTCATCCGATCGGAGCGGCCGGACCGGCCCTCGATGGCGCCTTCAAGCCCGATTTCCTGGCGCCAATGCAACGCCTGGCGGCCGACATCTATGGCACACGTGCGCCAACCCGCCTACCAACTTCGTCACCGCGGTTTCAGCTGCCGCCTGGGTATCAGATCAGTTGCTGCACGTCCGCAAGCGCGCCGTACGCAGCCGGTCTAGCGGCCCTGCTCATGAGCGCTGCCAGACAAGACGACACGTCGCTGACAATGATCCGACTGCAGCGCGCCCTTCGAGTCGGTGCCCAATTCTTAGACGGATGGCCAGCGCACCAGCAAGGCAACGGCGTTCTTCACGTAGCATCCGCCTGGCGCGAGCTGCGCCGCCAGCTGGACATACCGACCATCCGAGTAACGTCGAGTGTCGTGCATCCGCTGGCCCGCTACGCGGCGCGCGGCACTGAGGGCGTGGGGCTATTTGAGCGCGACGGCTGGAGCGTCGGCATGAGCAGTCGGCGGGTAATGCGCTTTCGGCGAGAATCTGGAGCGGCGGCTCCAATCAGCTATCGTCTCAGCTGGACGGGCAACGACGGCACGTTCAGCACATACTCGTCTATCACACTGCCCATCGGCTCTGACGTCACCCTGAGCGTCGGCATCGCCGTTCGGACCGATGGCGCGCACAGCGCCATTCTGAACCTTCACGACCCGGCCACGGACGCCATCATCTTCCGCACGCTCGCGACGATTGTCGCCGCCGAGCGTCTGGCCGAGCACGGTAACTCGATCCGACTCACCGGGTCGCTTGCGGCTCTGCGCCGATCGTCGCACTACGTCGTCCTCCCTGAACGCGGTCATGCGCTGCAGATCACGTTGGAGGTTCACAAGGGGACGGTGGGGGCGAATATCCTTCCCAGTCACGGCCTCTATCCAAACTACTATGACCACGTGTATCCCCTTGGGGGACGACCGTTCACGCCTGGCATCTATCACGTCGTCCTGCCCCATCCTGCGTCCGGGATGTGGACCGTCGACGTTTCCAATTTGGGAAGCCAGCAGCAGGGGGAGGCCAGATCGACGTCTGGCGAGACGGCGGAGTACACGATTGCCTTGCGGCTCCTATCGGTTACCCTTCGACCCCATCTCTCAAGGTCCGGACAACTCGTCATCGACCTTGACAATCGTGGAGCAGCCCCGAAGGAACCGGTGATCGAAACGTCCGTCGGAACTCTGCGGTCGCACGTGGGCGATGTCCCCACTACAGGCCCACCCGCGCAACTCGAGGTCATTGTCCCTGAACACGCCTCGACCCTCGACCTGCGGCTGCGGAATGACAAGAGCGGCGACGACGCACTTGAGTTGTATTTGTACGATTGCACGTTGGGGGAATGCTTCTCGTACGACTTCACCCTGCCTGCGACGCGAGATCAACGGATCGTCGTGAGAAAGCCCAACGCCGGACGTTGGGTGGCGGCGGTGAACCCTGCTCCGTTCCCAATGAAGGCCGCGCGCTTCGTGGTGGAAGAGATCATCACCGGCGCGGTGACACACCACGCGCGCACTGGTCCTCAGCACCAGCTCGCCCGGAGGACGTGGCGTGAGCGCATCGATATTCCCGCGGCTCCTCACACCTCAGAAGGCGCGACGCCAGTCGTCTTGTGTGAGCTCGTCGATGCTGCAATGAATCGAGAAGAAGAAGCCCACCCATGGGAGACGCGGGTCAACGTCGGGTTGTCGAACCTCGCTGGCCGCCGGCCCGCAATCGGCACCGCAATCCATCGTCTCAAGTAACGTCCACCTCGCGAATTCGGTTGACGACGTACCTGGCGAGCGCCGCACGAACGCAGTTGTCCACACCGTGGACTTCTCCCTGTTGGACCTTGATCTGAACTCGGGTCCAGCTGAGATGCGATGTGAACAGCGTTGAGACGACCCTGAGCGCGGGCCAGAGGTACTTCAAGCCAGAGGTCGAAGGCAAGTCTCGTTCGTACGCGTCATAGACAACCTGAGACAGTGTCGGATATTCGCACGGCCCAATGCCCGCTCGACCGAGCGTGTCGGCAAACATCGAGGCGATCAGCGGCGACGGACCGCGGTGCAGGTCGTCCAGATCGATGAACCGAACTTCGTTTTCCTGGAGGAATACGTTGCTGGGATCCACATCGACGTGAATGAGACTGTGGCTGTCGATTGAGGCAACGGCCGCACATGCGCGCTCGATCGATCGTTCGTACAGCTCGAGTGTCCCCTCCGCTCGGAAGTCGAACAGGAGTGCTTTCCCCCACTGTGCCAGGGCGCCCGTGTCGACCTGAGGCAGGCGCGCCACTATCTCCGGCATGTCTCGGAGTGCCGTGCGTTGCAACTGCCCGCACGCAGCCGCGACACGGGCAATGTTCTCCACGCTAGACTCGTCAGCGAGCGCAGCTCCTGGGCACTCACTCGTCAGCCACCAGACGGACCTGTCAGGGCGCGGGCAGAAGGCAAGCGTAGCTGCAAAGCTCCCCGGGTGCTCCTTGCATAACTCGTAGACGGACCGAACATTCCTTCCAGACTCGACCGAGGTTCCCTTCAAGAAGACGCGGCCGCGACTGGTCGCGAATCCAACCGCAACCGCGTGCGCGGTCGTACGGTACGGCACTGTCTCAACCAGCGGCGTTCCCAGGACGTCGGCCACCCAGTCTTCGACATCCCGAAGCCACGAGACCGTCCCGAATGGACCCGCCACCGACGGCAGCGCGTCAGGAGCGCCTACTTCGGTGAGCGCCCATCGCTGGTATGCCTCCCAGCACGATGATGATGCGAGATCGTGAATTGGTAGCCAGCGAAACGATCCGGCGCCTGCGTGCAACGAGCCGCCGACCACTTCGGAAACAGCCAGCCAGTCGATCGACGAGCTGTTCGGTGACGGTCGACCAAGCCATTGGCCGACCATGCGAGCGCGAATGCCAATGCCACCGGCCCACGCGGCTACGTACGGTCCGGGTCTCACGCGCTCATTCAGGATCAGTATGGGCAGCAGCCATCGGCCATGCGTCCACGTCACGAGCACGTTCGCGCGGTCCACGTCCACGAACAGGAGGTGAAGGGCTTGATTCATGGCACAGCGAGGCTTCGCCTCCAGCTGCGCGGGCTGGAGGCGATCCTCATGGGCGAGGCGCTAGTCGAGGCCGAGCGTCACTCCCATCACTGGCAGCGAGAAGATCGATGTGCCCCGGTCTCCTTGACCCGGATCCCCACCGAGCACCAGCACGCGGGCCGGTCCGAGCACGACGAGCTCAGGCGTTGAGTACAGCATTGGTTGTCACCTCCTTTCGTTGTGGCGTTGCGGCGGGGCCCCGCCGGTCTCGAGTGCTCAACCACTGCTCCAGCAGCAGGGCGAGCCGAACTGCGCTACCTGCCTCTGCCGCTCCATCGCGGAGATTCTGGATGGCGGCGGCGAGTGGCGCGGCTGCCAGCCATCCATTTCTGACCACGTGAAGGGACTCGACGCGCGGCATCGTCGCGATGAGCGTGCGCGTGGCTCGGATCAATGCCGGAGGGTAGTACCCCTTGGACTCTCTGCGAAGTATTCGACTGGGCACGAGCCCGGCGAAGGCGCGTCTCATCAGCGATCGTGTGACGCCTGGGGCACTGATTTGCTCCGCGGGAATCGCGAACACAAAGTCCACGAGGGGGCGATGGACGAAGGGATGCGTGTAGATGATGTCCGAGGGAGGCGTCGGCGCACTCGACAACGCTCCGCTCGAGTACCGTAGCAACAGCGCCGCCATCGCCATTGTCGACGGGCGCACACCGGTCGCGTCGAAGTGTTGTATGGATTGCTCGGTCACCATCCGCTGCAGGCGAGGTTCGAGAAGGCCACTCCCTAAAGCCTGTTGAGCATTGGGCTGCAGCACAGGCCCTCGGTGTGCTCGTGCCGTGGCCTTTGCCAGGTTCGCCGCTATCTCGAGCAATGGTTTCCGGGACGCACGGCTCCACAGGCGCGCATTTCGCAGCGCGGTCGGTAAGCGACCGTCGAACAGATCGTCGAGTACGGCCACGCTATGGTCCGGGAAGCAGCCCATGACGATATCGCCGACCCGTCCTGTCACCATCACTCGTCCGTTGCATTGCCGAACGTGCCGAATGATCGCCACGTCTACGTCCCTCGACGCGAGCGGCGTCTCCCAATCCCACTCCCCTCGTTCCCCGTCGTGCGCTTCCAGACCGAACAGCGCGGTCGCACGACCGGTCTTGGCTTCGACCTCGACAATGAAGCGACGCTCATCCCCTTCAGGCGACTCGAGGGTCACGTGTGAGACAGGATGCAGACCAGCCGCAGGGACTCGACCGCTCTTGATCAACGCATCGGCCATGCACACGACCGAGGATGAGTCGAGGCCGCCACTCAGTTCCGCCCAGACAGCGCGTCTGGTCCGCAGGCGAGAGCCGACGGCATCTACCCACAACGTCCGAAGGTGCTCTTCGTATTGCCCGTGATCGCGATAGCAAATCCGACCGGGCTCGAGTCGCCAGAACTGATGCCGTCGTTCGACACCGGTGGCGGAGAACGCGACGGTCGTCGCCGTCGGCACAGCTCGGATACCGATGTAGGGGGTGACGTCTGTGGACAGCTGCAGCGTCATGAACCGGGCAACGAACATCTCGTCGAAGTCATTCACTCGATTCGCGCGAATGGCCAGTTCGCCGAGATTGGTCGACCACATCACGGAGTGCGCGTTGGCGTGGTAGTACAGGGGACGCGCGCCCATATAGTCGCGAGCCAAGTGGAGGGTCCTCGTCCGGCTGTTCCAGATGACGAGACTCCAGTCGCCGAGCAGCAAGCGCAAACCAGCGACATCCCATCGCTCGAAGACCGCCAATGCGATCGAAGCGTCGGCCGTATCAGGGTCCAGCTGACCGCTCAGGCGCAACAAGAGGTCGTCTCGGTTGTCGAGCCGCCCGTCCCACGTCATGAGCAATCCAGTCGAAGTCTCGAGCGGTTGAACACAGTGGTCCTCGCCGGTCCAGAAATGGTGTGCGCCGAAGGCCATGGCAATTCCAGGGCGGGCCGTCACTGTCACACCGTCAGTCGCGCAGGGATGGAGAGCGGCGGTCAGGGTTCGGCATTCGCTTTCAGTCGGCCTACCGTCGAAGAACAGCACGCCGGATTGCATGGCCATGCGAGTCTCTCCGGTCAGAGCCGTTCGAGTACGGCGAAGAACTTCTGGTACTGCTGGCGATCGTTCACGATGTGGCCAGCGACTTCGACCCACGCATGCGACTCGAAGGGAGTCGGACGGTAGCCGATCACGAGCTCGGCCGTGATGCCACAACCGCGCAGCAACCAGGTCGAGACTGCGGAACGTTGGAGGCACGCCGCGCGCTTGAAGTACCACACGCATGCCTCGTCTACCGCCCAGATGATGTCGTCCACTCGGAGTGCGGCGCACGTAGGCCTGGTCGCGCGACGACGAAGCCGTGCGTGCACGTGGCTGAAGCCAGCGAGCGCGACGATATCGAAAAGAAGGAGCAACAGCCACGCGTGTGTCGTCAGCCCCGTCAATCGAATGGCCCGATGCATTCTGACCAGCGTCAACACGGCGGGTCCTCGATGACGAGTCCACGCGCCGCGAGATCGGCGATAAACGCGGCGACATCATGCTCGGCACGCTCGAACGAGATGTCGTAGTCAGCAGCGAGGTGTTGGGCGATGTCCAGTCGCGAGCGCTGCTCTTCGAGCAGCTGCCACACGCGCGCGCCGATCGGATTCGAGGCGAGCAACATCCCGCCTTGCACGTCGAGCAGCACGAGACCGTCGGGAGAAATAGATGCGCGGACGGCAGGGGAGACGCGCAAGCGGTAGGCATTCATGTTGCGGCTATATCGCAACCGTCATGCCAGCGGTCACTTCGCCATCTACGGAAGGTGTACGGGCGGGTCGATGCGCGGTCCGCTACCGCGCAATGCGCGCGCGCATGCGCGCGCAGTTGATTTGTAGCAGGATTGGCACGACCTTTTCCTTGTCTTCGCCTGGACGCAGATGTACATTGTACTCGTTCGCCCGCGACTCGCGTCGCCAACAGCGCGCTTCCGTCTCCCTCTCGCGCTGGTCATGCTTCCTCCGCGGCGTACAAGAAGCGGCCCGGCAGCACGCAGCCACGCGCTGTCGGGCCTAATCCCGTCAACCACATCGCTGGTCGGCGGGTCTGGCGTGAATTGTCCCACGCCCGCCCGCCGCCCTTCGCTCGTTTCACTGCGGAGGAGGCCTCTATGGCTCGTCGTCGCGCACTTGCCACCACGATCGCGGACTTCCCTGCTCCGTTGCGCCGACTCGTTCTGGCGGCCGACGTCGAGTGCCCTGTCGGGCATGCCGAGGCGCTCGCCGAACTGACCGCCCTGGCGCTTCACAAGGTCCCTGCACGGGGCATTTTCGAACCAGGTACGCGAGAGGAGCCGGAGTTGTACGCAGCTATCGAATCGGTTGGCCGGTCTCACTTGGATCTCGCAGATGCACGGGCGCGATTTCGCAGCGCCTTGAAAGTGGCGAATCTGCCGCTCGACAAGCGAGACGACATCGAAACTGCCGCGCTCGGGGTGCAGAGCGCATCGGATACGGCCTATTTCTACGCCGGTCTCGCCTTTGGCCTCACACTCGGCCACCTTCGGGACGCAACCTGAATAGCGCTCGACCGAAGATGTTTCGATCGAGCTGTGCGTTTCAGGGAGTTTCGACGTTTTCACCTGTACGCATGGCCTACAGGGGTAAACGGCCGTTCGCCGTCCTGTCGGATGGACCTCGGTCTCAAGCGTCGCCTCTTCGGTTGGCCGCGACGCTCCCTGAGGATCCATTCGCAGACATCGACGGCGACTCGCGTGCAATCAGGACGCTCAAGGGTCACATGCAGCGCGTGGCGCACGACCCGTTCGTCACGGTCTTGATTCGGGGGGAGTCCGGAACGGGCAAGGAACGGGTCGCAAGTGCCATCCACCGCGTCTCGCCACGTCAGCGCGCACCCTTCGTGGTTGTTAACTGTGCCGGTCTTTCGCCGACGCTGGTCGAGGATGAGCTCTTTGGCCATGTGCGTGGAGCATTCACCGGCGCCATCAGCGATCGACGTGGGCCCTTCGAACGGGCAACGGGCGGTACCGTGTTTCTGGACGAGGTGGGAGAGCTGACCCAGGAGCTGCAGATGAAGCTCCTGAGGGCGCTGCAGCAACGAACGGTTCAGCGCCTCGGGGGCGAACACGAGGCGGCGTTCGACGTGCGCGTGATTGCTGCAACGAACGTCGACCTGCCGTCGGCCGTCGCGAGCGGGAAGTTTCGGGAGGATCTCTATTACCGACTGAAGGTGTACGAGCTGTGCGTGCCACCCCTCAGAGCCCGCGGCGCGGAGGATCTGAGAACGCTGGTCAACACCATCCTCACGCAACTCGCCGAGCGCCGACGACGGCCGGTGGCAACGGTGGATGCATACGTATTCGATCTCCTTGCTCGCTATACGTGGCCCGGCAACGTCCGCGAGCTCGAAAACACTCTAGAGCGCATGCTCGTCGCGGCCGAGGGCACGTCGATCTTGACGGGCCTTCATCTGCCAGATGACTTCGAGCATCGAGGTCCAGGCGCTCACCGGTCGCCGAAAGAGTCTGTTGCACCCAGCGCTCTTCCGTCGCGCGCCGAGATCGATGCGGCCCTCGCGCGCCACGGATCACGGTTTGGCCGGGCCGCACGCGACCTTGGCCTATCGAGACACCAACTGTATCGCCTACTCAGACGCCAAGGCCCGAGCTCGACCGATCACACTCTGTGAACCTTGCAGAGTGTCTCGTTGGTAGCGCCTTAGCCTTGACTCGGCCCTTCCTCGCTGCTTGTTACTGCATACCCTCTATAGACGGCATTAAGGTACACGACGCTCGCGCCACGGGCATCTTGTATTACCGATCGTCGTGGGTGGCGGCGCTGACCACAGCGCGGCGAGTGAGCGAGCGTTGCCAGATTCTTTCAGCGTTCTGAGGTGATGCGATGAAGAAGCTGTCGGAAATTGCGTTGAACGAGTGCATCGGCGAGATTCGTGCAGCATGCCGGTTGCCGATCGATCCGCAGGCATTGGACACCATGATGTCGTGGGTTCGTCCCCAGTTCGTTCAGGTCATGGATCATCCTGATGGCGCCAAGCGCTGGGCGGACATCGGGCGACAGATGCGTGACAACGGCCGCTACCTAGGAGCATTCGCGGACTTTTTCGCACGGCACACCGATGCTCGGACGGTAGGTCTCGACGAGATCACGCGCGCATTCGAATTGCTGAGGGCAGATTGCACGGTCCGCGCCGAACGGACGCCGGTCGCCTGGACAGTGTGCCCGCCTGTCAACTGCCAGCCCGCTGAGGAGTTCCTCCGCGCCGTCGCGCCCGCTCCGGAGCTCGTCTGACCGCGTCGTGGGTCCGTCGGCTGCAGACGATGGCCCACGCAGCATGGCGGAGCCCTGCCACATCAGCTCTCGCTTCGGTACCCTGCCCCTCTCGCTCGACACTCCCGTTCGCCGTCGATAGTAGGTTCGCCGGCTTTGTTGCTAAGGAGGTTTGTATGGCGCGCGGTCGATCTCGATCATCCGCACCTGCCCTTCCGGCTCCTCTTCGGCACCTCGTACATGTGTGCGTGCGCGAGTGCCCTCCCGGCCACGCCGAGGCGCTCGGCGCATTCATGCGTCTTGCGCTGCACAAGGTTCCCGTCAGGGGTATCTTCGACCCCGGCACCCGTGAAGAACCCGAGTTGTACTCCGCGATCGATTCGGTTGCCCACGCGCATCTCGACCTCGCCGCCGCCCGCCGCGCCTGGCGCGCCGCGCTCAAGGCCGCTCATCTCCCGATAGAGAAACGAGATGCCATCGAGACTGCTGCACTGGAAGTGCAGGGCTCGTTCGATACCGCGCACTTCTATGCCGGTCTGGCATTCGGCCTCGCGTTCTGCTATCTCCATCGAGCGACGTGAGACCGGCGCGGCCCTGACGACGCGAGCCGGTCCTTAGTCGGCAAGCTCCACAAAATTGGCTCCTTGCCGTAACCCAATCCTTAGGTTGTTCTTCGTCGGGCGCGGCTGCGGTACTTAAGCGCGTGTGCCTCGTCGTACCGCACGGGCCGCGAAGAAGGGCACGACCAAGAAAAGTAACCGCGCTATCCCACTCCTCCGCCCGTTCGCCGCCCAAGTGCGGCGTCTACGTCTCGAACTCAACCTCGCGCAGGACGTCGTCGCCGAACGAGCGGGCTTCACTCCCCAGCACCTCGGTCTTATCGAGCGCGCTCGGGTAGAGCCCGGAGCTGTGACACTGATCGGTCTCGCCCGCGCGCTTGGTGTCACGGTAGGCAAGCTGTTCGAGACGACTACACACGGAGAAGCCTCAGTGAAGGAACCGCCTCCGCCGCCTCGCCAACGTGCGACACGGCGGCCCAAACTCTACTGACGCACATCGTCAGACGGCACGCTTCTTTCTCGACCCTGTCGTGGAGCGGACTGTCCCTGCGTCGCGTGCCGGACCTCGCTCGAACTCAGCCGCCCACCTCCGCAGGCGAGCCAATCCACGGTAGTAGTAGTGCCGGGCGCAGCCCAAGGAGACGTGCAGCCGTTCCGCGATCTCTCGCAGGTTCAGTTCCTCGAAGCAGGCCAGTTCCAGGGTCGTTCGCTGCCGCTCTGGCAGGTGAGCCAACCCGGCGCGAAGGATCCAGCCACACTCCTCGCGCGTAAGTCGACGCTCCCGTCCGCGCGGAAGCTTTTCCGCAGCGTTCAAGGGCTCGCCTCGATATGCCGCGCGAAGGCGAAGCGCGGCTTTGCGGCGGAAACTACGATGATACGCGTACTGGAGGAGCCATACGCGAACACTACCCCTCGCAGGATCGTATAGATGCGCCTTCCGATAGATCTCTAGGAACACCTCCTGTGCGACATCCTCCGCCTCGGCATCGTCCCGAAGAATACCTGCCGCCACGCGTTCAACCATGCTGCTGTACCGAGACACAAGAGTCTCGAGCGCTTCGCCGTTCATCGCCTGCAATGCCGCCATCGCGTCGGCATCCGACTGCGCTTCGACGTTGCCTCGACCCGTCCCATTCGCAGTACCCTTCATCCGTCTAACCTCTATCGATGGTATTAATTATTGTAATCACCCTTATAGGAGGTGTTTGCAGACACCACAGTTGCAGTACACCAAGGCGTGCCTCGTGTGAAATCGCGCGCCGCAAAGCAACCACTGAAGCAGATCCCGATGCTGCGGCCGCTCGGTGCGCAGCTCCGCCGACTGCGACTCGATCGAAATCTGTCGCAGGAGGGACTCGCGGAGCTAGCAGGTTGCAGTTACAAGTATCTTGGTCGTATCGAGCTGGCAACGGCGAACGCCACGGCCGTGAAGCTGATCCGGCTCGCGCGCGCGCTCGGCGTTACTCCGGGGACACTGTTCGACACGACTCCGGCGGATGACCAACTGCCGCCACCCGCCCGTAAGCGCGCCACGCGCCGTCCCAAGCACTAGGGTTCATCGCAGCTCGTATTCCGTGCGGGACGACGATGCCACTTATAGGTGGTGTTGTCAAGCTTATAGGCGGTACTTGGGCCAATTCAATGGCTACACCACTCAGTCGCTGGGATCTCACGGGTAAGGCTCTCTGGGGATAACACAAGCTATAGGCCCTGGCATGGTCTGACTCCCTGAGTTACAACTCACCTGCCCGCATGTCAGGGCCGGCCTCGTCGAGCTCGTCGCAGACGCTCCGAAACACCTCTCGATATCTGTTTGCCCGCGTGCGACTGGGTGATGCAAGCGCCCTTAACCTGCTGGTCAGCCGATATCTACCGCGGCTGCGCCGTTGGGCACATGGTCGCCTGGCACGTTGGGCCCGCTCGGGCATCGGCACCTCCGATCTGCTCCAAGACGCAGTCCTCCGTTCGCTTCCGAAAATCAGCACCTTCGACCCGCGAGGAGAGCGCGCGCTCGGAGCGTTCCTGGAGAAAGTCGTGCAGAACCGTATCCGGGACGAGTACAGGAAGGTCGGACGGAAGCCCATTCCGCGGGGATTGTCGGACACGATGATCGACCCCCGCCCTTCACCATTGGACAGGGTCTTGAGTGCGGAGCAAGAGCATCGCTATCGTGCGGCACTCGCCGTTCTGTCTCCAGGGGATCGCGAGCTGATCGTGGCGCACCTCGAGCTCGACTACACCCACGAGCAGCTGGCGATCATGACGAATCGATCCACCAATGCCGCGCGCATGGCGCTTCAGCGTGCAACCCGCCGCCTGGTCGAGCGCATGCGCGATGTTTGACACGACTCGTCTGCTGTCGCGCGCAACAGCCGCCTTCATCGACCGCGCCGCGATCGATTGGGAAGGCCTTCTGACGCGCACAGGGTCCGAGCGTGATCGAGCCATGGTTCAGAGTCTGCACTTCCTAGATTCGATCCGCCCGACTCATTCACGTCCACTCGAGACAACCGCGGTGGGAGGACGGCGCGCGGTCTGGTGGGTACTGGTGGCGGCGATGCTGCAGACGGCCTGTGCGGCTGGCGTTCTGATCGCCGCGGTTGCCGGTGGCGAAACACTGCGTAACCGTACCGATCAGCTAATGATCATGGGCACCTCTTGCGCGGCGACGATACTGCTGTGCGCCGCATCCCGCGACCCCCGTGTTCTTGCCTTAGTTGCATGGTTTGCGACAGTGGCTGCGCTCTTTGGCCGATCGACCGTGCACGGTCTACCTGAGGCATGGTTCTCTTCGATCGACTTCCTGTTCCGCGGCGTTTCGCTCGAAGCGTTCGCGCCGGCCTGCGTCTGGCGCTTTGTGATCGTCTTTCCTCGCGTTGAACGATTCACCCACGTCGATGTCATCGCCGCCAGGGCGGCAGCCGGCTGTTGGGGTCTTGGCCTTGTTCTCTTTCTCATTAACCTCGCCGCAACTTACGCATTGATTGACAGCTCTCTCTTTGCGTATCTCGTGCGGACGGAACCGGGCAATCTGTACTGGGAGATCCTCACGCTTGCGTTGATGCCGGCGGTGGGCACCGTTCTCGTGCGGGCGAGGCGGGCGCCCTCGTCCGAGAGACGCAAAGTCACGAGGTTTGCCATTGCCATCGCAGCGGGCACAGCACCGCTCCTTTCCCTTGGCATCGCTTTCACGTTCTGGCCCTCTGTCGCACGAAGCGTCCTACAAGCGTATCCCGTTGAGGTCTTCTGGCCCGTCCGGTTGATGATCGGAGGGTTAGCGGCAACACCGCTGCTGGCGTCTCTCGCGATAGTCGTTGATCGCCCCTTTGAGCTGCGTTCGATCCTCTATCGTGCATCCGCGCTTGCCTTCTTACGCCACGTTGTGTGCGTCGCCGCCGCCGCTCCATTCCTACTGTTGTTCGCCACGCTTTATCAGAATCGAACCGACTCCGTTGCAGCGGTCTTTTCTGGCTGGCGGGCGCTGCCGCTCCTGTTCTTGGCAATGACTGGCTGCGTGCTCCTGGCGACACGAGAACGGCTGCTCAATGCCTTCGACCGCTTCGTCTCCCAGCGCACAGCCGAACATCAGGCACAGTTGGCGCAAGCGCTTGGGCGTATCCGACTGGCACGCGGCGCGCGCGAGGTGATTGAGGTCCTGGAAAGCGAGCTATGCCGCGGAACCGGTGCCGACGCCGTCACTGTGCTTCGCGCGGACCGGTCAGGCGCGTTCGAGGCCCTGTCTCCGCGCGTGCGTCCACTGTCCGCCGATTCTGGCCTTGCTGCCGTGTTGCTGGGGACGGATGCGCCTCTCGACGTCTCCGCGGACGGCCCCCTGCTGGCACTGCTGCCACAGCGCGATCGGGAGTGGTTGGCGGCCAACGGCGTCTCCCTGATGACAGCGGTGAAGCACCGCGACGAGACCATGGCTGCGGTTATCGCCGTCGGGCCGAAACGCGGAGGCCTTCCCTTCGACCATCGCGATCGCTGGTTGATCGCAACGCTCGCCGCGGCCGCCGCGACGTGGAACGAAGGCAACGACGTCGATGCGCCGGCGGCCCAGGTCGGAACCGCTTCGCTTCGAACCGACGCACATGATGTCGCGCTCGAATGCCCGCGCTGCGGTGTCGTCGGCGACTCCCCTCAGCTCCCCTGTGGATGCGGAGCGACGCCCCGGCTC
>DAINCF010000086.1:0-17757 GCA_036732565.1 Vicinamibacterales bacterium
CCGTATTGAACCAAAAACTCGACAACGTTCTCACGGCCGTTACGGGCAGCCAGCCGAGTCTGATCCGCAGCGCCGACGCCACGTTCGACGGCACCGACACGCTGGTGCCGATGACGCTCAACGGCGCCAACTACGAGGCTAGCGTCAACTTCGCGACCGGCACGGAGTTCTTCTCGTTCGCGTCAGTGCTGGCGGCACCGGGCGGCGTCGGCGGATCGGTGGGGATGTGGTTCAAGGCCAACGAGGGCCTGACGCTGACCGGCACGGGCGTCGATGCCTGGTTGGATCAGAGCGGCAACGGCATCCTGGCGACGAGCACGCAGGCCACCGATCCGCTGTTCGTGCCGGTGGGCAATAACGAGTTCAACTTCAACCCGTCGATCGACTTCCTCGCGAGCCTCACGCAGTTGAAAGCGACGGGGGTGACGCCGGTCTCGCCGAACAACCCGAACATCACGATCTTCGGCGTCAGCCGCCGGCTGCAGGACAACCAGTACATCTTCATCTACAAGAACAACAACGGCGGCACCAACGGTGTGGTGGGCATGGTTCAGCATGCCGCGTACGCCAACGACTTCCGGAACGCGAGCCTGTTCAATCTCCCGTTCAACCAGACGAATCTCACCGGGTTGCTCTCATCCGCCACGACGCGCCAGGGCATCGTGACCGGCGACATCCAGCCTGTGGTGCCGGCTATCGAGGGGAACGTCGAAGCGATCGCCGGCGAGGACGAGCTGACAATCGGCTCGGGATCCGCGGGCCAGTCGCCGTTTAGCGGCCGGCTCGGCGAGCTGATCGTGTACGACCGCACGCTGGCGCCGGCCGAGTATCAGCGCGTGTCCTCCTATCTGGCCATCAAGTACGGCATCACGCTCGCGACGCCGGATCGCGTGCCGGCCATCACTGAAGGCGACTACACGGCGTCGAACGGCACCAAGATCTGGGATTACGCCGGCAACACGGCGTATCACAACAACGTGGCGGGCATCGGCCGCGACGATACGACGGCCCTCGTGCAGCGGCAATCGCGGAGCGGTAACCCGGCGGAGCTCGTCACGATCGGCCTCGGCACCATTGCCGCCAGCAACGTGGACAACCCGAACAACTTCGTCGCTGACCGCAGCTTCATGCTTTGGGGGCACAACAACGCGAGCGCGGCGTGGGGCACCGTGGTCGATGGCACGCTGCGACGGATGGCGCGCATCTGGAAGGTGCAAGAGACCGGGACGGTTGGCACGGTGCGCGTTCGGGTTCTGCGCGCAGTGCTCGGTGGTGTCACCCCGACCCTGCTGCGGAGCATCGACGCGACATTCGATGGCGGCGATACGCAAGTTCCGCTGACGCCGACCGCGGGCGGTGTCTATCTCGAGGGCGACATCGATTTCGCGAGCGGCGACTTCTTCACGTTTGCGAGCCAGACCGGCCCGGCCGTGAAGAACCATGGTGACGGGTACTTGTGGGATGGCGATATCTCGGGCATGAACATCGCCACGCCGACATGCTTCCCGAATCAGTTCTGGGAGCACGCGCCGATCGTCGACATCGGTGGGTTCAGCAGCAACATCTTCAACTACATCCAGGGCGGCTACACCGTCAACGAGAGCACGCACCTGACCGACGTCAACAACGACGGCAAGCTCGACATTCTTTGGATTGCCGACACCGCCGGCGCCAGCGCCAACAACGGCACGTATGTGTGGCTCGGCAACGGCGACGGTACGTTCCAGCACCGGGCGATCCAGGACACCGGCTCGTTCACCGGTGGGCCGATCTTCCCCAACTGGATGCCGGCAGGTGGAAACGCCAACACCGAGTCGACCCACATCGCCGACGTCAACGGGGATGGGAGCGTCGACATCGTATGGCTCTGGGATGCGTCCGGCAACGTTGCCAACTCCGGCACGTGGGTGTGGCTCGGCAACGGCGACGGGACCTTCCAACATAGCGCGATCGTCGATCACGGGCTCACCGGTGGGACCGAGTTCGCGTTCTTCGTCGGCGTCGGCTTGACCGGCAACGAATCCACGCAGCTCGTCGATGTCAACAACGACGGCCGACTCGACATCGTGTGGGTGTTCGACCACGCGAGCGCGGCCGACAGCCGCAATGGAACATGGGTGTGGCTCGGGAACGGCGACGGCACGTGGCAGCACACACCGGTGGAGTCGCATGGACTGCTGGGCGGCACCGGCTTCGCGTTCAGCGTCGCGGGTGGCAGCACAGCCAACGAGTCGACCCACCTCGCCGACATGGATAAGGACGGCTTCGTCGATCTCGTCTGGATCTACGACGCAGCGCTGGGCGCCAATTCTGGGGTGCGGTGGTGGAAGGGCAACGGCAACGGCACGTTCCAGACGACGGTCAATCAGGACCTCGGCTTCGCCGGCGGTCCTGGCCTCGCGTTCGGCGCGCAGGGTGGTCAGGCCGTAGCCGAGACTACTCGAATCATCGACGTCAATCGCGACGGCAACCTCGACATCCTTTGGATCTGGGATGCAGGCGGCACGACGGCCCAGTCGGGAACCTACGTCTATCTTGGCAACGGCAACGGCACGTTCAATCACACACCGCTTAGGGACGTGGGCAGCTTCGGCGGCGCGATTCCGTATGTGCAGGCCGGCGTCAACGGCAACGAGAGCGCACTGATCGGCGACGTCAACGGCGACAACATGCCCGACATCGTGTGGACCTATGACGCGGGCGGCGCCAGCGCGTCCTCGGGCACCTACGTGTGGCTGGGCAAGGACACCGACAAGGATGGCCTCGCCGACCTCGTCGATCCGGACGATGACAACGACAGCATTGCGGACGCGAGCGACACCTGCGTCGGGCCGGGCAGCGTTAGCCCGGGGATGCAGTTGTGGTTGAAGGCAGATGCCGGCGCCACGACCAACGCCGCGAGCACCGTCACCCACTGGGCGGACCAATCGCCTGCCGGGCGTGACGCGAATCTGCTGTTCAGCGACCCGCAGCGCATCAACGGCGCGCTCAGCTTCAACCCGCTGGTGCGGTTCGATGGCGACGACTACTTCCGCTTCGGGGCGAGCCCGTTCGCGAACGGTTTCACTGCAGGCGAGGTGTTCGTCGTTACCAGGAACAACATCGCCGCGGGAGGGGCGAACGGCCATCCGTACGACTTCGGTAGCAACAGCCGCGCCTCGCATTACACCTGGTCCAACAACGCCGTGTATGACGGCTTCGGCACGACCGATCGCCTCGGGTTCGACCCGCTCGCGCAGACCATCGTCGCCGCGGACGGCAAGGCAGGCGTGACCGCTATCTCGGGACCGGCATTCGATACGCGGAACTATCACCTCTACAGCACGCACTCGGCCGCAGCCGATTGGGGTGTGCGATTCGACGGCAATACCACTGTGCAGTCGGGGACGAACACAGCCAACTTCGCGCTCGCCGCTGGGAATGAGTCCGTCGGCGCGGTGAGCGGCTCCGCATTCACGGGGGACGTCGCCGAAGTCATCCTCTACAACCGCACGCTGACGGCCCTCGAGCGCAATCAAGTGGAGTCGTACCTCGGCACCAAGTACGGGCTGACGGTCGGCCACGATTACCTGGGGTCCGATGACTCCACGGTCTATTGGGATCGAACTGCCAACGCCACGTATCACAACAACGTCGCCGGGATCGGCCGTGACGATGGCGCGACGCTGAACCAGAAGCAGTCGATCAGCGCCAATCCGGGCAGCCTCGTGGCCATCGGCCACACCGCGCTGGCGCTCGACAACCCGTCGAACACCAACGGCTTCGCGTCGGACCTCACCTTCATGATGTGGGGCGACAACAACGCCAGCACCAACTTCAACACGTTCATTGCCGCGCCGACACCGGACCTGGCGAATCGGCGCATGGCGCGTATCTGGAAGGTGCAGGAGACCGGGACCGTCGGCCTGGTGACGGTTGGCGTGCCCGCGACGGTCGGGGCTGACGGGACCGTGTTCCTCGTCGTGTCCGGCAACGAGACCTTCGATGGCGGCGACCAATGGCTGCCGCTGGGATCGCTCACGGTCGGTACCACGACGTACAAGGTCGCCGAGATCGACCTCGCGTCGGGCCAGTTTTTCACGTTCGCGTCCACGGTCACGGCGCCGGGTGGCATTGCCGGTGCCGATCTCTGGCTGAAGGCCGACGCGGGCACGAGCACCACGACCGACGGTCAAGGTGTCTCGACGTGGCTCGACCAGAGCGGCAGCGGCATCAGCGACTCGACGCAAGCGGGCGCCGCGTCGCAGCCGCTCTTCCGCACCGATCCGTCGCTGCTCCTGAACTTCAACCCGGTGTTGTCGTTTGACAGCGCGAACGACTTCATGCGGGTGAACCTCCTCAACCCGAACCCGGCGTCGCGCAACCCGCTGAGCGTCTCCATGGTCTACCGCATGACCGATGGCGGTGGGCTCTACGGCAACGATAACGGTGGGTTTGACCTCGGCCATTTCACGACCCTCGTGCTCGGCCCGGAGGCCACGGTCGCTTACACCGGCGGGCATGTCGCCGGTCAGGCGCTCATCAACAGCGCGCTCTACCACCACGGCGTGGCGAGCGGGTCGTTCGTCTACACCAACGGCCAGCAGCGGTTGAACTTCACCTACAACGGCGCGCAGGGCGGCAACGCGTATCTCGACATCGGTGTCAACGGACAGCCTTGCTCGGGCTGTGAGAACTACTTCGGTGGCGTGATTCCGGAGTACGTCCTCTACAGTCGCGCCCTGACGGCACCCGAGCGGCAGCAAGTGGATTCGTACCTCGCTGTGAAGTACGGCGTCACGCTGCTGTCGCCGGCCGGCGCAGCGCAGAACTACCTCAGTTCGCGCGGCACAATCACGTGGGACGGCGTCGCCAACGCCGCGTATCACAACGACGTCGCTGGCATCGGCCGTGACGATGCGACGGCGCTGGTGCAGAAGCAGTCGGCCAGCGCGAACACCGGCAACATCGTCACCATTGGACTCGGGCCGCTCGCCGACAGCAATCAGACCAACGGCGGAAGCTTCGCGACCGACCACAATTTCATGATCTGGGGCCGCGACAGCGGCGCCACTGCGCTCAGCACGCCAGTGGCCACGACCAACTTCACGCGCATGGCGCGTGTGTGGCACGTGCAGGAAACCGGCACGGTCGGTGCGGTCGTGGTGCGCGTGCCGGTGAACAGCGTCACGGGCACGCAGCCGAGCCTGATCCGGAGCGCCGACGCCACCATCGATGCCGGTGACACCTTCGTGCCGCTGACGCTCAGCGGTACCAACTACGAGGTGACCCTCGACTTCGCCGCGACCGAGTTCTTCACGTTTGCGGCGGTGCTTGCACAGCCGGGCGGCGTCAGCGGCGGCCTGCAACTCTGGCTGCGCGGCGATCTTGGTGTCGGCCTGAATGGGACGAACGCGTCGCTCTGGGAGGATCAGAGCGGCGCCGAACACGACGCGCTGCAGGGAACGGCCGCTAATCAGCCGCTGTTCCAGTCGAGCCCGATCAACTTCAATCCGGGCCTGCGCTTCGTCGATGATGCGAGCCCTGACTTCATGCCGGTGGCCCACAATCTGGGCTTGACGGCCGCCAATCCCTTCACGCTCTTCGGCGCGACGTCTCGCACGCCCGGCGACTACCACACGATCATCGGCCAAGTCACGACGCCGCTGGTCACGAACACGCTCGTCTGGGGCTACACCATCACGAACCAGGCGTGGATCGGCGCCACGAACGTCGGTTCGACCTTTGGCACCGCTGCGTTCACCACCAATACCGCTCGTCTCATCGCCACGACGCGCGGGAACGGTGGCGCCAACGTCTTCAACCACTACAACAACGGCGGCGCCGACGGCGGCGGCACGCTGGCCTACAACTTCACCACCCAAAACGTACAGATCGGCTCCAGGGCCGCGAACGACATGTTCGACGGCGTCATGAGCGAGGTGATCGTCTACAACCGCACGCTGACCGCGCTCGAGCTCCAACGCGTGCATTCCTACTTGGCGATCAAGTACGGCGTCACGCTCGACCAGACGACGCCGACGCACTACGTGGCGTCCGACGGGACAACGATCGCTTGGAATGCCACGACCAATGCCGGCTACAAGACCAACATCGCCGGCATCGGGCGTGACGACCTCAGCGCGCTGGTGCAGCGGCAGTCGAAGAGCGTCAACAGCGGCGAGTTCGTGACCATCGGCCTTGGCGAGATCGCGGTCGACAACGTGTCGAACGCCAGCGACTTCGCGGCCGACAAGAACTTCTTGATCTGGGGCCACGACAACGCCAGCACGGTATGGGGGACGACCATCGCCGGCAGCAGCCTGCGCCGAATGGCACGCGTGTGGAAGGCGCAGGAGACCGGCACGGTGGGCAGCGTCGTCGTGCGCGTGCCACAGACGGTCCTGGGAGGCGTCGCGCCCACGTTCATTCGCAGCGCCGACGCGACGTTCGACAGCACCGACACGCTCATCCCGATGACGCTGAACGGCGCCTTCCTCGAGGCGACCATCGACTTTGCGTCAGGTGACTTCTTCACTTTCGGCAGTGAGAACGGGCTGGCGATTCAGAACTACGGCGACGGCTACGTCACCGACGGCGTCATCGCCGGCATGGCGATCGGCACGCCAGCGTGCTACCCGCCGCAGTACTGGGAGCACGTGCCGATCGTGCAGCAGGGCGTCTACACCGGCGGGAATGCGGGCGTCGTGCACGCCGGCTTCACCGCAGCGGCCGAGAGCACGTTCCTGGCCGACGTGAACAACGACGGTAAGCTCGACCTCCTGGCGCTGTTCGATGCTGGCGGCGTGGTCGCCAACAACGGCACGTGGGCATGGCTGGGCAACGGCGACGGCACGTTCCAGACCGCCGCGATCAGAGATACCGGCACCTTCAACGGTGGCCCGCTGTTCCCGGCCTATGCGACCTTTGGTGGCGCGAACGCCAACGAATCGACGCACATCGGCGACGTGAACGGCGACGGCAGCGTCGACATCGTGTGGCTCTACGATGCCGGCGGCAACGTCGCCAATTCTGGCACGTGGGTGTGGCTGGGCAACGGTGACGGCACCTTCCAGCACGCGCCACTTATCGATCACGGCCTCACGGGCGGAGTCGAGTTCGCGTACTTCCCCGCTGGTGGATTCAGCGCCTCGGAGTCGGCCAACTTGGTCGACGTCAACAACGACGGCAGGCTCGACATCGTCTGGGTCTACGATCACGCGAACGCCGCCGACTCCCGTAATGGCACCTGGGTGTGGCTCGGCAATGGCAACGCCACGTGGCAGCACGCGCCGATCTTGTCGCAAGGCCTCCAAGGGGGCACCGGCTTCACGTTCACCGCTGCCGGCGGTGTGACCGCCACGTCTGCGGGCGGCGTGAGCTGGGGCAATGAGTCGACACATCTCGTCGACATCGACAAGGACAGCTTCGTCGACCTCGTCTGGATCTATGACGCTGGCAACGCCAATACGCCCGCCGGGGCCAACTCGGGCGTCCGGTGGTGGAAGGGGCTGGGTAACGGTCAATTCGAGACGACCGTCCACCAGGACCTCGGGTTCCAAGGTGGGCCCGGCTTCGCATTCGGGCCGCAAGGCGGCCAAGGCCCCTACGAGACGACGCGCATCGTCGACGTCAATCTCGACGGCAATCTGGACATCCTCTGGATCCATGACGGCGTCGGGGCTCCATCGACCTCGGGCACCTACGTGTACCTGGGCAACGGCAACGGCACCTTCAACAAGACACCTCAGGTGGATGTCGGCGGCTTCGGCGGGGTGACGAATGTGCCGGACATCGTGCAGGGCGGCTTCAGCCCTGACGAGATCACGCTCGTGGGCGATCTCAACGAAGACGGTATGCCCGACATCTTCTGGGGCTGGGAGGCCGGCGGCGCCGTCGCCACCTCCGGCACCTGGGTCTGGCTTGGGAAGGACACCGACGCCGATGGCCTGGCCGACACCGTTGATCCGGACGACGACGGCGACAGCGTGGCGGACGGCAGCGACTCGTGTCTCGCGCCGGGCAGCATCAACCTCAGCATGCAGTTGTGGTTGAAGGCCGACATGGGCGTGACGGTGAACGCCTCCAGCAATGTGACCCACTGGGCGGATCAGTCGCCGTTCGCGCGCGACGCGAACCTCGTCGCCAGCGACCCGCAGCGGATCGATGGCGGTGTGAACTTCAACCCGACCGTGCAGTTCGACGGCAACGACTGGTTCCAGTTCGGCAAGAGCCCGTTCGTCACCGGTTTCACCGCTGGCGAGGCGTTCACGATCCTCAAGAGCAATCAAGTCGCCGGTTCGACCAACGGCAATCCCTACGACTTCGGTACCGCCGCTGCCGCCCGGAGCTCGGTCTACATCTGGAGCGACAGCAACCTCTATAACGGGTTCGGCTCGACCGATCGTCTGGGTTGGAATCCGGTGACGAAGGTCCTGAGCGCCGATGGCAAGGTCGGGGTGACCGCGATCACCGGTCCCAGCATCGATCCCAAGTCGTATCACCTCTACCAGACGCACTCCGCTACGAATGATTGGGGCGTGCGCTTCGACGGCACCGTTGTCGCCTCGACGACAACCAACGCCGTGAGCTTCGCGCTCATCGGCGGTAACGAGCACGTTGGCGCTGTCAGCGGAGCGCCCTTCACCGGCGAAGTGGCTGAGGTCATCCTCTACAACCGCACGCTGACCGAGTCAGAACGGTTCCAGGTGGAGTCGTACCTCGGCACAAAGTACGGCATCACGCTCGGCCACAACTCCCTGGCGTCCGACGATACGACCGTCTACTGGGATATGACCGCGAACGCGGCGCATCACAACGACGTCGCCGGCATTGGGCGCGACGACACTGCCACGCTGAACCAGAAGCAGTCGGGCAGCATCAACCCCGGCAACATCGTGAGCATCGCGCTCGGGTCGTTCGCGGCGACGAACCAGTTGAACACCGACCTGTTCGACGCGGACAAGACGTTCATGATGTGGGGCCACGACAACGCCGCGGCCACGCAGGCGATTCTCGTGCCCGGCACGTCGCCGACGCTCTCGCGCTACGCACGCGTGTGGAAGGTGCAGGAGACACTGTCGGTCGGCACCGTCACGGTGCGTGTGCCGCAGACCGCGCTGAAGGGCTCGCTCCCGACGCTGCTGCGCAGCACGGATGCGACGTTCGACAGCGGCGACACGCAACTGGTGATGACGCCGGTGGGCACCGACTACGAGGTGACCATCGACTTCGCCAACGGTGACTTCTTCACCTTCGGCGCGTTCCTGCCGGCGCCGGGCGGTGTCACGGCCAACCTGGATCTGTGGGTCAAGGCCAACGACGGCACGTCGACAACCACGGAGGCGGCCAGCGTCGCCACGTGGCTGGATCGCAGCGGCAGCAGCAACGATCTGTCGGTGGCGCTACCCGCGGCGGCCGTGCAACCGACGTTCAAGACGACGTCGCTGAACTTCAACGCGGGCGTGAGCCTGCTCAACGACACCGCGTCGAATCAGTCGATGTGGAATCAGTTCTTCCTGGGCAGCGCCGACGGCAACTACACCATCGACGCCTCGGTGTTCTTCGCCCACACGCTGCGCAAGACCACGAACTGCAGCGGCTTTGCCACGTTCACGTCGCCCTCGGACGGAGCGACGCTCGGTGATCATCCGTGGATGGGGCAGTGCACGGCGGCACCCTACAACGGCCAGTTGGCGATGACCTGGAGCGGCGTATCCGTTCAGCAATCGGGCGCGTCGATGACGGCGGCCGCCAGCAACCCCTACCTGCACGGCTTCACGTGGCGGAACAGCGTCGCCGGCAGCCTGTCGTTCCGCCAGAACGGCGCGGTGTCGACGTCGGCAGCCTTCACGCCGGTCCACAGCGGTCGCGACTTCTATCTGTGGCGCGACAACAACGACAACCTGAACGACGGTGCCTCCGAGGCGAACGAAGCGATCGTCTACACGCGTCAACTGACCGCGCTGGAGAACCAGAAGGTCGAGTCCTATCTGGCCGTCAAGTACGGCATCACGCTGACCAATGCCAGCGGCGGACCGCAGAACTACCTCAACTCGGCGGGCACGACCATCTGGGCCGGCGTCGCCAATCCCGTCTACCACAACGCGGTGGCGGGCATCTCAAACGACGGCGCCTCGGCGCTCGATCAGCGCGTGTCGCAATCGGTCACGGTTGGCGACCAGATCGCGATTGCGGGCGGGGCCTTCGACTTTGCCGGCACGATCACGGCGCAGTCGCCGACCGAGACGATCGCCGATGGATCGTCGCTGGTGTGGGGCCACAACAACGGCGCCAACCTCATCAACATCCTGGTGACGGATCCGAGCGCGCAAGCCGCGGGGGTCGAGGCGCGCATGGCGCGAATCTGGCGCGAGCAGATCACCGGCACGGGGATCCCGGCGACGCTGTCGATCCGCATCCCGGCGACGCTGGTGGAGACCGGCAACCCGACGCTCCGAACGCCGGTGCTGCTGATCTCGGCGGATCCAACGTTTGCGACGGGGACGCGCGTGGTGCCGCTGGCGCCGACGGCCGGCTTCTACAACGCGACGTTCCCGACGTTCAGCGCGGCGGAGAGCTACTTCACCATCGCCGGCGCCACGAGCGTCGTCACGATGGCGAAGGCGTTTGTGCCGACGTCGGTGGCGATCGGCGGAACGACGCGCCTGACGCTCACGTTCACGAACAACAGCCCGGTCGTGCAGAGCGGGCTGGCGTTCACGGACACACTGCCGAGCGGCCTCGTGGTGGCGCCGTCGCCGAATGCGACGACCACGTGCGCACCTGGCACCGTCAACGCGTCGGGCTCGGTGATCTCGCTCAGCGGCGGTGAAGTCGCCGCGTCCGGTACGTGCACGGTCGAAGTGGATGTCACGACCGCGCCGTCGATCACGGCTCCGCTCTCGTGCCCGGCCGCGGCGACGACCAATGGCGCCAGCAACATCAGCGGTCTGTCGGTGAACCTGCAGACGGCCACCGGCTTCGGCGCGTGCGTCGACGTGGTGGTCTCCGCTGACGTGCAGATCGTCAAGACCGCGCCGACGACGTTCGACGCCGGGTCAACGGTCGCCTACACGCTGACGGTGACGAACAACGGGCCGTCTCCCGCCACCGGTGTGACGGTGACCGACACCCTGCCGGCGCAGCTGACGTTCGTGCCGGCAGGTTCGTCGCCGAGCTGCGCGGCCGCCGGTCAAACGGTCACGTGCACCATCGGCTCGCTGGCTGCCGGTGTTCCCGCAGCCCAGACCTTGACGCTCAACGTCCAGGTGGCGCCCAACCTGCCGTCGGGCACGGTGGTCAACAACACGGCGGCCGTGAGTTCGACGTCGCCCGATCCGAATTCGACCAACAACTCGTCGACGGTGCCGTCACCGTCGGCGACTGGCAGCGCCGACCTTGCGATTGTCAAGTCGGTGGTCGGCACGCCGGTCACGCCGGGCGCCACGTTCACCTATCGCCTGGTCGTGACGAACAACGGACCGTCGAACGCCTCCAATGTGACGGTGGCGGATACGCTGCCAGCGCAAGTGAGCTTCGTCAGTTCGCCGGGCGGCTGCACGGTTGCCGGTCAGGATGTGTCATGCGGCCCGGTGGCGACCCTCACCCCAGGCGCAGGCAACGCGCAGACCTTCGACATCCTCGTGCGTCTGAATCCGTCCTACACGGGCGCTGGCGGCGACATCAGCAACGTCGCGACGACGACCAGCGCGACGACGGACCCGAACGCGGCCAACAACACGAGCAACACGGTCACGCTCGCGGGGCTGGTATCGGCCCCGAGCGCAGACCTCGTCGCGACGAAGACCGCTCTCGAGCCGAGCGTCACGCCGGGCGATCTGTTGACGTATCGCATCGAAGTCAGGAACAACGGACCGTCAACGGCGGTAAGCGTTGGGCTGACGGACACGCTGCCCACGCCGCTCGCGTTCGTGTCGTCGCCGACCGGCTGCACGAACGGCGGATCGGGCCAGGTCGTCACGTGCAGTCCGGTGGCGACGTTGCTTCCGACGATCGCGACGTTCTTCGATATCGTCGTGCGCCTCGATCCGGCCTACACCGGCACGGGAGTTGGCATCACCAACACCGCGACCGCGTTGACGACGACAAGCGATCCGAACCTGACGAACAACACCACGAATGCGGCGCCGCTGCCGACGGTGAACCCGCCGCGCGCGGACATGCAAATCGTCAAGAGCCTCAACGATCCGACGGGCATCGTGCCGGGCGAGACCTATGCCTACACGCTGACGATCCAGAACAACGGGCCATCGTTCGCCCAAGGCGTCTCGGTTACCGATCCGTTGCCACCGTTCGTAGTGTTCCAGTCGGGCTCACCGGGCTGCTCATGGGATCCGGTGCCGGCCGGGGCCGTGCCGGGTGCCGATGGCACGGTCACATGCGTCAGCGCGGCCAATCCCACGACGCTGCTCGTGCCGGAATCCTTCACCGTGACCGTGCAGCTGCATTCGAGCTACGTCGGCACGGGCGCCAACCAGACGAATAGTGCGACCGTGTCGGCGACGACGACGGATCCGACGATGGGGAACAACACCTCGCCAGCGGGCGCGCCGCCGGTGGGCGCGGGCCAAGCCGACATCGCGTTGGTCAAGACGACCAGCGCGGCCCCGGTGTCGCCGGGTCAGACCTTCACCTACGCGCTGCTGGTGTCGAACCAAGGTCCATCGGATGCAACTGTGGTGACGGTCACCGACACGCTGCCACCGTTCGTGACCTTCCAGTCCGGGACCGATTGCGTGGCGGTCGGCCAACTCGTCACGTGCACCGTGCCGACACCGGGCACACTGACACCGGGGGCATCGCGCAGCTTCGTGCTCACAGTGCTGCTTGCGCCCAGCTTCGTCGGCACGTGCGACGACATTCGCAACACCGCGACGGCGCAGTCGACGACGACGGATCCGATCCCAGGGAACAACACGTCACCGATGGCGCCGTCTCCGGGTGTCTGCCCGCCGTTGGCTGGCAACGAAGCAGATGTCGCCATCACGAAGGCGTTGACGCCTCCGGCGGCGCCGATCGTGCCAGGGAACACGTTCAGCTACACGCTGACGGTGACGAACAACGGTCCTTCGGATGCGCAGGGCGTCACCGTGAGCGACGCGCTGCCGGCGAACCTCACGTTCGTGTCCTCGCCGCAGGGCTGTACGGCCGCGGGGCAGACGGTGACGTGCCCGACGATTGCCACGTTGCCGCTGGCGTCGCCGACTGCAAGCTTCGCCATCGTCGTGCGGCTGAACCCGTCGTACATCGGCACCGGTGCGGACATCCTCAACACCGCAACCGTGGCGACGACCTCGGTCGATCCGGACATGTCGAACAACACCAGCGCGGCCAGCTCGCCGACGGCGGCTGGACCGAGCGCGGATGTGACGCTGACGAAGGCGATTCTCGAATCGTCCGTGGTGCCTGGCAACACCTTTACCTATCGCGTGACGGTGAGTAATGCCGGACCGTCGACGGCGACGAGCATCCAGGTAACGGATCCGCTGCCGGTGGGTGTGAGCTTCGTCTCATCGCCCTCGGGGTGCACGGACTCGAGTGGCACAGTGACGTGCGGCCCGGTGGCTTCGCTGCTGCCCGCCGCGGCGCCAGTCACGTTCGATTTCGTGGTGCGACTGGATGCCGGCTACACCGGCACGGGCAGCGACCTTGGCAACGTCGCGACCGCCGCGAGCTTCACGCCGGACCCCAGCACGGCCAACAACAGCAACGCGCCGGTGTTCCCGAACGTAGTGGCAGCGAGCGCGGATGTGTCGATCACGAAAAGTGCGGTCGAGCCGAGCGTGGTGCCCGGTCAGACTTACAGCTACAACATCGTCGTGTCGAACGCCGGGCCGTCGGTGTCCCTCAACTCGGTGGTGACGGACACGCTGCCGGCGCCGTTGACGTTCATCTCCTCGTCGGTGGGCTGCACCGCAGCGGGCCAGGTGGTGACGTGTCCGCCGATCGCCAGCCTCACGGTCGGAGGCTCGTCGACGATCTCGCTCGTGGTGCGGCTCGATCCCGCTTACACAGGTAACGGCAGCGACCTGAGCAACATCGCCAGCGTCGCGAGCGATACGAGCGATCCACACACCGGCAACAACACCTCGAACACAGCGGCGTCGCCGACGATCGCGGCGCCGAGCGCCGATGTGCAGATCGTGAAGAGCGTAAGCTCCGCAGTCGTGTCGCCGGGTCAGAACTACATCTACACGCTCACCGTGAAGAACAACGGTCCGTCGAACGCCGCGAATATCGTCGCGACCGATACGTTGCCGTCCCAGGTGACGTTCGTCTCGTCGGTGGAGGGCTGCACCGCGGCGGGTCAAAGCGTGACCTGCCCGACGGTGGCGACGCTTGGCGTCGGCGCGAGCACGACGTTCACGTTCGTGGTGGAACTCGATCCCGACTACACCGGCGACGGCAGCGATGTGCTCAACAGCTCGCTCGTGAGCGCGTCGACGACCGATCCGGCGATGGCGAACAACAGCTCGCCCGCAGGCGCGCCACCGGTCGGTCCCGGTCAAGCCGATCTCGCGATCGTGAAGGATGTCAGCACGACGCCAGTGATTCCGGGGACGAACTTCAGCTACACGCTGACGGTGTCGAACCAAGGGCCGTCGAGCGCGTTCGGCCTGACCGTGGCGGATACGCTGCCGACGGGCGTGACCTTCATATCGTCGCCCTCAGGATGCTCGGCGTCTGGACAGGATGTGACCTGCTCGAGCGGCACGACGCTGACGCCAGGCACGTCGACCAGCTTCACGCTGATCGTGGAGCTGGGTTCCTCGTATTCCGGGAACGGTAGCGACATCCCGAATAGCGCCACGGTCAGCTCGCCCACACCCGATCCGGTGCTGCCGAACAACACGAGCAACTCGGCGACGCCGGTCGTCGGCACCGCCAGCTCGGATGTCCAGATCGCCAAGAGCGTGGTCGAGGCGTCTGTCACACCGGGCGGGACGTTCACCTATCGACTCGTCGTGACCAACATCGGTCCGTCCACAGCGCTGGGCGTGGAAGCAATGGATGCGTTGCCAGCTCAGGTGACGTTCGCGTCGTCGCCAAGCGGATGCACCGCCACTGGGCAGTCCGTGACGTGTCCGCCGGTCGGCTCGCTTGCCGTCGGCGCCAACGCGATGTTCGACATCATCGCCAAGCTCGATCCGGCCTACCTGGGCGACGGCAGCGACGTGCTCAACACGGCGACCGTCACCTCGACCACGCCGGATCCGGCGGCCGCGAACAACACGACGCCGCCGGTGCCGCTGCCGGCCATCTCGGCGCCGAGCGCGGATGTCTCGATCACGAAGACCGTGCTCGAGCCGTCGGTGACGCCGGGACAAACGGTGACCTATCGCTTGACCGTCTCCAACGCCGGACCGTCGACCGCAACGAATGTCGCGGTGGCCGACACGTTGCCGGCGCAGATGACGTTCATCTCGTCGCCGAGCGGCTGCACGGCGGGAGCGCCGGTGACGTGCCCGGCCATCGCGTCGCTCGCGGCTGGCGGCACGCCGGTGACGTTCGACATCGTCGCGATGCTCGGTCCGTCTTACACGGGTCCGGCCAGCGGCGTTGTCAACATAGCCACGGTGACACTGGGCACGGCGGATCCGGACGGGTCCAACAACACGAGCGCTGCGGTGCCGCTGCCTGCAGTGAACCCGCCGAGCGCGGATATGTCGATCGTGAAGGCGGCAGTCGGCGCGAGCGTGGTGCCGGGTGGGACGTTCTCCTACCAGATCACGGTCACCAACAACGGGCCGTCGACGGCAGCCGACTCGCAGGTGACAGACACGTTGCCCGCGGGCTTGATCTTCCAGTCCTCGGCCTCAGGCTGCTCGGCGGTCGGACAGAATGTGACCTGCACGTCTGCCGCGGCGATCCTGCCGGGCGGCAACACAGTGTTCACATTCGTCGTGCAACTGACGCCGAGCTACGCCGGCAACGGCAGCGACCTCGGCAACGTCGCGACGGTATCGAGCACGACGGGCGATCCGTTGCTGTCGAACAACACCAGCGCGTCGGCGCCTGCGCCAGCCATCGCGGCGGCGAGTGCGGATCTTTCGATCACGAAGAACGCAATCGAGCCGAGCGTCACGCCTGGGTTGACGTTCAGCTACAACATCGCCGTGTCGAACGCCGGGCCGTCGGATGCGACCAATGTGGTGGTCACTGACACGCTGCCGGCGGGCTTGACGTTCGCTTCGTCGAGCGCCGCGTGCACCGCCGTTGGGCAGGCCGTGACGTGTCCGATGGTGGCGACGCTCGCGGCGAGTGGATCGACGTCGATCACGCTGACCGTGCGCCTCGATTCGGCCTACACGGGCGACGGTGGCGACCTCGACAACGTTGCGGTCGTGTCGGGTGACACCGCCGATCCGAACACGAGCAACAACACGTCGCTGGCGGCGACCGCACCAACGGTGACCGCGCTAAGCGCGGACGTGCGCATCGTGAAGAGTGTCAGCGCAACCCCGCTGGTGCCCGGGCAGAACTTCGTCTACACGCTCACGATCTCCAACAGCGGTCCGTCGGTCGCCACGGGCGTCGTAGTCACCGACACCTTGCCGGCACAGACGACGTTCGTGTCGTCGGCGGAAGGCTGCACGGCGGTGGGCCAGAGCGTGACCTGCCCGACGTTGGCGACGCTCGTTGTGGGCGCCAGCGCGACTTTCGCGATCGTCGTGCAGCTCGAGCCGAGCTACTCCGGCACGGGCGCCGACATCCTCAACAGC
This sequence comes from Vicinamibacterales bacterium, assembly GCA_036732565.1. GTDB lineage: Bacteria > Acidobacteriota > Vicinamibacteria > Vicinamibacterales > UBA2999 > JAIVJN01. The sequence continues at coordinate 16,725 of DAINCF010000086.1, forward strand.
TCCATCGTGTCAGCGGCCACATCCGATCCGGCGATGGCGAACAACACCTCGCCGGCCGGTGCGCCGCCGGTGGGACCTGGACAGGCGGACGTCGCGATCACAAAGGACGTGAGCACGACGCCGGTCACACCGGGCGACACGTTCGACTTCGTGCTGCGCGTCACCAACCAAGGTCCGTCGGATGCGGCCGATGTCGTCGTCACCGACGCGTTGCCGGCCGGTCTGACGTTCTCCTCGTCGACCGAAGGATGCTCCGCGGCCGGGCAAGTTGTGACCTGCCCGACGATCGCCACGCTCGCGGCTGGTTCACCGGCGACGTTCACGGTGACGGTGACGCTGGAGCAGTCATACAGCGGCAACGGCAGCGACATCCCGAACACAGCGTCGGTCACGTCGTCGACGACAGATCCGATTCTGGCGAACAACACCAGCAACTCGGCGACGCCGATCATCGGCCCGCCGAGCTCGGATGTGTCCATCGTGAAGAGCGTGCTCGCGGGGCCGCTGATGCCGGGTGGCACGCTCACGTATCGGATCGTCGTCACGAACAACGGTCCATCGACCGCGCTCGGCGTGCAGGTGAGCGACACGCTGCCCGTCCAGGTAGCCTTCGTTTCGTCGCCGCAGTTCTGCAACGCGTCGGGTCAGACGGTGACGTGCCCGCCGATCGGATCGCTCGCCGTCGGGGCGACGGCCACCTTCGATCTGGTGGTCCGCCTCGACCCGGGTTACACGGGAACTGGCAACGATGTGATCAACATCGCGTCGGTGACGACCACGACGCCAGACCCGAATACGTCGAACAACACGACGCCGCCCGTCCCGCTCACTGGTGTGACTGCGGCGACTGCGGACGTCTCGATCACCAAGGCGGTGGTCGAGCCGCTGGTGACGCCAGGCGCGAGCTTCACCTATCGCCTGACGGTGGCCAATGCCGGTCCGGCGACGGCGGTGAACGTGCAAGTGGCGGACACGCTGCCGGCGCAGGTGACGCTCGTCTCGTCGGCACAGGGGTGCACGGCGGTGGCGTCGA
>DAINCF010000087.1:0-17506 GCA_036732565.1 Vicinamibacterales bacterium
ACCAGCACCGCCGCGGTGCCCGACTGGCCGCGCCAGCTCCGTACGCGCCCGCGATCGTTCCTGCTCGGCCGTCCGCGTGAGTATTTCTTCGATCGGCTGGCGCCCGAGGTGGCGGCGGCGATGGCTCACGCGGTGCGAACGTTCGAGCGGGCGGGCAGCCGCGTGCAGGAAGTGCGGTTGCCCGATCTGCAGCCGGCCGTGAGCCGCTGCACCGGCTACGCGCTGGCGGAGGCGACGATCGTCCACCGCCGCATGGGCTTCTTTCCGGCGCGCGCGATGGAATACGGCGATGATGTGCGGCGTCGACTGGAGCAGGGAGCGAAGGTGCGCGCGGAAGAGTACGCGGCCGCCGCCCAGGCCAAGCGCGTCATCGACGCGGCATTCGAGATGGCCCTGGCGAACGTGGACGCGATCCTCGCGCCGACGACGCCCGTGACGGCGCCCGCGATCGGCGAGAGCGGCGTGACCATCGACGGAGAATGCGAACCGGTCCGCAACGCGCTGATCCGTCTCAATCGCCCGGCAAACATCACGGGCCTGCCGTCGATTACCGTCCCCTGCGCCCGCCTGCCCGGCCGCTTGCCGATTGGGCTGCAGATCATCGCGCCGCTGTTCGCAGAGGCGCGGTTGTTGCAGATCGCGCAGCTCTATCTCGAGAGCACTGGCGAGGCGCATGCGCGGCCTGCGGCGGTGATCGCCGGAGAGCGCGAGACCTGACAGTGCGGGCGTCCTGACGGACCGGTCTCGCAAAAGGCCTCGTGACGCGAGCTCAGCGCGGCCGATAGATCAATCCGATCACCGCGCCGCACACCAGCCATTCGCCCAGCGCCGCCAGCACCATCCGGCTGGCGTGATTTTCCGACATGTTGATGGTCGCGTAGTTGACGACCACCCCCGTCCCGATCGCGAAGATGCCGAGCAGCAGGCCGAACTGCAATCCGCCGCCGATCCCTCGGAGATTGCTGACGGCAAACAGCGTCGCCGCCGCGGTCAGCGCCAGCAGGATCGCCGCCGCGCCAAGCGGCATGTGTGCCATCTGGTCCTCGGCGCCGCGATAGATGCCGCCTTGCGCGAGGAAGGAGCTGGTCAGCAGGTTGCCATAGACCGCGAAGCCGTAGACGAAGTCGGCGACCGTCGCGCCGACGGCCGCGAGAGCGAGGCGCATGAAATTCATGCGCCGCATCCTAGTCGATCCGGCGGCGCGATCGAGGAGCGAGTGTTACCACAGCGCAATCACTTCGCCGGCGAGATGGAGCCCTTCGCGGAATGCATCATCAACGCCACGGCCCCGTTGACACCCGGAGAAGAGGGCCTGAAGGACATGCGAGTGATCCCGGCCATCTACGAGGCCGCGGTCGGGACGTACGGTCGTGTTGTCGTGAGGTGACGAGGATCCGCTCACGGGGCGACGCGGCTGGCCCGGTCGCACTGGAAGGTAACCGTCTCGTAGAGAGCGTCGATCGCTCCCGACTTCAGTGACCCGATCTCCAGCTTCGACGGCCAGGCGTTTTCGAGGTGAAACCGAGCAACCGACTTCCCGTCGCTCCCGAACATGACGAGCTCGCTGGACTTGCGTGCCGCGTTCATCGGGCCCACAACTACGGCCTCGTGCCACGCCCACAACGCCATGTCGCCCGTGAGGCCACGCTTCAAAGCGATCGTGGGGCGCTGGCGTAAGCCGGGTAGCTGATTGCTGGCCGGAACACTCGGTTCGGCCTCGGTGGTGATCCCCGCCAGCTCCGAGAACGACGCAATCTCGTAGCCATCGACCGTAATGCTGAACCGCGACGCGCTGATCGCCTGTTGCCCAAATTCAGCAGGCATGGCACCTCCTCTTCGTAGCCTATCGTGCCGCAAGTTGCAGTCCGATTGTGAAGACTTCTGGCTTCACCACTCGCCAAAGCGTTGAATCAAGTGCCTCCACGTCGTCGCCTCCTGAGCTAGCCAAACAGCGCGTTTCAGCTAAACCCTCGGCCGCAGCCGGAGGTCTATCCTCTCTAGGGCGGAAGACGTGCCAGCCGAGCTGCACGCGCCCACCCGATGATTGACGGAGCACGACCCAAAGATGAAACGCTCAACCCTCATCCTCATCTCAACGCTCGCCATGTGCGGGTGCGACAACGGCAGCCCGACGGCCCCGTCCGATGTAATCGGATCCACGTGGGAACTCGTGTCGCTGCAGGACGCCGGCAGTTCCCCCGTGGTTGTCGAAGATCCCTCTCGCTATACGCTCCGGTTTGAAGCGGACGGACGCCTCGCGATGATGTCCGACTGTAACCAGTGCGGCGGAGCCTATGTGTTGTCAGGCTCCAGCATCAAGGTCGACTCGCTTCAATGCACACTGGTGGCCTGCCCGCAAGGTTCGCTCGACGGGCGCTACCGTCAGGCGGTGGAGCGAGCCCAGGCCTGGTCGAGAGAGGATGACGAGCTCATCCTTCAAGCGGGCGGCGCGACGTTGCGCTTCCGGAACTAGCATCGACAACGACAAGGAAGGCCCCATGAACATCTCGTCCCCTCTTCAGGGGCTGAGCCGCGTGCTCACGCTCTGCGCGACGCTCGTCATCATCATCGACGCGCCGCGTGCCGCCGCCCAAACGCCGGAGGGCGCCGTAGAGATTGGCGGCCAGCTGAGCATCCTTCGCATCAGTGAGTTCGAGATCACCGACGTCGGCACCGGGGTGGAGGCGTCCTGGCACCTAACACCTGGGCTCGCCATTGACGGAACGCTGGCGTGGTTTCCTGACGAGCATCGGGATCGATTGGCGATTCTGAGCCGCCGCATTCGCGCATGTTGCGGCACTGCGGTCCCTGCGACTGCGGAAGACGCCGGCGCGTGTGTTGCGAAATTACCCACCAGCGTACGTAGCGCAGGCCTTCAGGCCTGCCTGAGGCCGGAGCAGACCTAAAGGTCTGCGCTACGTACCTAATTTCGCAAGGCCAACACGGCAGTCTCGTTGACAGGTGGTGCTCGTGCCGCGCAGGATTAGAGACCCGACATGTCGCGTTGGCTCTTCCTGGTGCTGGCGTCAGTTGTGGCGATCGCGACGATGCGCCCGGCCGCCCAATCGAATGCGCTCTTTGCGTTTCACAGCAATCCCTGGCTCAACCTGCACCACTTCGCCAGGGCCTCGGCACGTGGCGGCCCGGCCCCGACCGGCCTACCGGAGGAGGAGAGCAGGCAATGGGCCGCAGGCGTCGAGTTCTACAAGCCCTACGCCGCTCGCGATCTGCTGCGGGACGACGGCATGGTCGACATCAAGAGTGCGCTCCGAGGCGCCGAGGGAAAGACGAGCCTCGATGCAATCACGATCGACGCTGGCCTGAAGGCGACGCTCGAGCGTCTGATGCCGATCTATCAGAAGCGCTGGTGGCCGGAGCACGACCGCGTCAACCGCGCGTGGATCGCGGCGGCCCAATCGCTGCTCGCGCGGCATGGCACGGCGCTCAGCCAGGCTCTCACTCGCACGTACGACACGACCTGGCCAAGCGAGCCGGTCGCCGTCGACCTCTCCGTGACAGCGGGCCCGGTCGGCGCGTACACGACCGGTCCGCCGACACACGTCACGATTTCATCCTCGGATCCCGGCTACAGGGATCTTGCGGCGCTGGAGATGCTGTTCCATGAAAGCTCGCACAGCCCCCTGAGTGATCTGTTCCAGCGCGTCAGGCAGGTGGCAAGCGAGCAGAACGTGTCCGTTCCGCCGCAGCTCTGGCACGGCGTGTTGTTCTACACCGCCGGCGAGCTCACGAGTCGTGAGCTCAAAGCGCATGGCATCGCATACACCGAGTACGCCGGCCCGGGCTTGTACACGAACCTGTGCGGCGTCGGCTGTCGCGAAAAAATCGCCGAATACTGGACTCCACGCATCGATGGACAACGATCGATTGCAGAGTCCCTCGCATCGCTCGTCGCCTCGTTCAAGTAGCGGCGCGACGAACTGCGCTTCTAGCGCGTCACATTCGATGCGGCGAGGCTCTTGATCAACGCGGTCTCCTTCGCGTCGTACGGCGTGCCGTCGTTGCGGAAGACCTCGTGAAACCACACCGAGGGCTCGCGATCGACGTAGGGGCGACGCCACGAATCCCACGGCAGGTGCGTCTGCGCCTTGCCCTGCACAAGACCCCAGTTGATCGCTCCGACGCCGTACTTCTTGAGAATCGGGAGGGCCCCTTCGAACGTGCTGCCGTTGCCGCGGGCCATGTACTCGGTGCAGACGATCGGCCGGTTGTAGACCAGCAGCTGTCGGATGCGCGCTTCGAGTTGCGCTGGCGCGTCGTAGTTGTGGAACGTGACGATGTCCGACAGCGCCAGCTGGACGCGATCGATGGCGGGAAGGTCGGTGAGTTTCGACCAGTCGCCGCCGCGCCACAGGCCGCTCGTGAGCGGTTGCGTGGGGCCCGCCTCGCGCGCCCAGGTGAAGACCTGCGGCAGCAGCGCGAGCACGAGCTCGCCTTTGTTCTTCGGCTCCAGGCTCGAGTAGGCGGGGTCGTTGGTGTTGTCGGCCTCGTTCCAGAGATCCCACGCCAGCACCCGCGCATCGTCCTTGAAGCGCGCCACCACGCCCTTGACGTACTCCTCCAAGCGAGGCCAGTGCGAAGGGTCCTCGAGCGCCACCTTGCCAGGGCTCTGCACCCAGCCGGAGTTGTGCACGCCGGGGCGCGGAGGACGCTGCGGACCGAGCGCCGGGAACGGATCCCACACGGAATCGAACAGGACCAGCATCGGGCGAATGCGGTGTTTCGCAGCGATGCCGAGGAACTGGTCGACCCGGCGCAGAAATCCCTGCGCGTCCTGTTGGTAGGCGAGGTCGTGCAGGAACACGCGCATCGTGTTCATGCCGATGCCAGCCGCCCATCCCAGTTCCAGATCGATGCGGGCAGGATCGAAGGTGTCGGCCTGCCACATCTCGAGCTCGTTGATGGCAGTGGCGGGCACGAAGTTGGCGCCGACCAGAAAGCCCTGCCGAGCGTACCACTCGCTCGCCTGCGCCTCCGTCCAGCGCGAATCGGCGAGAGCCAGCGAGGGCTGCCCGGCGAACACGAGCAACAACAGAAGCCGCACCACAACGCGGCTGCAGAACATCCGGAGTCCTTTCCTGGCGCGGATGAGGGCGCCGGCGCTACTTTACTCCACCGTGCCGCGACCGCTGAGGCAGCCGAGCTGTTCGAGCGCGTTGCGAACCCTGCGTGGGGTCCGCCTTTAGGCGGACCTGAGGGCCGGCTAAAGCCGGCCCCCACGAGTTTGAAACACACTGTTACGACTTGCGGAAAGCGACCACCGCGGAGACGGAGGCGAAGTTGACCAGCTCGATCGAGGGCTGGCACAGGCCGGTGTCTCGGAGGAACTGATTGAAATCGAGATGCCAGTTCACGCCGGTCAGCGTCGCGGCAACCCGACCGGCGATTCTGGTCGCTGGGCCGTTCGCGCCGTCGATGCCATCGAAGTGGTTGAGGAACACCAGTCGGCCGCCCGGGCGGCACACGCGGAGCATCTCATGAGCGACGCGAGCGGGCTCCGGCACGACGTTGATGACGTAGGGCGCATAGACGGCATCGAAGGACGCGTCGGGGAACGCCATGCGCATCGCGTCCATCCGGCAGACCGCGACATGCCGGATGCGATGGCGGGTGAGGCGCGCGCGCGCTCGCGCGAGCATGGGCATCGACAAGTCGACGGCCACCACGCGGCAGTCGTGACGATAGTCGATGAGCCCGACGCCGGTGCCGGCGCCGACCTCGAGGATCGACTCTCCCGGCTGCGGCGCCAACCGGGCCATGGCGCGTCGTCGTCCCGGCTGGAGCAGCGGCCCGTAGAGCCAATCGTAGAACGGCGCCAGGCGCTGATAGACGGTTTCGACGCTGGTCACCGGCGAGCTGCCCGCGGCACGTGACGCGTGCGAGAACGAGGACGCGGCCCCAACCGGCGAAGGCTCCCCGACATCGAGGACGGAGCTTGGCCGGTTGTTACGGTAGCGAAACAACGATGTGTATTAATGGGCAAGGAACCTACTTCTGGAGGGACGACTGAGTGACGTTTCGTCAAGCACTGGCCGAACAACGGTGGGATGATCACCGGTTCTATCACCACAGCCGGATCAATCAGTCCCTTCACCTGGTGAGCGCGCTGAGCTTCATCAGCGCGTATCTGCTCCTGTTCACGGAGCCGGCGGCCGCCGTGCTCCTGGCGTGGCTCGTCGCGATGCCGTCTCGACAGCTTGGGCACTTCTTCTTCGAGCCCAAGGGCTACGACCACGCGAACCAGGCGACCCATGAATACAAAGAGCAGGTGAAGGTCGGCTACAACCTCTATCGGAAGGTCGTGTTGCTCTCGATCTGGATCCTGTCGCCGCTGCTGCTCCTCGTGGACCCCTCGCTGCTGGGGCTGCTCGAGCCGCGCACGGATTGGTACGGGGTGGTCAACAACGTCTCGGTGATCTGGCTGGTGATTGGGGCCGGAGCGGTGGCGTTTCGAACCGTCCATCTGTTCTTCCTGCGTGACGTGCAGACGGGGCTGGTGTGGGCCACCAAGATCCTCACCGACCCGTTTCACGATGTGAAGCTCTATCACAGCGCTCCGCTCTACGTTCTGCGCGGCGAGCTCTTCGATCCCATCGTGTCCGAAGACGCGGCATGAGGAACTGGCAGGCTCCTCATGCCGATACGGGCGGCGAGCATCTCGCGCAGCATCTCCGCCTTGAGCGTACGGTCGGTCATCTCGGGCCTGTGCCACCACCAGCCGTCGTCTCGCATCGCTCGAGCCGCTGACACGACGCGATCGAAGACGGCCGCGATGTCGGCGTCGGTGTAGTCGTGGCTGAAGATCAGACGGCCGCTCCCGACCCAACTGAGCGACAGGCCTTCGGCGCGCAGGTAGTCCTGGAACATCCAGTTGTAGCGAGAGGGCGCGGTGTAGCACACCGTCCACACCGAAACGAGGTTGGCCACGCAGACGGGGAAGCCTTCGGCCGAGAGGCGATCGTTCAGCTCCTGCGCCCGTCGATTCCAGGTCTCGTCGAGCTGTTCGTACGAGCGCCGTACGGCGGGCTCGTCGAGGCGCCGGAGGAACTCGTGCATCGCGCCCATCACGTAGGGGTGGGAGTTGAACGTCCCGCGGGCGAAGCAGATGTCGGAGGGGCGATCGTCGCGGAATCGCTTCATGTAGCCGGCCTTGCCGCAGACCACGCCAATGGGAAGCCCGCCGCCGAGGGTCTTGCCGTAGGTCACCATGTCGGCCTTCACGCCGAAGTACTCCTGCGCGCCCCCGCTGGCGAGGCGGAATCCGACGAAGACCTCGTCGAAGATGAGGACGATCGATCGCTTGGTGCAGATCGCGCGCAGGTCCTGCAGCCAGGACGCATACGCCTGACGATCGACGTGCGCGCGACGGCTGCCGATCAGCGTCCCGTCCCCCGGCGCCCCGGCGTTCGGATGCAACGCCTGGAGAGGATTGACGAGCACGCAGGCGATGTCGCGACGGCTGTCGAGCACGCGGAGCGTCTTGCGGCTCATGTCGCTCAGCGTGTAGGTGTCGCGAACCGTTGTCGGCGTCCCGATACCCGGCTGCACATCGTCCCACCAGCCGTGGTAGGCCCCGCAAAAACGCACGAGATGCGAACGGCCGGTATGAAAGCGCGCCAGGCGAACGGCCTGCATGACCGCTTCGGTGCCCGACATGTGGAACGACACCTCGTCGAGCCCGGAGATCCGCTTGAGGCGCCGGACGTTCTCCTCGACGACGGGATGCAGCGAGCCGAGGAGCGGGCCGAGGCTGTGCACGCGCTCGACGCCCGCGTCGATGCACTGCTTGTAGAACTCGTAACCGAACAGGTTGACGCCGTAGGAACCGGTCAGATCGTAGGCCACGTGCCCGTCGAGGTTGGTGACCTTCACGCCGTCGGACGCTTCCAGCAGCGAGCCGACCCTCAGATGGCGCGCGACGTGGCGGCTGAATTGGAAGGGCACGCGGTAGCGACGCGTGAACTGCAGATCGGAGACGCCAGTCTCGAGGCTCTCGCTTGCAGCCACGGTTTTCGGCGCGCGCTCGTCGAAGAGACGCGCGAGCCGATCGAACCCCAGCCGACGTTGACGCGCGACGGCCGGTGGCGCTCCGTCCGCGTCGAAGAAGCGCTCCTCGTCGTACTCATAGAACGGGATGAGCTTCGCGAGCCGTTTGGCCCATCGCGAGTGCCCTTGAAGCGAGGGGTGCTTCGCGCGGCTCAGAAGCAGACGGGCGTACACGGCCCGACCCAGAAGGACGGCCGCCGCCGCGCCGACTGCCCATAGTACGACTGTGGTCACGACCCTTCACACTGTATGAAACGCCGGTGGCTCATCGACGACCTGCTTCAGCAAGAGCACATCAACTTCGCGCTCACCAACAGGATTCCCCGGCGCCTGTTGACCCGCTTCATGGGCTGGTTCAGCACGATCGAACAGCCGCTCGTGCGTGACCTGTCCATCGGCGCCTTCAAGCTGTTTGCGGGTGACCCGCATCTGCACGAGGCCAAGAAGACGCACTTTGCCAGCTTGCGCGACTGCTTCATTCGCGAGCTGAAAGACGAGGCGCGCCCGATCGATGCGACGCCGAGCGTGCTGGTCAGTCCCTGCGATGCGATCATCGGCGCGTCCGGCCGCATTCACGGCGCCGAGTTGGTCCAGGCGAAAGGGTCCACCTATACGCTCGACGAGCTCGTCACCGACAGCCGTCTCGTCGAGCGGTATCGTGACGGCACCTATGTCACTCTGCGGCTGACGGCGAGCATGTATCACCGTTTCCACGCCCCGTACGACTGCGATCTGAACGAGGTCCTCTATATCTCCGGCGACACGTGGAACGTCAATCCCATTGCGCTCGATCGCGTTGCCAAGCTCTTCTGCAAGAACGAGCGCGTGGTCGTGCCGACGACGCTTCGCGATTCGGGCGAATCGATGATGCTCGTGGCCGTCGGGGCCATCCTGGTCGCGAGCATCCGCCTCACGTGTCTCGACAAGCCACTCAACCTGCGCTACCGCGGACCCAATCGCTTCGCTGTTCACGCGGCGTTCCGCAAGGGCCAGGAGATGGGCTACTTCGAGCACGGCTCGACCATCGTCGTGCTGGCGACGCCCGGTCTCGTCCTGTCCCACACGGTTCGCGAGGGCCAGCGGATTCGCATGGGCGAAGCGCTGCTGCGCCATCAGTCGATCGACACTCCCATCGGAACCAGGTAGCTCCTGAACAGATCGTGACTGGCGCGCCAGGTATAGCGACGGGCCGTCATGCGCGCGACCTCGCCGGAACAACGGAAGGCGCGCAGACACGACTCGTACACACTGCCGCTGACCGCTCCGTTCCGACCGTCTTCAATCAGGTCGATCGGCCCCGGCGCCGGTACTGACGCAACCGGCAGGCCCGACGCCATGGCTTCCAGGATCACGTTGCCGAACGTCTCCGTGCGCGACGGGAAGACGAAGCAGTCGGCGCTCGCGAAGTGCGCGGCGAGATCCTCGCCGTGACGCCATCCGCGCCACACGGTCCGAGGGAATTGGCGTTGAAGATCTTCTCGAGCGGGGCCATCACCGACGACCACCTTGGTGCCGGGAAGGTCGAGGCTCAGGAAATCCTCGAGGCTCTTCTCGACGGCGACGCGCCCGACATACAGCCAGACCGGACGCGGGTAATCGTACACGTCGTCGCGCCGCTTCGCCGGATGGAACAGCTCATCGTCGACGCCTCGAGGCCAATGCACGAGACGACGGCCGACTCCGCGGCGCTGTAGCTCCTGGATCAATGAAATGGTGCCGACCATGGTGGCGTCGGCGCGGCCATGGAACCAGCGCTCCGCGGCATAGGTCCAGTCGACGGGCAGCGGCACCCGCGCGCGAAGATACTCTGGGAAGCGCGTGCAGAAGCTCGTCGTGAACCTCACGCGACGCCGGGCCAACCACAGCCGCGTCCAGATGCCAAGCGGGCCTTCGGTGGCGAGGTGCACTGCGTGCGGCTTGAACGCGCGGATACGCGGTATCGCGGTCCACGGGTCGCAGGCGACCCGGACGTCCCCATAGAACGGCAGCGCCATCGTGCGATGCTCGTCGCTCGTCACCACCAGCACGTCGACCCCGACGTGCCTCAAGTAGCGCTCCAGGCGTGACAGCGTGTTGACGACGCCATTGGTCTGTGGGTGCCACGCGTCGGTCACGAGGGCCAAGCGCGTGACCGCGGCCGCGGCAGGAAGGTCCGTCTCCTCAGCCGCGGTACGGGAGCCGATGTGCGTCACACCGCGGAAGTATGCGCGATGCTTGTCACAGCAGTGTGTCATCGGCCGTCGCGAGACTACAATGACGTGTACGGCGGCCCATGGAGCCCCATACCAGGTGACCAAGACCAAGACGAAGACCGAGACGCGTTTCGACTGGAGCGACCCGCTGCTGCTCGACCGGCAGCTCACGGATGAGGAGCGGCTGGTGCGCGAGACGGCGCGTGCCTATTGCCAGGAGAAGCTGGCCCCGCGGGTGCTCGAGATGTTCCGGCACGAGAAACCCGATCCGTCGATCTTCCGCGAGATGGGCGCGCTCGACATGCTGGGCATCGTCATCCCCGAGGAGTACGGCGGCGCGGGCATGGGGTACGTCAGCTACGGGCTGGTGGCGCGCGAGGTGGAGCGCGTCGACTCGGGCTTCCGGTCGATGATGAGCGTGCAGGGCTCGCTCGTGATGGTGCCGATCAACGAGTTCGGGACCGAGGCGCAGAAGCGCAAGTTCCTGCCCCGCCTCGCGACGGGCGAGTGGATCGGCTGCTTCGGCCTCACCGAGCCGAACTTCGGATCGGACCCCGGCGGGATGATCACTCGCGCCCGAAAGGTCGACGGCGGCTTCGCGCTCACTGGTACGAAGGCGTGGATCTCGAACAGTCCCATCGCCGACGTCTTCATCGTCTGGGCGAAAGACGATGAAGGGGCCATTCGCGGGTTCATCCTCGAGAAGGGGTGGACGGGGCTGTCGGCGCCGCCGACGCATGGCAAGGTCGGGCTGCGCACCAGCATCACAGGCGAGATCGTGATGGAGAGCGTGTTCTGTCCGGACGAGAACGTCTTGCCCGAGGTGCGTGGGCTGAAGGGGCCGTTCACGTGCTTGAACAGCGCGCGGTACGGGATCGCGTGGGGCGCGCTCGGCGCGGCGGAGGACTGCTGGTTCCGCGCACGGCAGTACGTGATGGACCGCAAGCAGTTCGGCCGTCCGCTCGCGGCCAATCAGCTGATTCAGAAGAAGCTCGCCGACATGCAGACCGAGATCACGCTTGGACTGCAGGCCGTGCTGCGCTTTGGACGGATGAAGGACGAGGGCATCGCGTCGCCGGAGATCACGTCGATCCTGAAGCGTAACTCGTGCGGCAAGGCGCTGGATATCGCGCGCATGGCGCGCGACATGATGGGTGGCAACGGCATCGTCGACGAGTTCGGCGTGATCCGCCACATGGTGAACCTCGAGGTGGTGAACACCTACGAAGGCACCCACGACGTGCACGCGCTCATCCTGGGGCGGGCGCAGACCGGCATCGCGGCGTTCTCCAACTGACCGAGGAGAGGCCATGAACGTCAATCGACGCGAAGTGTTGGCTGGGCTCGGTGGGCTGGCGGCGGCTGCGACAGTCGAGGGACCGCGCGGCCGGCTCGTCGCGCAAGCTGGAGCCCGGCCTCTTGGCGAGAACACCGACCGTCGGTCGGGGTTTCCGCGCAAGGCGGACTTTCTGATCGACGAGGGTTACACCTACATCAACGCCGCGTACATACACCCGATTCCATCCGCGGCGCTCGAAGCGGCGCGCCGGGCAACGCTCTCGCGCGGGTCGCTGCCTGCTTCGCAGGCGGCGATGGCGCGCGGCGAGCACGAAGCCCTGAGTGGCCGTACGCGGGCATTGTTCGCGGAACTGATCAACGCCAGGCCGTCCGAGATTGCCTACGTGCCCAACACGAGCACCGGCGAGAACCTGGTCGTGCAGGCGCTGGAACTGGACAGGAAGTTCCACGGCAACGTTGTGACGGACGCCTTGCACTTCGAGGGCGCCCTCATGAACCTGCTCGAGCTCCAGAAGAAAGGGCTCGACGTGCGCATCGTGCGCCCGACCAAGGAATTCCGGATCGACATGAAGGATCTCGAGAAGGTGGTCGACAAGAACACGAGGCTCATCGAGGTGTCATCCGCGGCCATGTACAACGGGTTCCAGCACGACCTCAAAGCCGTTGCCGACCTGGCGCACGCGCACGGCGCCTACGTGTACGCCGACATCATTCAATCCGCCGGAGCGGAGCCCCTGGATATCAAGGCCGTCGGCGTCGATTTCGCCGCGTGTTCAACGTTCAAGTGGTTGATGGGCGATTTCGGGCTGGGGTTCCTGTACGTCAGAGAGGAGCTGCTGGACAAGATTCAGCGGCCGTGGGTCGGGTATTTTCAAGCGGCCCAGATGGTTCAACATTCCGCGCCCTTCGATGCCGAGGCGGGCAACTCACCGGTGACGTATACCTTCAGCAGCAGTGCCGCGGGCGTGTTCGAGATGGGAACGCTGGGGAGCAACAACCAGATCACGACCGCGCTGGTCGAAGGGTCGCTGGGCTACATCAAGGAACTGGGCGTGGCCAATATCGCGGCGCATCGACAGCCGCTCTTGAAGAAGCTGCGCGAGGAAGTGCCGCGCCTTGGTTTCGTGCTGGTCACGCCGCCGGAGTCGACCAGCGGAAGCATCACCTTCGCCAAGAAAGACGTCGGACGCGGCGAGCTTCCCAACAAGCTGCAGGCCGCCCGCGTGAATGTTCGCTTCAGCCCTCACTGGATGCGGCTGTCACCGTCGGTCTACAACGACATGAAGGACGTCGACCGCTTTCTCGAAGTGCTGTCGCTCGCTCAGTAACTCCAGGCCGCGGTTGGCTCGCCGGCGGGGGCGTGCTTCTTGATGTGGGTGGCGATCTGGCGGACGAGGCCCGCCCAGTCGGTGGCGTGCCAGTTGTGGCCTTTCATCGGACGACCGTACTCGAACTGCCCGGGGACGTGCGGCGCCTTCGTGCCGGCGAGGAACTCCTCGAAGCGATACACGGCGAGATTCAGATAGAAGGTGTCCATGTCGCCCGTGTAGAAGTGGAGCTTGTCCGCGAGCTTCGGTCCCAGCGTGGGCCACTGGCGTTCGGCGTAGGCCCGCAGATCGTAACCGTGCTCGCGCATGTACGTGGCCACGTCACGATCGATGACACCGGTCACCTTGTCCCACAGCGGCCGCGGATAGCCGTCCGCGCCGATCGGACCGAAGACGGCTTCCCACGCGTGGAACTGGAAGCCGGACCGGCCACGCGTGCCGAGCGCCTGCTCGAAGCGGCTGATGCCGCGGACCGTATCGATCACCTGCCCCTCCACCGTGCGCCGGAATGGCCGCTCCAGTGAATCCGCGCGCCCACCTCCCGGTGGCCGGAACGCGTTGTCGTCGTCGTAGACGTTCACGAGCTGATACCGGCGGAAATCGATCGGATCGGGGTTGAAGATCCAGGCGCCGCCGAACTCGTCGGGGTGATAGAGCTGCAACGCGAGCGCTTCCCACCCGCCCGTGGACGCGCCTTCGACCTGCCGCGCGTACGCCTTGCGGACGATCCGGAAGCGCGTCTCGAGGTGCGGCAGCAGCTCCTGCATGAACGCGTCGCCGTACGGTCCGTTGTTGGCGGAGTTCACCGAGTAGGAGTCAGGGAAGTACGGCGTCGGCTGCTGGAACGTGATGGCGATCACGCGCGGGAAGTCGTCGGACATCCACTCCTGCGCGAACTCGAATCCGGTCTTCAGATTGCTGCCGTTCGACCGCAGCGCGGCCGCGCGCGCGTCGCTCTCCGGCGTCGTCGAGAAGCCGAACGGGATGCCATGGCCGTGGGCGTACACCACCGGATAGCGCACGTCTGGATGCGTGTCGTAACCCTTGGGCAGCAGCACCGTGGCGCTCAGGTGCATGGGCCGGCCCCAGAAGGCGGTGAGCCGCTCGCTCTGGACACGCACGTGCTTGACCCACTCAGTGTCCACGGGTGGGTCCGGAGCAGGGATGACCTTGGTCAGCGCGAGCGCCACGGTCTGCGGCGCCGCCGGATCGATGCGAACCTTTTGCACCTCGCTGATCAGGTTGCCAGGCGCGTGGTTCAGCGGCGCCATGGTGTCGTTGTGGCGAACCCAGATGGTGTGCCCGTCCGCACGTCGGAACTGCGTGTAGACGTTCAGCAGTGCCTGCGCGAAGTACTCGCCGGCCGGCAGCTCGCCGAGCGCGTGCGGATAGCCGAGCATCGAGTCGTCGACGATGGCCACGGCGCCGGGAGCGAGGGCATCGACGTCGACGCCGGCGATCGTGGCGCCGCCGGGTGCAATCGCAAGTCGCGGCTCGGGCGTGGCCGTTCGCGAGAGCGCGACGATCGCGCGCCCCGTGACGGGTCCGGCCTGCACGCTCGCCGGATAGGACACCTCGAAGCGGATCGCCGAGGCTGGCGCGTGCTCGCGGCCCGCGAGCACCGAGGCCAGCTGGTCAGTTCCGACCACTGTACACAAACACCACGCCGCGAGGACGACTGCTCGTCCACGTTGTGCCACCATCGGGCGCTCCATTGCTTAATCTAGGAGAGAGACTATGCAGTGGCGCTGATAGTGTCAATCGTAAAGCTTATGATCTTTCCTTGACTGGCTAGGTGAGTAACGCTACGCTGCTCCGCGCAACACATCGCGCTAGATGAGACTGGTCCCACCAGTTGACTTGTCGGGAGGTGACATCGTGGCTTGTCGGAGTGTCGTCGTGTTCCTGCTCGTTCTGTCCTTGCTTCTCCTTCCCCGGTGGAGCGCGATTCCCGCCGCACACGCCCAGACGACGACCGCGACCGCACAAGGCACGATTCTGGACACGAGCGGCGCGCTCGTGCCCGGCGCGACGGTCACGCTGCGATCGGAGTCCACCGGCTTCGTTCGCAGCGCAGTATCGGATGTGCGCGGCAGCTACTCGCTTCCGTTCGTCCCTGCCGGCACCTACACGTTGACCGTTTCGCTCCAGGGCTTCAAGACATCGACGCACCCGAATCTGCGCTTCGAGATCGGTCAGGAACTGACCATCGACACGGTGCTGGAAGCTGCCGCCGTGACCGAAGACGTCACGGTCGTGGGCGCGGCGCCGATCGTGCAGACCACCCGGAGCACGCTCGACACGGTGATCAGCCGAGAGCAGCTCGACAACCTGCCGCTGAACGGCCGTCAGGCTGCGTCGCTGGCCGTGCTCGCGCCCGGCGTCATGTCTACCGGCCGCTTGCTCGATCCTGCCAGCCAGTCTGGCCAGCCCCGCGGCAGCGGCGAGTACATCGTCGACGGCGTGACCAACGAGATCGCGATCAACAACGGCGCCCGCTCGGGCGCGCCACCGGACGCCATCCAGGAGTTCCAGGTGCTGACGACGCAGTATCAAGCCGAGTTCGGCAGCGCCCTGGGGATCATCCTGAACACCATCACGCGCTCCGGCACCAACGAGCTCCGCGCCCGCGGCTTCTACTTCCACCGCGATGAAGGCCTCGACGCGCGCAACGCGTTCGCCACGACGCAGGCGTCGTTCGAGCAGAAACAGGGTGGCGGCTGGGTTGGCGGTCCTTTCGTCAAGGACCGTACGCACTACTTCGTTTCGTACGAGACCACGCGCCGCCAGACGATCGCGACGGTAACAGGCCCTGTGGACCCGGGCGACTACGAGGTGCCAACGACAAACCATCAGTGGCTGGCCAAGGTCACGCACCAGCTCACGCCCGCGCATCTGCTGACGGCGCGGGTGCTGGTGGATCGGCCGGTCCAGAAGAATCTCGGCGTCGGCGGTCTGAGCCCGCCCGAGCTCGGCGTCACCTTCACGCAGCGCGACGCCTCGTCGGTCATCAGTGTGGCCAGCATCCTGTCGCCGCGTGCGCTGAACGAAGTGCGCGTCCAGTACGCGGACACCTTGAGCGATCAGACAACGCGGAACCCGGATGTCTTCACCGTCTCGCGGCCCTCGTCGACGCGCGGGAAGTTCCCGGACGTGCCGCAGCGCATCCCCGAGCGCCGCATCCAGGTCGTCGACAACTTCACGCTGGACGCGGGCAGCCATCGGCTCAAGTTCGGGGTGGACGCGACGCACGTCACCGAAGATGGCTTCTTCATGGGCAGCCGGCCCGGCGTGTTCTCGTTCTCCACCGACGAGCCGTTCGACCCGGCCAACCCATCGACCTACCCGTTTCGGTTCCAGACCATCGAAGGCGACCCGAACTTCCGGTGGATCGTGAGCAGTGCTGCAGCGTTCGCGCAAGACTCCTGGCGCCTGCCGCGCAATCTGACCCTGAACGTCGGCGTGCGTTTCGATACCCACGACGTGACGGGCATGTCGCTCGAGGCGATCAACTTCGCGCCGCGCCTCGGTGTCGCCTGGGATCCGTTCGGCACGCACAAGACCGTCGTGCGTGGCGGATTCGGCGTCTTCTACAACAACGTGATGACGAACACGTCGCTTTACGCAGACTACAACGCCCGGCAGCGGCAGATCGTGATTCAGAATCCGGGCTATCCCGACCCCTACGCGGGCGGCACGACCGTTCCGCAGGTCGAGAACACCTACATCGAGCTGCCTGACCAGCCGATGCCGCGGTCGTACAACACGACCATCGGCGTTCAGCGCGAGCTGCGGCCCGGGCTGGCGCTCAGCGCGGACTACGTCAACGCCAAGGGCCGCAACCTGCTCCGCCTGGTCGAGACCAACCCGGTGCTGCCCGACACGCTGCAGCGCCTCAATCCATCGATCGGTTTCGTGCGGGCCATCGAAGCGTCCGGCTTCGGCAACTACCACGCGCTGCTGGTGTCGGCGTCGAACCGCTTCGGGCCCTTCGGCACGGCCGGACTCGCCTACACGCTGTCGACGGCGAAAACGACCACCGAGAACGAGTTCTCGTACATCGCGCAGAGCGATGTCGATCAGAACGACTCGTACGGGTACAGCAACCTCGATCGCCGTCATCGGTTCGTGTTGAACGGGACGGTGCGACTGCCGTGGGATCTGCAGTTCGCCGCGCTGTTGCAGGGGGAGACCGGCACGCCGTTCAACATCGGCCTTGGGCGCGACGTCAATCGCAATCTCGTCGGCGACCGTCCCGATCTCGCGCCCGGCGCTCGGGTTGGCACCGACGACATGCGCAATCGATCGAGCTTTCTCGATCCCGGCACGCGCAGCGGCAACCTGCCGCGCAATGCCGGTCGCGACACCGGCTTCTGGCGGCTCGACGCGCGGGTCGCGAAGCGCTTCCCGCTGGGGCGGGCGCGTCTGGAGGTGCTGGCGGAGGCGTTCAACATCGACAACCACGTGACCTACGGCGCCCCCGTGGCCAACCTGGCGTCGTCGCTCTTCGGCCGGTCGGTGTCCGCCGCCGACGCGCGGCAGGTGCAGTTGGGTATCCGCGTCGATTTCTAGCTTAGAGCGCGTTACAACTCGTGGGGCCGGCTTTAGCCGGCCCTCAGGTCC
>DAINCF010000088.1:0-17502 GCA_036732565.1 Vicinamibacterales bacterium
CGTGCGTAGAGCGGCGTCAGATCGTCCACGGGGCCGAGGTTCTCGACCCGGGGTGTGTCCTCGGGCACGAAACGACCGACCGGCCCGGCCACGATCAACGTGGCATCCGGCACCCGCGCCACGATCGATGGCCACGCGAACCGCAAGAAGTCGCGAATGCCGATCCGATTCAGGGCATTGCCGGAGCCGACGATGAGAACCGTGTTGGGCTCGGGGGGCGTGGAGGTGGCGGACGGCACGTCCACGTCGACGCCGACGGTGATGACGTCGGTCGATGGCACCAGCGCCTGCATCAACGCCCGCTCGTTGTCCTGAATCGCCAGCACGAGATCGGCCCGAGCCAGACGCTCGGCTTCTTCCTCGCTGGAGAGCTCCATGTCCGCCACGCCGAACGACAGCACCTTGTTCGCCTTCGTCGAGTACATGTCGTGGGTATCGAGAAGCTTGGGAACGCGCTCGTCGACCAGCGGCAGCAGCCGCGACATCCAGACGTACTCGGTGAGCAGGACGACGTTGCGCAAGCCGTCGACCGCCTCGAGCGCGACCTCGATCAAGGCATCGTGGCAATAGGACCGCTCGATGCAGACGAGCTCCTGTTTACGCGCGATGAGACGTGAGCGTTCGCCGAGACGAGCCGCGTAGTTCCTCGTGCGTCGTCCGTTGAGCTCGGCGAAGAGGTCAGGGCAGGACGACAAGCGGTACTGCAGTTCGCCATCGCGATCGCAGAGCGCGACGTTGCCGACGCGCGCGACCAGGGCCTCGAGCTGTTCAGGCGACACCGACTCCGTCGGCAATGGCGACAGCAGCAGCACGACCCGGTATCCCCGAGCCGTGAGCCACTCGAGCATCCGCAGGACGCGGTACTCGTTGCCGGCGCGTGGCGGCCACGGGATGACGTGGGTCACGCACACGATCGTCGGCGTCGTCCGCGATGCTATCGGGTTGGCGGTGCCTTCGACCCGCAGCTGCACGCTCTTCGACGGCGGAAGGCGGCGTGCGGTGGATCGGCTGGTCGGCACGGGCCGCCCTTCCTTCACACCGTGGACGAGATAGTGGTGCAGCGGGTTGGCGCCGCTGCCCGCGACGTCAGGATGCGTGGCGAGATAGTCGGCGACGCTGAAATCGGGACTCGGGTCGCGCCCCTCGCGCCACCCGATGCGGTCGAAGTGCGCGAGCGGGTTCTCGCCCGATTCCGCGACGTCTCGATTGACTTCGAGGTACCACCGCGGATCGAACGCCGGGTTCGGCCGTCGTCCTTCGCGCCAGCCATGCTCGACGAAGTGGGCGAGCGGGTTGACGCCCCGTTCCACGAGGTCGGGGGCCGCATCCAGGTAAAAGCTGCTGTCGAACAACGGATGCGGATCGCGATCCTCTCCGGGCACGTGCTCGAGGTAGTGCATCAGAGGATTGTGGCGGGCCTTGCGGACGTCGGCGTTCTGGCGCAGGTAGAACGCGACATCGAACAACGGATGCGGCGCTCGTCCGTCGAACGCGCCGCGCGTCAGAAAGTGCAGCAGCGGGTGGACGTCCGCCGTGGCCGCCTCGGGCGCGTGTTCCAGGTAGTAGGCCGGGTCGAACAGCGGGTGTGGAGAGTCACCTTGACTCGGATCGCTCGAGAGAAAGTGCAGCAACGCGTTCGTGGGGTGCTTGACGATCTCCGGGTGGCGCTTCCGGTAGTACGCCATCGAGAACAGCGGATGCGGATCGCGTCCCTCCGCCTGTCCGCTGCGCATGAAGTGGAGGAGCGGGTTAGCGTTGACCGCACGCACGTCGGGGTAGCGCTCGAGATAGAACTCGGCGTCGAACAGCGGATGCGGGGCGCGGCTCTCGCGCGCCCCGGCCAGCGCGTAATGCACCGCGGCGGGCGTGCCGGCGCGTCGCACATCCTCGTAGCGCGAGCGATAGTAGTGCTCGTCGAAGAGGCCGGAGAGTATGACCCGGCGCATCTCGATCAGCCGCTGCGGCTTGGTCATCAGACGCAGGATCGAGATCGCGGACCGGGGGCTCCTGACTTGGAGCAGCGGGCCGAGGCCGAGACCGCTCGCGCGGCGCAAGGGAGACGTCACTCGCCAGGTCCAGTGCTGGTGCGTCTGCTCGAGCTCGCGGCTCACCGACGTGAGGGCCTGCGCGGTCCGGCCACGTTCGTGCTCCATGCCCGTGACGGTGACGCGCAGGGCCGCGGCGTCGGCCTCGCTCGCGGCGCGCTCGCCATCAAGCTCCTCGATGATCGCCTTCAGCCGTTCGCGCTCGGCGCGCACCGGATCGCGGCCCGCCAGAGCGTCCGCGTGGCGCTCATGCTCGTCCTCGTCGAGCTCTTCGTCCTCGACGTCATCGTCGACCCGCTTGCGCTGGACGTCGATCGCCTGGCGCTCGCGTGCTTCACGGGCCTCGCGGGCCGCGACCAGCTCGCTGGCGAGGACCTCGCTCGCCTTCGCTTGCGTGAGCGCGAGGGCTTCGAGCTCCGCCACTCTGGCGGTCAGCGCATGCTGCTGGTGCTGCAGCTCGGTGACTTGCCAGTCGCGCTCCAGCGCCAACCCGAGGCGCGCGAAGAACTGCTGCACGCGGATGATGTCGTGCGGGACTAACGGCACGTCGGAGAGCAGCCACTGCACTTCCGGCGGCAGCTCGTCGCCGACACCGACCACGCCCAGCCCGTTGCCGTGCAGGAACGCGAACGTGGGATAGGTGCCGTGAATCTCTTCCCAGACCTTCCACGCCCCGACGTCCTCCGCCCGCAGGTTGATGTCATGCACGAGCATGACGCCGCGCGCGCTGAGCTTGGGCAGCCAGGTTTCGAAGGCGTGGCGGACGGCGTCGTAGGTCTTGCCCTGGTCGATGTGCAACAGATCGATCGACCGATCGCCGAACAGCGCCGCGGCTTCGTCGGGGGTCGATCGCACCAGCCGCGAGAAGCCCGCGAAGTGACGATTGTGAAACGCGGACCACTCCTCGAGGCGCGCCTCGTCGGCCTGCGAAGCGCCGCTTCCCGCATCGATGGCATAGCAGGCGGTGCTCAAATCGAAACGCTGCACCGCTTGCGCGAACGCGGAGTAACTGTTGCCTGACTTGGTTCCCAGTTCGACCAGGACGGCCGGCTTGAGCGCGCTGACGATCCAGAAGGCGAACGGGATGTGCTCGATCCAGCTCGGCGGTGAAGCCAAGCGCATCGGCTGGGTGAACACGCCTTCGCGCAGCAGCAGGGCTTCGAGGGTCGTCAGTGTGCTCATCACACTGCCGACCGGCGAGACCTTGGAGTCGCGGCCTGGGGGGCTCATGGTCGTGCCGTGATCCGACATTCGGGAAGAACGCATTATACTGACCTGCTTGCGACCCTGGGAGGATTGATGATCGACGCCCGCAAGCCCGTTTCCCCGCCGTCTACGCTCGACGAGCGCATGATCCGCACCGGCGGCTGGGCGCTGGCGGACGGCGCCGAGGATCGGCTGATCGATGGCTTGCGAACAGCCGGAATCAGCGTCGAGCCGTTGCGTGTCGATATCGAAGGCTACCTGAGCTATTTCGAGACAGCCGGCTACGCGACCCGCTATCCCGCGTACTACGCCGGGAACGTCCGGGAAAAGTCGTTGGAGCACTACCTCGCGGCACAGCTCCTCGCTCTTGGTCCCGGTGATCGGTACATCGACATCGCCTCCGAGCACAGCCCGGTGCCTGAGATCTACCATCGGCTATTCGGCTGCGAGACGTTACGGCAGGACCTCTCGTTTCCTCCGGGCCTGCACGGCGACACGATCGGGTCTGACGCCGCCAGCATGCCCATTCCCGATGGCTACGTGAGCGCGATGGCGTTGCACTGCTCGTTCGAGCACTTCGAAGGTGAGGCCGATCGCCGCTTCGTGGTCGAGGCCCGTCGCGTGCTGAGGCGCGGCGGCCGCTTCTGCATCGTTCCGTTCTACCTGGCGGAGGAGTACGGCATTCAAACCGATCCGCTCGTTGCGGATCGAGAAGGCATCCCGTTCGAGCCCGATGCGATCGTGTATCACGCCTCCGGGTGGGGCAATCGATTTGGGCGGATCTACGACGTTGGCCACATGCTCGAGCGTGTCATTGGATCGAGTGCGGGCTTCGACGTGACCGTGTTTCGCATCACGAACTTTCGCGACGTCGACGCCTCGTGCTACGCACGCTTCGCGTTGCTGTTCACGAAGGCCGCCAGCTAGGGTTACGCCACCTCATGGAGCCGGTTACCGCAATTTCCCTCGATTACCCGATCGTTCCGACACCTCGATGGGGACATGGCAAGCCCCCACATCCCCGACTGCACGAGATCATCGACGGCCATCGCGACCGCTACATCGCCCATCTCCGTTCCGTCCTCTCCTGTGAGGAGGCGCTGAGGGCCATCCCGATCGATTCGGCGGAGGCCCCCACGCCGGCGTGGGACAATCCGTGGTTCTCAGGCTTGGATCTCGCGGCGCTCCACATGTTCGTGGCGACGCAGCGACCGGCCCGCTACGTCGAAATCGGATCCGGCATGTCGACGCGGGTCGCCCGTCACGCCGCGCGCACGAGCGGGCATGACCTGCACATCACCTCGGTCGATCCCGTCCCTCGCGCGGAGATCAACGAGCTCTGCGACCATGTCGTTCGCGAGCCCGTGGAGAACCTCTCGGCGTCCGTGTTCGCCGAGCTGATGTCGGGCGACGTGCTCTTCATCGACAACTCGCATCGCGTGTTCACGAACTCCGACAGCGTAGTGCTGTTGCTCGAAGTGCTCCCACGCCTTCGGCCGGGCGTGCTCGTGCAGCTGCACGACATCTTTCTGCCGTATGACTACCCGCCCGAGTGGAGCGAGCGGTTCTACTCCGAGCAGTATCTGCTGGCCGCGTGGCTGCTCGCGGAGGGGCCACACCTGCAAATCGAGCTACCCAACATGTTCGTCAGCCACGATCGGGAGCTCGCCGCGATGCTGAGCCCGTTGTGGACCGGCGTGCTCGCGGGTGTTCAGCGACATGGCGGCTCCTTCTGGTTGAGACGCCGGTAAGCCGCCGAAAGCCCGCACCAGGCTTACCGCCTTGCAATCGGGCAGATCGCGAAGTTGTCGGCGTAGCTTGCGAACCTGCGACACCTGGTCACATCGATGGCGAACCCCAATCGATCGAGCACCATTTCGGTTCTCGGATCGTTACTGTTCAAGTGATGCAAGATGAACAAGCGGTTGGCTGGCGCCAATGAGAGTCGCATAAGGGCGCGGTCCAGCATGCGCGACGACTCGAGCCCGAAGTTGCTCAGCAGGCGCAAGAAAATCGTAGATGAGGGGAAGTAGGGCGCCAGGTACGCTGTAGGGAAGTCGGCAATGACGATGGTGGCGCCGGCGTACTCGGGGAGCTCTGCTCTCGGGACGCCGAAGTAGTCCTGTGACCAGGGGATGTGCGTGTAGTCGAGCGGCTTTGTCCACACCACCAATACCGTGCAGATTGCAGCCGACGCCACGAGCGCTCTTCCGTGTGCGCCCACGACCTGCACGAACGCGCCGAGTACGAGAACGCCGCTGAGTAGTTCGAGCGGGAGCGCAAACCGATAGAGCGGAATCAAGTGGACCCACGCGACGTACGACACGATCCAGAAGACGGCCAACATCGCCAGCCGCTTCCACGTCTGGGAAGGGGTGGTGGCTCGTCTGAGCTGATACCGAGCGGCGGCCAGCCCAGCGATCGCCGTCAGCGAGACGACAGCCGCCGCGAACCTGGCATCTCTGAAGGGCACTTCGACCGCGACGAACTCTCCCCGTAGGAATCGGAAGGGTAGTGAGAACGGCAGCTGGCGAGCCGGGAGCGCGGCATAGTAGTCGGTGGAGAAATCCCGCAACGACGCCCACTCCGAACGAAAGACGAGATTGTAGAACGGGAAGAGGGGGCTGCCGAAGTGTTCGTGCATGACCCACATCCACGGGCCGCCGGTCACGAGAACGCCGGCCGCGACGCTCAATCCGAAGGCACTCATGCAGGCGGCGCGTTGACGAAAGGAATCGCCGGCCATCCAAACGAGGCACAGTAGCCCTGGCCCGAAGACCCCGCCGACGAGCTTGGCGCCAGCGGCCAGACCCAAGAGAACCCCGGCGATGGCCGATGCTTTTCGAAGATGCGGTTGGTGCGGCGTGACATCCAGGAGCCGCACGACCGAGGCGAGGACGACCGTCGCGATGATGGTATCGCCCAACGTGGTGCCCACTTCGCCGCGAAACCCGCTGCCAAGCGCGGCGGTAGTTGCAGCCAGCGCGCCGGCGGTGTGGGCGATCCACGGCGACGCACCGGTCATGAGCATGACCGCAATCCGGTGCACGTACCAGAGGGCGATGCCGTGCACGGCGGCAAGCGCCAGGCCGAACACGATCGGCGGGACGCCGGCGCGGATTGCGAAGAAGAGCGGGAGATTCAACGCCGGATTCAGGAACGTCTGCACGCCGGCCGCGTGCACGTCCAGATCGATCCGGTCCTCCCAGAGCATGTAGGGCCCGTAGTAGTGATAGTTACGGAGGTCCCAGTTCATGTCCTGGCCTTGCAGATAGGCCAGCGAGGCCGCGACCAGCATGTACATCGCGATCAGCCCGGCCGACTGGCGGCGAGTCAACGAGGGCTCGCTAATGCTCACAGAGCGCCACCAGGCTGGTGTAGAAGCGCATCCGCCCGCACCGCACCTCACCGATACGAAAGAACTGCACCCGGCCGAAGTGCCGGCGCAGCACAGCGCCGAGACTCTGCTGGGTGAAGAAGTTCAGGTGCGATCGCTCCAGCAAGTGCCACGGCACGACGCCGTGACCATAGCCGCGCGGCACGCCGGACATGTCCGGCACCGTGATCAACGCGCGCTCGCGCGCCAGACGCGCGAGCTCCGCGACCGCCTGCTCGTAGTCGGGGATGTGCTCGAGGACCTCGCAACACGTCACCGCGCGGAACGCGCCATCGGCAAACGGCGCGGGCAGCGCGCCGGAGTAGTAGGTGACGTGCGCCCGCACTTCTGGCCGTGTCGCGTCGCGCATCTGCGGTTGATCGAGCTCGAGGCCGGACGCATCGAGGCCACGGGCGCGCAGCGCGCTGATGAGCGCTCCCGTGCCGCAGCCGAAGTCGAGCAGCGGGCCCTCCAGATCGCCACACAGTCCCAGGATTTCGGTCGAGACGCTCGCGACCGGCGGCCCGACCCCGTACACATCGTCCCGATGCCACACCCCGGGATCGCCATAGAACTCGCAGTAGGCCGGTTGAGAGAAGACGGGCACGGACACGTCCGCGATGCGCGTGTCGCCGAGTGACAACGTCACCGCCGCGCCAGACCATGGTGGCGGGAGGATGAACTCGACGACGAGACCCAGACGCTCGGGGCGATCGGCGACGAGCTGGCCGAGGTCAGGACGGGTGACGCGAAACACGTGCGAGGCGGCGATCGACGTCCCGTGCGCCGTCAGCCGCATCGGGTCGGCGTAGGCGTGTGCGTCCGGCGACCACCCCAACACCGAGAGCGTGCCATCGTCGTTGAACTCGATACCATCGATGACGCCGCCGGCATGAGGGCGATTGATCGGCACGGTCTGCACGCCGACATGACCGAAGAGCGTGTATTCGAGCTGTGTGCGGACGCGGCGCGCCATTCGGCCAGCCAGGGCGCCCCAGGACCACGTCATCTAAGAGGCCGATTCTAGCAGAGGCGTCGCGACGCCCTGGCGGAACGCCTCATCGTTCTGAGGTGTCTCGCGGGCGCGCCACCTGGGCCTCACGGCCTCGCGTCGGCTCGGTCGTGCGCAGGCGCCACGCAATCGAGATGACGTCTCGCACATTCCGGATGTTGCCGGAGACGAGCTGCAGGCGGCTCTCTCCATCATCGCGCCAGCGGATCGGCACCTCGGCGATGCGATACCCGCGCCGCCGGGCGAGCAGCAGAATCTCGACGTCGAACATGTAGCCGTCGACCTGCTGCTGGGAGAACACGTCGCGCGCGACGTGGCCCTGAAAGAACTTGAAGCCGCACTGCGTGTCGATGATGCCGCCGAGACCCACGAGCGTGCGGAGGAGAACGCCGAAGCCCTTCGAGCCCATTCGCCGGTGCCACGGCTGCGGTCGATCGATCTGCGATCCGCCGAGCGCCCGCGATCCGATGACGATATCGTGACCCGATCGGAGCAGCGGCGCGACCTTGTCGAACTCGGTGATGGGGGTCTTGTTGTCGGCATCGACGAAGCCGATGACGTCTCCCGTGGCGAGCTGCATGCCGAGCCTGATGCCCCGCCCTTTGCCTCGCCGCGCATCCGACCCGATGACGCGAATCGTTGGTCCCGCCGCGAACCGCGTCTTCGCGAGCTCGCGCGCCGCCTCGCGCGTCCCGTCGCTACCGTCGGCGGCAACGATGATCTCGCAGGGGATCTCGCGACGCGCGAAGTACTCGGCGGCCTCGGACACTGTGGTCCGAATCTGCGCCACCTCGTTATAGGCAGGAATGATCAGGCTGACGAGCGTCATGCGCTGTCACCAGGCGGCCAACGGTTTAGACGGCGCGCGCGTGCGTCGTCGGACGCGCGAACACGAACTTCCCGACTCGAATGGGCGCCATCCATGGCTTGACTTGTCGTCCCAGAAAAATGAAGTCACTGGTCTTCGGGATGAACGTCAGCTCTTTCAGCTCGAGACCGGCGGCCTGGCCGGCTTCGATGATGTCCCGGAAGTAGAACTGGAAGGTGGCCGGGTGCCTCAACCGCCACACCTTCAAGACCAGCCCGAAGAACTGACTGTAGAGTCGCACGAACCATCGCGGCATCGTCGACTCGATGATCACGATCTTGCCGTCGGGCTCGAGACAGGCCGCGGCACGTCTCATGAGCTCGCGCAGGTTCGCGTAGGTGGCATCGACGGACGTGCCGATCACGTGGTGCAGCGTGTTGATCGCCACCACCGTGTCGAACCGCTCGGTGAACGCCATGTCGAGCGCGCTGACTTGCCGCCATTCGACATGTGGATAGCGCGTCGCGAAGTCGGCCTCGACGAACACGTCTAACGCGACCACGCGCGGGATATGGTCGATCGGATATTCGAAGACGCCGCCGTTGCCGATGTCCAACAGCGCCCGCGCGTGCTTGGTCTCATGGCTCGCCGCCAGCGCGATGAATCGATACAACTCGAGCTCGGTCTGTGCCTGCTTGTAGCGGGCATTGTCAGCGAAGAACTCCGCGTTGCTCTCGACCGACGAAGCGTGCTGGTGGGCGGTGATTGGTACGTCTGGCGACATGCAAAGCCGTCGTCACTCTACCAGATCGAACTCGAGGGTGGCAGGGCTGTTACGCCGGGCTGCGGTGAGACGCGGCGGGCCGCCCCTGGCGGACCCAGTGTACGTAATCCCGAACCGCATCGGCCGCGGGCCGCCACTGATAGTCGAGCTCGCGCGCCGCCTTCTCACTCGAGTACCACCCGTATCGACCCGCCAGCAGCCGCGCCTGCGTGAAGGTGAACGGCATGGTCCGGCCGCTCAGACGTTCGACGATCGAGAGGAGCGCACCAGCCGCGAGGACGGCTGGGCGGGGGAGCGTCAGCATCGGCTCGGGCCGGTCGCACTCCCTGGCGATCACCGCGAAGTAGTCGCGGATAGTCAGCCGTTCGCCGCCGAGGATGTAGCGCATGCCGCGCTGACCTTTCTCCATCGCGAGCAGGAGTCCGCGGGCCGCGTCCGCCACGTGAACGATGGTCAAGCCGCCTGGAAGGGCGAAGCGCAGCCTACCGTCCAGACACTGCTGGATCGGAGCGTTGCTCGGCGTCACGCGGTAGTCCAGTGGTCCTACGAGCGTGGCCGGATTGACGATGACGGTCGCCGGCCTCTCTCGCGCCGCGAACGTGATGACCTCTTGCTCCGCGAGCCACTTCGCCGAGTGGTAGACGGTGGCATCGGTCCGCTGGCGCGCGCGCTCATCCAGGACGAGGTGCGGACTGGACGAATAGCCAACGGTGACGATGGAGCTCGTGTAGAGGAGACGCTCGACGTCTCGCTGTTGACAGGCGGCCAACACGTTGAGTGTGCCGTCGACGATGGTACGTGCCACGCCCGGCTGCCGATCGGTGGGCGACGCGAGGTGATAGACGTCCTGACACCCCACGACGGCTGCTGCGAGCGCGCCGGCATCCACGACGTCTCCACGCACGATCTCGACGTCGGTCCCTTCCAGCCCTCGCAAGTCGCTCGTCGGCCGGACGAACGCTCGCACCGGCTGGCCCCGCGATCGCAACAGGC
This sequence comes from Vicinamibacterales bacterium, assembly GCA_036732565.1. GTDB lineage: Bacteria > Acidobacteriota > Vicinamibacteria > Vicinamibacterales > UBA2999 > JAIVJN01. The sequence goes on from DAINCF010000088.1 coordinate 10,225, forward strand.
GAACGAGGTGCGCGCCGAGGTGCCCGTTCGCGCCGAGCACGAGCGCGGTCCGGCTCATGCTTTCGGCACCAGACCTTCGGAGGACGCGTAGTCCTCGATCATCAGTCGGAGACCTTGACGGAAATCCATCATCCCCAGGCGGTCGAGACACTGCCTGTCGAGCACCCCAGATAGATCGTATCCGCGCGAGAACTGTTCCACTCGCGCGGGGGTGAGCATCGCCAGTGGTCCGGTGCGCAAGCGCCGGGGCACCACGCCCACCATCGTGGCCGCGGCCCGCATGGCCCAGAGAGGTACGCTCCGCGGCGCAGGCGCGCCGACGGCGTCGGTGATGACGTCGAACACGTCGCGAAGCGTCGTCGGCTGCGGATCGGCCAGGATGTGCACGCCGTCGTACCCGCCCGATGCGCCCTGCGCGAGAAGCATGACAATGTATCGACCAATATCGTCCGCGTAGATCAAGGGGAATGACGCATGGCCGCCGCCGATATGGCGGAACTTCCCTTGTCTGACAAAGAGCAGCGGTCTGCGCCACACGCCGAAATTTCCAGGCCCGTAAACATACGCGAGCCTGAGCATCGCCAGCTCACCAGCATAGTGAGGCTTCATCTGGCGCAGCATCGTTTCCGCCGCGATTTTCGAGGCGATGTAGGGCTCATGCGCCGCGTTGTCGGTGTAGTCGAATATCTCGCCGAGACCGATCGCTTGGGACACGTGGTCGACGACACTGATGGTCGACATCGCGAACAGCCACTGCGTCTCGGCGGCGATTGCCTCCTGCATGACGGTACGCGTCCCCTCGGCGTTGACGCGGTGGAACACGTCGGGGCTGGCGCCGGGCGCATCGGGAAGCAGCCCCGCGCAGTGCACGACGCCGTCCATGCCGCGCATCGCTTCGCGCACGGATTCAGCATCCTCGACGTACCCGGTGTGCAGGTTGCTGCCGGAGAGGCGAAGCCGTCGAAGGTCATCTTCAGGCCGAACGAGCCCACGCACTTGGTAGCCATGCTCGGCGAGCACGTGGCAGACCCGGTGGCCCACTCCGCCGGCTGCTCCGGTCACTAGTAGACGTCTTACTTGGGTTCGCGAATCGACGGCCAACGCTGTACTCTACACTGAGTCACATGACACCCGGCCAGACCGTCCGCGCGGACACCGAGCCACACACATCGAAGTGGGTCTTTGTCACCGCCGTCGCTCTGGTGCTGGTGCTTGCCGCGGTCGTGCGATTGAACAATCTCCGCGCGCTCCCGCCTTTTGTCGACGAGGGTGGGCATCTCCATTGTGCGCTCGACTATGTGTCGTGGCCGCTGGCTGACCGGGTTCGACACGGCAAGCTCTTTGGTTACATGGCGTTCTATCCCACCGCGCGCTTCGCCTCCGATCCATTGCTCGCGACGAGAACGCTCATCGCCGTGATTGGCGTCCTGACGACCTTGGGCGTGATGATCGTGACCCGCCGCCTGGCGGGCGTCACGGCCGCCATCATCGCCGGCCTGCTCTGGGCCACCATGCCCTACGTCGTGTTCTATGACCGGATGGCGCTGCACGATCCGTTGATATCGGCGTTCGTGGTCTGGTCGATGATCATCCTGTGGGCTGGGCTCGAGCGACAGTCGAAGGCGCTCGCGGCTGTTGCCGGTCTGCTGATGGGGCTCGCCGTGCTCACCAAGGTGACGGCGGCGCTGGCCATTGCCACGCCTGTCCTGGTCGTCATCGCGGCGGGTGGGTGGAAGCAGATGCGGCAACGTGTGGGACCGATCGCGGCGTTTGCCGTGTTTCCCGCGGTCGCCACCATCACCATGGCGCTCGGACCGGTGATGGGAGTCCAGTTCGGCGATCAGTTCATCCGGGACGGATCGACCGGGACGTTGGCGTCGGTGTGGGAGAGCGCCCGGTCGGCGCCGACGTGGGTGAGCGAGTTCAATTCGCCGCCGTTTACGTGGCTGGTCGGCGCGACCTTGATCGGCGCCGTGCTGGCACCGTCGCGGTATCGAGTGGCACTGGGGCTCGCGTTCTTGATCGGTGTGATCGGTCATGCGGTCGGGTTGAAGTTGTGGTTCTCGCGGTATCTGCTGCCTTCCCTTGTTCCGCTGGTCGTGTTGATGGGCGTCGTGATTGCCGAGTGGGGGACAGGCGCCGTCTCAGCGATCGCTCACCGCTTCAGTCAGCTGCGAGACTGGCGGCCGCTGATCGGTGCGACCGTCACGGTCGTCCTGATCGTTGGATTCGTGCCGCCGTGGGTGAGGTCAGACCATGCGTTCGCCACCGATCCAACGAAAGCCTCGATGCCGCCGTTCGACCAGTACCAATACCTGGTGGGATGGCCGAGCGGCTACGGCCTGGCCGAAGTGGTCGCGTTTCTGAACCAGCGGGCGCAGGAGTCGAACGGGGCCGTCGTCCTGGTCGGTGGGTTCGCCCGACCTGGAGCCTGGTCGATGCCGCTCGCGGCCGCACTGGATCCGCGGCTCACGGTGCGCTCGCATCACATCTTTGGACGCGATCAACTCGTGACCGCTGCGGAAGACGGGCGGAAACAACCGACGTTCATGTTGCTGGAACCGCCCGAGTACGATGTGCCGGCGCCGCTGATGAACCTGGTCACGCCGAAACCGAGGCTGGTGTTCGAGTACACACGAATCGACAAGGGGCGGTGGCAGGTCTACGCGCTCGACCCCTCGACCCAGGTCGCCTCGGCACAGTAAGCTGCCGATCCCTTCACGCGCTCGCTTTCCTGGCGACCACCACGCAGCGGATGCCGATGCGATAGTTGACGAGGTGGGACAGCCGCTCCTCGATCGCCATCGCCCAGCTCAGGAAGGGCCCTCGTCCGCTGCGCTTGATGGCCTGCTCCACCTTCGCGCGTTGCACATCGTCGGGTGCCGTCAGCGCTCGACGGTTCAGGCGTTTGACGAGCGCGAACGCCGGGTACGCGAAGAAGCCCAGATGGGACTGCTCGGTGACGTTCAAGCCGGTGGCAGCGACGAGCTCGGTCAGCTCGCGAAGCCGATAGCGCCGATGGTGCTGCAGGTATCGATCGTAGATGTCGTAGAGGTTGGGGCCGGCAGGCACTTCGATCACCGCAACGCCGCCCGGTTTGAGCACGCGCGCGACTTGCTCGACGGCCTTCGTGTGGTGCTCGATGTGCTCCAGGACATTCAGGAGCACGACGGCGTCGACCGACGAGGATGGCAGCGGACACTTCACCAGATCGAATCGCAGCAACGGGAGCGTGGGCAGCCGTTCCGCCAGGACCTGGAGCGGGCCGCGCAGATAGTCGGATCCAATCACGAGGCTCTGGGGCCAGTCGCGCACCAGCTCCTGGAGGAGAAAGCCGCTCGAGCAGCCCGCCTCGAGAATCACAGTGCTCGGGCCGTCACGGTGGACGTAGTGCTTCAGCGCGGCACGGGCGCGCCGCCGAGACGCGACGTCGATCGGGTGAGTGCCTTCGCCGGCGGTCTCTTCATGGAACCTGGTGAGCTCTTCGCTCCATCCAGACGTCCCGGCCTCGAAATCGAGCACGGCGGCCGCCTGTCCATCCACGCTGAAGCCGCGACCCGTCCAGGATGGAGTGGCTCCCGCGATGGCTGGCCAGGGGAACGTCGCGGCCGGCAGGTGGTCGTGCATCGATCTCGGTCGAAGAGCGGGATTGTAGCAGAGGCGCTGTCGGGAGCCAGCCCGAGCCCATGATAGGATCAGTCGTTTCATTCGACTCCCGATGCGCGCACTTGTGACCGGCGGGGCCGGGTTCATTGGCAGCTCTCTGGTCGATCGCCTGCTAGCTGGCGGCCATCAGGTGGTCGCCTTCGACAACTTCTCAACCGGACAGGAAGGTTTTCTCGCGGAGGCGCGGCAACAGCGCGGCTTCACGCTCGTCCGAGGCGACACCCTCGATCCGGCCGCGCTGACCGAGGCGATGCGCGGAGCCGACGTGGTGTTTCATCTGGCAGCCAACGCCGACGTGCGCTTCGGAACGAATCATCCGCGGCGCGACCTCGAGCAGAACACCATCGCGACGTTCAATGTGCTCGAAGCGATGCGGGCCAACGGGGTGACGCGCGTGGCGTTCTCGTCGACGGGATCGATTTACGGCGAAGCGCCGGTGATTCCGACGCCTGAGGACGCGCCATTTCCGGTACAGACATCCCTCTACGGCGCCTCGAAGCTCGCAGGTGAAGGGCTCATTCAAGCCTACTGCGAGGGGTTTGGCTTCCGCGCGTGGATCTTCCGCTTCGTCTCGATCCTCGGCGAGCGCTACACGCATGGGCACGTGTTCGACTTCTATCGCAGCCTGCGCGCCGATGCCTCGCGCCTGCGCGTGCTCGGCAACGGCCGGCAGCGCAAGTCGTATCTGTACATTCAGGATTGCATCGACGCGATTCTGCTCGCCATGGACCGCGCCACCGAGAAGGTCAACGTGCTCAATCTCGGCACCGACGAGTACGTCGAGGTGAACGACTCCATCGGCTGGATCACCGGTCACCTCGGCGTCGCGCCGACGCTGGAGTACACCGGTGGCGACCGTGGATGGATTGGCGACAACCCGTTCATCTTCCTCGACACGACGCGGATTCGGGCGCTCGGCTGGACGCCGCGGCTGACGATTCGCGAAGGGATCATCCGCACGCTCGACTATCTCCAGGCTCATCCGGAGATCCTTGAGGTCCGTGCATGAGGGTCGCCGTGCTGGGGTTGTGGCACCTCGGATCCGTGACCTCCGCATGCGCGGCCGCCGCGGGTCACGACGTCGTTGGCTGGGATCCCGATCCGACGACCGTCGAGCGCTTGACCGATGGTCTTCCTCCGGTACAGGAACCGGGTCTCGAGGATCTGCTGAGGGAGCAGATGACGGCGGGTCGTCTGCGCTTCACGGCCGGCATCGAGGACGCCGTGCGTGACGCCGCGATCGTCTGGGTCGCGTTCGACACGCCGGTGGATGACGACGATCGGGCGGACGTGGCGTTCGTCGTGCAGCACGTCGAACGGGCGTTCCCTTGGCTGGCGGATGGCTCAGTGGTGGTGTGCTCGTCGCAGTTGCCCGTCGGCAGTGTGCGACGGCTCGAGCGGACGTGGTCGTCGCAATCACGGGCGCGTCACGTCTCGTTCGCGTGCTCGCCTGAGAATCTTCGACTCGGCAAAGCGATCGACGTCTTCATGCAGCCGGATCGAGTCGTGATCGGCGTTCGCACGGCCAGCGATCGCGACGTGCTGACGAAGTTGTTCGCGCCGATCACCACCGCCATCGAGTGGATGTCGGTCGAATCGGCGGAGATGACCAAGCACGCCGTCAACGCGTTCCTGGCGACCTCGGTCGCGTTCATCAACGAGCTGGCCACGCTGTGCGAAGCCACGGGCGCCGACGCCAAGGACGTCGAACGCGGCCTGAAGACCGAGCGCCGCATCGGCCCGTACGCGTATCTGTCGCCGGGCGCCGCGTTCGCCGGCGGAACCCTGGCGCGCGATGTGGTGTTCCTCCGCGAGATGGGCGAGAAGGTCGGCCGCGCGACGCCGCTGATGGATGGCATCGAGGCCAGCAACCTCGCGCATCGGCGGTGGGCGCACTTTCGTCTGCAGGCCGAGCTCGGCTCCGTGGCGGGCCGGCGCATCGGCATCTGGGGCCTGACCTACAAACCGGGCACGAGCACGCTGCGGCGGTCCTCGGCGGTCGAGCTGTGTCGATGGCTGGTGGAGCACGGCGCCGACGTCCGCGCCCACGATCCAGCCGCGGGCGCGCTGCCGGCCGACCTCAACGCCGTGACGCGGGTTGACGATGCGCTGGACGCCGCCGACGAGGCGGCCGCGCTCGTCGTCGCCACCGAATGGCCGGCGTATCGTGGCATCGAGCCGGATCGATTGGCGGAACGGATGCCGGCCGGCCTGCTGATCGACGCTAACAGCTTTCTGTCGAAGACGCTCGGTGGCGATCGACGTTTTCGAGTGATCTCGGTGGGGCGGCCGTCGCGATGAGCCAGACCCTTCCACCTTCACCTCACGCTTCGGCGAGACTGCTGGACGGTCGCGTCGCCATCATCACCGGCGCGAACCAGGGCCTGGGCCTCGAGATCGCCCGCGCCTACGCGCAGGCCGGCGCTCGCCTCACGATCTGCGCACGCGATGCCGGCTTGTTGGCGTCCGCCCACGAGGAGTTGCAGCAGACCGCGACGGATCGGTCCGACGTCGAGGCCATGTCCGCTGACGTGACGGACGCCGGCGCGGTCCAAGCGGTTGTCGATCGAACGCTCGCTCGCTTCGGTCGGGTGGACGTGCTGGTCAACAACGCCGGCGTGTACGGACCGATGGGCGCCATCGAGGACGTCGCGTGGACGGACTGGGTGCGAGCCGTCGAGATCAACATCTACGGATCGGTGCTGCCGTGCCGGGTCGTCCTGCCGCACTTCAAAGCGCAGCGATCCGGCAAGATCGTCCAGATCTCCGGCGGCGGCGCGACCAATCCGCTGCCGCGCATCAGCGCCTACGCGGCGTCGAAGGCGGCGATCGTTCGCTTCGCGGAGTCGCTCGCGCTCGAGGTGAAGGAGTACGGTATCGACGTCAACGCCATCGCTCCGGGCGCCCTGAACACGCGCATGCTCGATCAGGCGCTCGACGCCGGGCCAGACGTCGTCGGTCAGGACTTCTACGATCGTATGGTCAAGACGAAGGCCCAGGGCGGCACCCCCTTGGATGTCGGCGCGCGCCTCGCCGTGTTTCTCGGGTCCGCGGCCAGCGACGGCATCACCGGTCGCTTGTTGAGCGCCCCCTGGGATCCATGGGAGCGGTTGGCGGAGCACCGCAGTGCGCTCGCGGGGTCGGACATCTACACGCTGCGTCGGATTGTGCCCAAGGACCGCGGGCAGGATTGGGGCGAGCGATGAGTGGCGTCGGCGTCGCCATTGTCGGCTGCGGCCTGATTGGCAGGAAGCGCGCAGCCGCGCTCGAGGGGTCGCGGTTGGTGGCGTGCGCGGACGCGATCCCCGAGCGTGCCAAGGAGCTGGCCGGCAGCGTGTCCGGCGCGCAGGCGGTCGACGACTGGCATGCGGCGATCGCACATCCGGATGCGGAAGTGGTCATCGTGGCGACCACCAATGATTGGCTGGCGCCGATTGCGATTGCCGCGGTTCAGGCCGGCAAGCACGTGCTGGTGGAGAAGCCCGCGGCGCGATCGGCGAGTGAGCTGCAGGGGTTGATCGATGCGGCGCGGACCCACGACCGCCTGGTGCGCGTCGGCTTCAACCATCGCTATCATCCCGCGCTGCTCGAGGCGCGCGCGATCGTCGAAAG
>DAINCF010000089.1:0-17402 GCA_036732565.1 Vicinamibacterales bacterium
CGGTGATTGGCAGGCCTGAAGGCCTGCGCTACGTACCCCTGCTCTCAGCGAGTCTGACCGTAGTAGGCGGTCGGCCCGTGCTTGCGGGTGTAGTGCTTGTCGACGAGATGCGCATCCGGCCGGGGCGCGTCCGGAGCGATGGTCCTCGCGGTGATGTCGCATCGTGCCAGGAACTCGAGCACCTCGGCGCGCTCGATCGCGGCGAACGGATCCGCCGCCCAGACGAACGGACCATGGTTGGCGACGAGCACGCCGCTGACCTCGTCCGGCGAGATCCCCGCCGCACGAAATGTCTCGACGATGACGAGGCCGGTGTGGCGCTCGTAGTCGTCGGCCACTTCATCTCCGCGCATCGGCCGTGTCACCGGCACATCGCCGCGGAAGTAGTCCGCGTGGGTCGTGCCCATGCAGCGCACGGGCAGCCGGACCTGCGCGAGGATGGTCGCCGACTCCGAATGCGTGTGCACCACGCCGCCGCAGCGAAAGGCGCGATAGAGCTCCAGATGCGTGGCCGTGTCGGACGAGGGGCGGAGCGACGACTCGAGCACGGCGCCAGTCTCCAACGAGACGGCCACCATCTGCTCGGGCGTGAGGTCCTGATAGGGCACGCCGCTCGGCTTGATCACGCAGAGACCCGCGTCGTAGTCCACGCCCGACACATTGCCGAATGTGCCGTGCACCAGGCCCGTCTGATGCAGCGCCTGATTGGCGCGACACACGAGCTCGCGCAGCTCGGCGGCCATCATGCGCCGACTCCTTGGGTTGGCGTGCCCGCGCTGACCGCGCGCTCGCGGATGACGAGCAAGCGTTTCATGAGCGTCGCGTAGTCCCATCGTGTCTGTCCGACGCCGCCAAAGCCGTCGTGCAGCTCGGTGTACACGGCGTAGAGGTCGTTGTAGACCGACACGGCGGAAGGCTCCGGTTGAAACGCCATGGGTGCCAGGCGAGTCATGTGCGCCTGCGCCTCTTCGAACGTGTCGTATCCGCCAGCCTGCGCGCCGGCCGCCACGGCGGACGAGATCGCCGCGCCCAAGGCCGGCGTCTGCGGCGAGCCCGCGATGTGCATCGGCAGGCCGATGGCATCCGCGTAGACCTGCATGAACAGCGGATTGCGCTCGGCGATACCGCCGCAGCACACGATACGCGCGATCGGCACGCCGTAGTCGACGAGCCGCTTCACGATGGTGCGCGCGCCGAACGCCGTGGCCTCGATCAGCGCGCGGTAGACCTCGGCCCGCGTCGTGTGCAAGGTCTGGCCGACGATGAGGCCCGTCAGACGCGGATCGACGAGCACGGTGCGATTGCCGTTGTTCCAATCGAGCGCCACGAGGCCCGACTCGCCCGGGCGAAGCCGCGTCGCCTCGTCCGAGAGCGTCCGGTGTAGGTCGTCCGCCTTCGCGCTACGTGCTTCCGCCTTCCCGGATGGCGCTTCCGCCTTCGCGCCTGGCGCTTCGGCGGACAAGTCGGCGGACACGTCGCCAAGACAGATTTCTTCGACCCACCAGCGCAGCAGATCGCCGACCGCCGATTGCCCGGCTTCGATGCCGTAGTAGCCGGGCATGATCGATCCAGGCACGATGCCGCAGATGCCGGGAATGTCCGGCATCGCCGCCGTGCCAGGCACGATCGCGCAGTCGCAGGTGGACGTGCCGATGATCTTCACGAAGGTGCCGGGCTGGATGCCGGAGCCGATGGCGCCGTAGTGCGCGTCGAACCCACCCATCGCGATCGGGATGCCTGCAGGCACGCCGAATCGCGCGGCCCAGTGCGGCGCAAGCTGGCCCGCTGGACGATCCGGAGGAGAGGCGTGCGCGTACAAGCGGTCGCGCAGCCGGGCGAGCTCGGGATGGAGGCTCGCGAGAAACTCGCGCGGCGGCAGGCCGCCCCACGATTCGCCGTAGAGCGCCTTGTGGCCCGCGGCGCAAATCGATCGTTGGATGGCGCTGGGGACTTCGACGCCGGCCAGCACAGACGGCACGAAGTCCGCGAGCTCCACCCAGCTCTCCGCGGCGGCAAAGACCTCCGGCGCGACGTTGAGGCAGTGCCAGATCTTCGCCCAGAACCACTCGGACGAATAGGTGCCGCCGATCGGCGCCAGCAGATACGGTGCGCTCGCCGCCGCGGCCTTCGTAATCGCCGCGGCCTCGTCGGCAGCCGTGTGATCCTTCCACAGCCACGCATGCGACGCGAGATTCCCCCGCCAGCGTGGATCCATCGCGACCGGCCGATTGCGTGCGTCGACGGGCAAGGGGGTCGAGCCCGTGGTGTCCACGCCGATGCCGATCACACGATCGCGCGAGAACGCCGGCGTCGCCTCGGCCGCCTCCAGTGCGCCAGGCACCGCGGCCTCGAGCGCGGCGATGTAGTCGGCAGGGTTCTGCCGTGCGAGATGTGGATCGCGCGCATCGAGCAGGACGCCGGCGTCCCCCGACGGATAAGGGAACACGTGCACGCCGCGAATGCCGCCGTCGGTACAGTCCACGACCACGGCCCTGACCGAGTTGGTGCCGTAATCGATCCCGATTGTGAATCCCTTGCTCATGGCCTAGACCCAATCAGACCCATCAAACCCATCGAACCTCTAGAACCCTAGCACCTAGAACCCCCGAACCCTAGAACCCCGCGCACCCCACGAACCCGCGTTAAGATCCGTTCCATGTCCTCGGATCGCCGCCGCTCTTCGTTGCCCGCAGCGCCCGTCGGCATCAAGGACATTGCCCGTGCGTTAGGAGTGTCGACCGGCACGGTCGATCGCGCGTTGCATGCGAAGCCAGGCGTGAACCCGACGACGCGCGCGCGGGTGCTCAGCACGGCCGAGTCGCTCGGCTACCGGCCGAATCTGGCGGCCCGGTATCTCAAATCGCGGAAGCAGATTCGGATCTCGGTACATCTGCCGGGCGAGATCGCGTTGTTCTGGGACTCGCTGCGCGAGGGCATTCGTGAAGCCGCGGCGCCGTTCGCGCCCGCGCTGCACGTCGACTTTCGCAGCTACCCGAGCCTGGGCGAAGGCGACATCCCGCTGTTCGAAGAGGCGCTGGGCGACGGCACCAGCGGCCTCATCGTCGCGCCCGGCAACCCTGCTGCCTTGAAGCCCTACATTCGACGCGCCGTGCGTCAGGACATTCCCGTCGTCTGCGTCGTCACCGATGCGCCCAACACGGAGCGGCTGACGTCCGTGTCCGCGGATCCGTTCACCGTCGGCGCCGTGGCGGGCGAGCTGCTGTCCCGATTTCTGCCGAATGGTGGCGAAGTCGCGTTCTTCACGGGCTGGTTGTCGACGCAGGATCACGCGGAGAAGCTGCGCGGCTTCGAGTCGAGCCTGAAGGCGACGCCGGGACAATTGACGCTGGGGCCGGTGGTCGAGGCGCACGACAACGAACGCGAAGCCTACGCGCAAGCGCTGGCGGTGTTGCGCGCGCATCGTGATCTGAGGGCGATCTACGTCAGCACGGTCAACTCGCTGCCCGTGCTTCGGGCCGCGGAACAGGAACGTCGCATCCCTGGGCTCACCATTGTGACCACCGATCTGTTTCCGGAGCTCGTGACGCGGCTCCGGGCCGGCGCGATTGCCGCGACGTTGTATCAGCGTCCGGTCAGTCAGGGCCGACAGGCGCTGTTGGCGCTCTATCGGTTTCTCTTGGACGGGACCAGCCCACCCGATCGGATTCAACTCGTTCCACATGTGGTGATGCGCAGCAATCTCGATCGCTTCCTCGATCGGCTGCCGGTGGATGTCGAAGGCGCCCCGACCGCGACCTCGCCGGTCGACCACGCTCCTCGCCGCCGCCGGGTCCGCGGGTAGATCGTCGCTGAATCGTACGTAGCGCAGCCCTCTAGGGCTGCCCGCCGGTCGTTGGCAGGCCTGAAGGCCTGCGCTACTTCACAGTCCATTCCTGAATGCCCGACGAGAACTCGGGATGTGACATGACTTCGAGACGGAGGCCCGTGGTGGTCACCGGCTTGAAGGTGACGGTGTTGAACCGATCGATGGACACACCGTATTCGTCACGGGTGTCGATCGGTATCCACGCGTCGCCTTTCTTGTAGAGCAGTCGCCAGGACGCCGGCGCGCGCACCTGCCCCCGCCCGGTGTCGTCGAACCAGTAGATCTCGGCACGCGACACGGCCGAGGGCTTCTGGAATGCGTACTCCACCCATTCGCTGGCGCCGCGGCGCGGCCACCAGTCGAAGTACATCGACGGATCGCTCGACGCGCGCGGCGCCTCGCCGTCGTTGATCGCCCGCGGGCTCCGTCGAGCGGGCGAGGTGGTGACGATGCTCGTCGTGGCCGCGGTTGGCCAAGGTGTCGGCCGCGCCGTGTCGTCGCGTGTCGCCAGCCAGACGATCATCTGGCCGCGGCCGCGATTCGCCCACGTGGCATACGGAATCGCCGTGAAGTCCTGTTCGCGCTTCGTGACGTTTCCCTGGGCATCGTAGGCAAGGCCCACGGCGCGTCCGCTGACGACCTGCACACCGTCGAGCAGATCGGGACGGAAGCCACTCGTCAACCGCGCTTCGTCCGGCAGCACGATGTTGCGCACCTGACCGTTGGGGTTGTCGGGCCATTCGGCGGCGTAGACGAGTGGCCCGCGCTGCAGCGCCGTTCGCCCGCGATCGGCCTCGACCCGATCGTGCGCGGCGATGCGGCGGACAGGCATTGGCAGCTCCAGCGTGATGATGTCGCCGGCCGTCCACGACCGGTCGATGGTGACGTAGCCGTCCGCGCCGTGGGTGGCGGGCTGTGATTGCCCGTTGATCGCGAGCGTGGCTCGCTCGTCGATGCCGTCGGCGAATCGGTACAGATCGCTCGGCACGGCTTCGTTCCGCGCCCACCCGGGGATCCGCAGCTTGATGGGGAAGCGCCGGGCCGCGTCTGGTGTCACCGTGATCGTGATCGCGCCGTCCCAGGGGTAGCGCGTGTCCTGCACGAGCTTCACTCGGCGCCCCTCGCGCGTCTCGATGTCGGCAGTTCCGCTTGCGTAGAGGTTCACGAAGATCGTGTCGCCCTGATGCGCGTAAACGTAGCCGGGCACCGAGGCCAGAAAACGAGTGATGTTTCCCGGGCAGCAGGCGACGCCGAACCACGGACTCCGCTCGTGTTGACCGTTCGACTCCAGCGGATTCGGATAGAAGAACGTCTTGCCGTCGAGTGAGACGCCCGAGATCAGGCCGTTGTAGAGCGTGCGCTCCATCACGTCGATGTACTTCGCGTCGCCGTGCAGGAGAAAAAGCCGATGGTTCCAGTAGTCCATGCCCACCGATGCGCAGGTCTCGTTGTAGGCGGTCATGTTCGGCAGCTCGTAATGCCGCCCGAATGCCTCGCCGGCCCCGGTAGCGCCGATGCCGCCGGTGATGTACAGCTTCCTGCCGACCGTGTTCGTCCAGATCGTGTCGATGGCCTTCACGTACGAGGCGTCGGCGGTGAGCGCCGCCACGTCGGCCATCCCGGAGTACATGTAGGTGGCGCGCACGGCGTGTCCGACCGGCTCGGTCTGCTCGATGACGCGCTGCTGCGCCTGGTTGTACTCGAGGCCGCGCGGGTTGGTCTTCTCACCCTCGCGCGGACCGCGCTCGTCGAGCATGAACTTGGCGAGCGTCAGGTAGCGCTCGTTGCCGGTGACGCGATAGAGCTTGGCGAGGCCCATCTCGGTGATCTGATGGCCCGGCCAGATCGATCGCTTGCCGGGGCCGAACGTGCGGTCGAGCAGGTCGGCGCTCTTGATGGCGATGTCGAGCAGCCCGCGCTTGCCGGTGGCCTGGTGGTGGGCGACCGCGGCCTCGTACAGATGCCCGAGGTTATAGAGCTCGTGGCTGTCGTCGCGCTCGAGCTCCCACCGCTCCTTGCCGGCCCACGGATGCGGCTGCGCCGGATTGATCGTGCGCGTGGTGTAGAGGTAGCCGTCCGGTTCTTGCGCCGCGGCGATCTTCTCGATGAGGCTGTCGACGTAGGCGTCGAGCTTGGGGTCGGGTCGCACGCTCAACGTATACGATGCGCCTTCGATCACTTTGTAGAGGTCGGTATCGTCGAACGGATAACCGGGCGGCTTGGTGTTCTCGAGCGGCTCGCTCCTGAGCGCCTTGGCGGCGCGGAGAAAATTGTCGACGCGTCCGCTCAACTCGCACTGCTCGAAGGCGAACGGAATGGTCTCGGTGCGATTGGTCTCGATGCGCGGCGCCCAGAACGTGTCGGTGAGATGGACGGCGGTGAACGAGACCGGTTGAACGGGATAGTCGCGGCGCGGCGCGGCGCAGGCCGCGGTCAACGTTCCCGCCAGCGCGACGATGAGAAGGAGGAATCGCATGGACTGCTCTCGCGTCTGCCTCGCCGAAACGTCTGACCCGAAGGCGGTGCCCGTCTCGCCGAAGCGCGCAGCGCGAAGGCGGATATTATAGTCGTGAACGATCACGGTCGAGGAAAACCAGCCAGGGGAGCTTCATGTCGAGATGCTCGATTCTGCTGATGGCCTGCGCGGTGACGATGGCGGCGTGCGCGGAGGGGCAGCGTGGCATCACCAATGCCGTGCCTGACAAAGCTCGTCCCTTGCCGCTGCCCGCCGTGCGCGTGACCGGCGGCCCGCTCAAGCATGCGCAGGATCTCAACGCGACCTATCTTCTGTCGCTCGAGCCGGATCGCATGCTCGCCTACTACCGCACGCGCGCCGGCCTCGAGGCGAAAGCCGAGCCGTACGCCGGATGGGACGGTGACGGTCGCAACCTGACCGGTCACATCGCGGGCCACTACCTCTCAGGGGTCAGCCTGATGTGGGCCGCCACCGGTGAGGCTCGTTTCAAGGAGCGCGCCGACTACATCGTCAGCGAGCTCAAGGCGGTTCAGGACAAACAGGGTGATGGGTTTGCCGGTGCCCTCGCTGGCGTTCGAGAAGCCTTCGCGGATGTGAGCAAAGGGCAGATCAAATCCGCGAACTTCGATCTCAACGGGCTCTGGTCGCCGTGGTACACGCTGCACAAGACTTACGCGGGCTTGCGCGACGCCTATCGTCACACCGGCAATCGGACCGCACTCGATGTCGAGGTCAAGTTCGCCGAGTGGGCCGAGCGCGTGCTGGCGCCGATGACCGACGCGCAAGTGCAGCAGATGCTCGGGACCGAGTTCGGCGGCATGAACGAGGTCCTCGCGGACCTCTACGCCGACACCGGCGATCGCCGCTGGCTGACGCTGTCGTCTCGCTTCGAGCACCAGGCGGTGCTCGATCCGCTGAAGCGCGGCGTCGATCCGCTCGACGGCTTGCACGGCAACACGCAGGTGCCGAAGCTCCTCGGTTCTGTCGCACGCTACGCGTATACGGGCGACCAGGCCGATGGCGAGGCGGCGCGTTTCTTCTGGGACCGCGTGGCGCACCACCATTCGTTCGCCACCGGCGGGCATGGCAAGGACGAGTACTTCCGCGAGCCCGATCGTCTGAGCCAAATCGTCGACGGTCGCACCGCCGAGACGTGCAACGTCTACAACATGCTCAAGCTGACGCGCCGGCTCTTCGCGCTCGAGCCGCGCCCCGAGTACGCCGAGTTCGAGGAGCGCGCGTTGTTCAATCACATCCTCGGATCGATCGATCCGAACGACGGCGCGATGTGCTACATGGTCCCGGTCGGCCGCGGATATCGACGCGAATATCAGAACATGACGCAGAGCTTCACCTGCTGCGTCGGCACCGGGATGGAAAGTCACGCGCTCCACGGCGACGGCATCTACTACGAGTCCGGCGATCGCCTCTGGATCAACTTGTACGTGCCGTCGACCGCACGATGGGAGTCAACCGGGGCGCAACTCGAGATGCAGACCAGCTTTCCCGACGGGGATGCCGCGACCGCCACGCTGACCGTGAGTGCGCCACGGCGGTTGACGCTCGCGTTTCGTCGACCGTCGTGGGCCGGCGACGGATTCAGCGTGCGGGTCAACGGCGAGCCCCTCGCCGCGCTGCCTGCCGCGGGCGCGTACGTCGAGATCACGCGGGAGTGGAAGACGGGCGACAGCGTGGCGTTCGTGCTGCCGAAAGCGCTGCGCGTCGATCCGCTGCCGGACAACCCACGCCGCGCCGCCCTCATGTGGGGGCCGCTGGTGCTCGCCGGCGATCTCGGGCCCGAGCCGCCCCGCCCCGGCCGCGGCGACGACGACGATCAGGCGCCGAAGCGGCCGGAGGCGCCGGTGCTGATCACCGCGGATCGACCTGTGACCGAGTGGCTGACGCCAGCAGGCGCCGAACCCGGGGTGTTTCGCACGACCGTCGGCCGCGCGCTGAGTGGCGAGGCGAACGCCGACGTGACGCTCACGCCGTTCTATCGACTGCATCGACGCGCGTATGCGGCGTACTGGGACCTCGTCACGCCATCAGAGTACGAATCCGCGCGCGCCGAACGCACCGCGGAGATGACGCGCCAGCGAGCGATCGAGCGCGCGACCCTGATCTCGGTACCGGTCGGCGACACCGACGCCGAGAAGGGCTTCAATCAGCAAGGCGAGCAGACGACGGTCGTGCGCGCCGATGGCCGCCCGGGCCGTCGCGCCTCCAAGTGGTTCTCGTTCGACGTGCCCGTGACGGGAACCGGACCGATGGCGCTGCTCGTCAGCTACAACAGCGACGCGCGCCAGACGCGAAGGTTCGAGATTCTCCTGGACGGTCAGCGCGTGGGTGAGCAGGCCGTGGAGAAGAGCAGCGTCTCGCGCTTTTTCGACGTCGAATACCCGATTCCCGGCGAGCTGTTACGTGGCAAGACCAAGGCTCAGGTCCGATTCCAGGCAACCGACGGCCACGAGACGGCGCCAGTGTTCGGCCTACGGATGGTCCGTGCCGGCCGTCGCTGAGATCACGACGGCTCGAGAGCGCGCCACCGCGCGCTCCCGACCGCCGCTGTCAATCACGGCGGCGGTCACCTCGTACTCCCCACCCGGAAGATTCGGTATCTCCATCTGGGTCGTGGCCCGCGCGTGATCGCCCTCGAGCTGGATGTCACTCCGGCGATAGAATCCCTCGGAGTCGACGGTGATCTGGAGCATCCGGTTGTCGGCATTCGGCTCGACGCGAACCCGGATGTGCACGCGCGATGGCGCAAACGAGGTGAACGGCGACACCGCCAGCGTCAACGGAGCGTCGGCAGCGACCGGTGGAGCCGTCGCGATGATGAGCAGACCGAGCGCGAGCAGCAGCAATTCCATGTTCCTCATGCTTCGTCCCCGCGTTGCGAGATTGCCGATAGCGTACGTAGCGCAGGCCTTCAGGCCTGCCAGCACGTCGTGCGCTTGCACCGCGTTTCAAAATTGATAGCGAATGCCCAACCGGACCTGGAGCGGTGACTGCAGCTGCGCCAGGCTGAATCGGCTCGCTTGCCCGAAGTCCGGGTTCAGCACCGGGAAGCTCGTCTGCGTATTCGGGTCGTAGTCGAGCGCTCGTTGCGTGTTGAAGAGGTTGAAGACGTCCGCCAGAAACACGATCTGTTGCGCCTGGCTCACCTTCAACGGGTAGTCCGCGTGCACCCCGACGTTGTATTGGAACCTGGTGCGCGTCCGGAAGCCGTCGACGGTGTCGAAGCCAGAGCCACGAACGCCTTCGGGTATTTCACCCGCGCTTCCGTACACCGGATGCGCCGCCAGCGCGGTCAACGGCTTGCCCGACGAGAGCGACACGCCGGTGCCGACGTTCAGACCGATCGGGAAGGTGTAGTTGCCGAAGACCTTCACCTGGTGCGGCCGGTCGAGCGGCAGCGGACCTTCCCCGAGCGCGCCCAGGAAGCGAACATCACCGCGGTAACCGAACTGCGGCACGCCGATCGCGGTGTAGCTCGGATCGTTGGTGGGGAAGTCGAACAGTGACGTGATGCCCGGATCGGATTGCCCGTTGTCATCGCGGAAGAACCCTTCGAACGTCCCGCGCAGGCGTGAATAGCGATACGAGGCTTGCATCGCCCAGCGATTCGACAGCCGCTTGTCGGCCGTCACTTCGATCGCGTCGTAGCGATGTGTCGCCTGCTCGAAGCTGGCGTCGAGATCGCCGGCGGTCGGCGTGCTCGCGGTCGGATTCGTCAAGGTGTAGTCGGCGGTCGTGGCGCCGGGAATGCCGAGATCGCCGGCGACCACCGGGAACGGCTGCACGTCCTCGAGCACACGCGGGATGGTGCGGTGGATGTAGCGCACACCGACGTTCATGCCGGGAAGGGCCTCGTACTCGAACCCGGCGACGGCTTCGTTCACGTAGCTCGACTTCACGTCGGGGTCGATCAGATCCGCCGACACGCCCTGCTGCAGGAAGTGGCTGGCGGTGCCGAGCGCCAGCACGCCGTCTGGCACCGGCTGCGTCAGCGCGACGTCGAAGTAGTCCGCGCGCGACATGCCCGCGTCCGAAGACAGGGCGCGGGCGGCGAGGTCGTTCGGGACCTTCGAGTAGAACAAGCCCCAGTTGCCGTAGATCTTCATCTTGCCGTGGCCGGTCGGATCGTAGGTGGCGCCGATGCGCGGCGCCCAGTTGTTGCTGAGCGTGAGGTCCGTGAGCGTGCCCGTCAGCCGCTGCCGCTCGTAGCGAATGCCGGGGTTCACGGTCAGCCGCCCGATGCTCCAGCTGTCCTGCACGAAGGCGTTCACGTAGTGCTGCGTCGTGTCGCGCACGTTGCTGGTGTTCGCGCGAATCACGCGGAAGATCTGGCCGAACGTCGGGTCTGGATCGATCTCGATCTGCGCGCCGGTCACCGTCTGCGTGCCATCGGGCAGCGTGAACGTCGGCCCGGTGCGGTTGATGGTGTTGGTGTAGTCGATGTTGTCGTACTCGACGCCGTATCGGATGGTGTGCGTGCGCACGAAGTGCGTGGATTTCGCCTGATACTGCCACGTCACGCCGTCGTTGCCGACCTCGTAGAATCCGATGCCGCCGCTCCGCACCTGCGGCGTCACGGTGTTGTCGATGACCTGTGGATCGTTGACCGACGGGATCTCGACGATGGTGTTCTTCGCGCGGGCGAACGACGCCTCGACCAGCCAGCTGCTCTTGACCGCGCCTTCGTACTTCACCGTCTGGTTGTGGCCACCGTACTGGTCGAGCTCACTGAAGCCCGAGGTATCGGTCCTGAGGAGCGCCTGATACCGCTGCGGTCCGTTCTTGCCGGTGGCGGGGTCGCCGAAGAACGAGGCATCGATGCGATGACCGGGCGCCGCTTGCCACGTGCCCTTGGCCGCGTACGCCACGATGCGACGATCCTGGCTCACGTCTCCGAGATCGCGCAGCGGGAAGCCGTCGGGCGCGATGTACTTGGTGCGCAGCCACTGCGGATCGATCGCGCCGAAGAAGAACAGGTGGTTGTGAACGATCGGACCGCCGGCTTGGGCACCGACGTCGTTCGATCGCGAGCCGGTGACGTTGACCGTCCCGTTGACGGTCGTGACCTGATCGTAGCTCCGCTCCAGCTGCTCAGGACGGAAGTACCCGAAACCGCTGCCATGAAGCGTGTTGGTGCCGCTCCGCGTGATGACGTTGACGACCCCGCCCGTCGATTGCCCGAACTCGGCTTCGTACCCGCCCGTCTTGACCTGTGTCTCCTGCACGAAGTCGAACGGCACGCCGTTGCCGAGCGATCCAAAGACGATCGAATAGGAGCCGAGCCCGCCGTAGCCAGGGTTGGTGATGTTCACGCCATCGACGACGTACTGATTCTCGAGGCCGCTGCCGCCCGAGACCGACGGGTTGGCCTCGCCGACTTGACCGCCGCTGCTCACGCCGGGGGCGATGTACAGCGTGTCGCTGAAACGTCGGCCGACCGGAACGTGCGCGAGCAGCTCGCTGTCGATGACGGCGCCCGTCGTGGTCGACGATCGGTCGACGACCGGCGGAGCGCCGGTCACGTTGACGGTTTCCGACACGCCGCCCACGTCCATCGTCAACGTGAGATCGACGCGCTGGCCGAGGCGCACGTCGATGTCCGCACGATGAAGGGGACGAAAGCCCTGCAGCTCGATGTTCAGTTCGTAGCGGCCCGGCGTCAGGAAGGGAGCAAAGAATCGACCCTCGGCGTCGGTGATGAAGCTTTGCGGGCCCTGAGGCGTGACGACCGTCACCGTGGCGCCGGGCACGGCGAGGTCCTGGGCGTCGACCACGCGCCCGGCGATCGATCCCGTAGTGGTCTCCTGAGCGTGTGCCAGTCCCGGGATCAACAGCAGGCAGACTGCCGCCACCAGATGCTTCCAGTACATACCTTCCTCGTTTCTCGCAGGCAAAAGGACCACGTGCCACGAGCCGTGTGCTCGCGATCTCGTCGGTCACGCACACCTCGGGAGGCAAGTTACATACCGGCTGATGCGAATGAAACGAATGCACGTAGTGGCTGGAGCGATCGCGGTGTTCTCGTGTGGATCGAGAACGCGTGCACCGCGCGGGACCGTGCGCACGCGCAGACATCATTGCGTGCGGGTGTGCATTGGCGAGCAGTGCGCCCGTCTGCGTCGCCGGCCTTACGGTGAGATGAGCCCGTGCTTGATCGCGTACTGCACGAGCTCGGCTCCGGTCTTGAGCCCCAGCACGTGCATGATCCGGTACTTGTGAAACTCGACGGTGCGCGGGCTGATCTCGAGGACCGCCGCCACTTCTTTCATCGACTTGCCCTCGGCGAGCAGTTGGAGCACCTCTCGTTCACGCGGACTCAAATCGCGCAGCGTCTGATCCAGGGCCTCGAGGTCGCCCGTGCGAGCGATCGGTCCCAAGGCCGGCGACGCGTACCACCCCCCCTGCAACGCGGTTCGAATCGCCGCCGTGAGCTCCGCGGCCGCGGAGTCCTTCAGCAGATAGCCCGACGCCTTTCGCTTGAATGCCTCGGCCGCGATCTGCGGCTCCCGGTTCTGGGTGAGGAAGATGACTCTGATGTCCGGCTGCAGCTCCTTGAGTCGCTCCGCCGCGTCGAGACCGTTGAGGAGCGGCATGCCGATGTCGATCAGCACGAGCTCCGGACGGAGCTCCGCGGCGGCCTTGAGCAACGCGCGCCCGTCGCCCACCGTCCCCACCACGTCGAACTCAGCTTGCAGGAGATGCCTCAAGGCTTCGACCATCAGCGTGTGATCGTCGGCCAGCAGGATCCGTGGACGCGTCATCAGCCCGCCAGGCACGTGAGGAGCATGCCCCATTCTGTCTCCGGGCGCCTCCCGCCACACCTGGGAGTACTCCCAGTTTCAGGGGCTGGAGCAATCGGCCATGATGGCGGGCAGGACAACGGACCGACGAGAAGGTAAACGATGGCTCGCCCCCGAATCTTGCTTGCCGACGATCACGCGATGCTGCTCGAGGCCTTCCGGGCCCTCCTCGAGCCTGAATTCGACGTGGTCGGGATGGTCACCGACGGCCGCGCGCTGATCGCCGAGAGCTCGCGGCTCAATCCGGATGTCGTCGTGCTCGATATCGCGATGCCGATGCTCAACGGCCTCGACGCCGGTCGTCAGCTCAAGAGTCAACGGCGACCGATCAAGCTGATCTACCTGACGATGAATCAGGAACCAGCCTTGGCGGCCGAGGCGCTGCGCCTGGGCGCCTCAGGGTATGTGTTGAAGAGCTCGGCGGCCAGCGAGTTGAAGCAGGCCATCAACGAAGCGCTCAAGGGGCGATCGTACATCACGCCGCTCATCATGGGCGAGGTCGTCGGGTCGTTGATGGAGCCTCAGGCGGGACCCGAGCTGACCATGCGTCAGCGCGAGGTGCTGCAACTGCTCGCCGAAGGCCGATCGATGAAAGAGGTCGGCGACATCCTGAACGTGGCGCCGCGGACGATCGCGTTCCACAAGTACCGCATGATGGATCAATTGCGCCTCAAATCCAGTGCCGAGCTGATCCAGTTCGCGGTCAAGCAGGGCCTCGTCTCATGATCACACCCGCGACCGATCGGCCGAGAGGAAGTGCAGACGAGAAGCGGCTCCGGGTGCTCGTCGCCGACGATCACAAGGCGATGCTGGACCAGCTCGTGCGCATGCTCTCCAACGAGTTCGATGTCGTGGCGGCGGTACGCGACGGCGAATCGGTGGTCACCGAGGCGCCGCGCGTCCACCCCGACCTGCTGGTTCTCGATATCGCCATGCCGGCGCTCAGCGGCATCGCCGCCGCGGGGCAGCTGATGGCGACCGGCCTCGACGCGAAGGTCGTGTTCGTGACGATGCATCACGATCGCGAGTTCGTGAAGGAGTCATCGGCGCTCGGCGCTGTCGGGTTCGTGGTGAAGGATCGGCTGGTATACGACCTGTTGCCCGCTATTCGCAGCGTGCTTGCCGGTGAGGCCTTTGTGTCGCCCTCGGTCCGGCCATGACAAACGAAATCTCCGGTCGAGCTTGCCGGGACTTATTCATCGTAGATCTGTCACTTCTTCCAGTAGGCCGCGAGGCGGCGAGCGGCTACGTTTAGTCATCCAGACATGAGGCATGCGCGATGACCAACGATTCATCGGTCGGATTTCTCACCAGGCGTTCCGAAGTCTACCCTCCCGGCTACGCGCCAACCGTGCGCCGATTCGTCGACTACACTACGCTCCATCGGCAGTCCGGCCCTCCGGTGGTCGGCCAGTCCGCGGAATGGCGAGACGTCCTCAAGCAGGCGACGCAGGTGGCGGCGACGGCGGCGACGGTGTTGCTCCAGGGGGAGTCGGGGACGGGCAAGGAAGTGGTGGCGCGGTTCATCCATCGCACCTCGCCGCGCCGCGACGGTCCGTTCGTCGCCATCAACTGCGCCGC
Source organism: Vicinamibacterales bacterium (assembly GCA_036732565.1). Classification (GTDB taxonomy): domain Bacteria; phylum Acidobacteriota; class Vicinamibacteria; order Vicinamibacterales; family UBA2999; genus JAIVJN01. Next base: position 14,702 of record DAINCF010000089.1, read on the forward strand.
GCTGCCGGAGTCGCTGCTCGAGTCGGAGCTGTTCGGCTTCGAGCGAGGCGCCTTCACGGGCGCCCACCAAGCCAAGCCCGGCCAGATCGAGATGGCGTCGGGCGGCGTGTTGTTCCTCGACGAAGTGAGCGAGATGAGCCCGGCGGCGCAGGCCAAGTTTCTCCGCGTGCTCCAGGAGCGCGAGTTCCAGCGGCTCGGCGGGACGCGACCGATGAAGACCGACGCTCGGGTCATTGCCGCGACCAACCGCAACTTGCGCCAGGCGGTCGCGAATGGCACCTTCCGCGAAGACCTGTTCTACCGACTGCAGGTCTTCGACATCCGCATTCCGCCGTTGCGCGATCGCAACAGCGACATCCCCATGCTCGCCGATGCGTTCCTGCAGAACCTCGTGGAGACGCTCGGCCGGCCGGTTGCGGGCGTGAGTCCGGAGGCGATGAACGTGCTCAAGGCCTATCGCTGGCCGGGCAACGTGCGCGAGCTCCACAACGTCCTGGAACGCGCGGCGATTCTCTGTGAGGGCGGCCACATCACGACGGAGCATTTGTCGCTGCAGGTCGAACTGGCGGCGGCCGCGCCGCCGACCACCGATCTGCGCGTGGCCGAGCGCCGCACGATTGAACAGGTACTGCGTGAGACCGGTTGGAACAAGGCCAAGGCGGCACGGCGACTCGGGCTGACCAGAACGCAACTCTACGTGCGTCTGCGCCGCTACGACCTCGACAAGCTGCAGCCCGCGTAATCTGGCCGGCGCGGGTATAATCGCGCCGCATGTCGATCCCGCCCCTCTCTCGACGTCAGTTTCTCGCGACGGGGGGCGCGATGCTCGCCAGCACCTGCGTGCCGGCGTGGGCGGACATCATCCAGCCCACCTCCGCCGATGAGGGTCTGCGCGCGGAGGTCGCGGAGGTGGCGATCGCACGCGCGACAGCGCTCGGCGCCTCGTACGCCGACATTCGTATCAATCGCTACCGCCGAGAATCGATCGCGACGCGCGAGCGGCAAGTCCAGAACGTGTCGCGATCCACGAGCTACGGCCTCGGCCTGCGCGTGCTGGTCAACGGCGCCTGGGGCTTTGCCGCGAGCAACCGCGTCGAGCCGGGCACGGCGCGGGCGGTTGCGGAACAGGCCGTCGCCATCGCGCGAGCGAACGCGGTGCTGGTCTCGCGCAAGGTCGAGCTCGCGCGCGCAGACAAAGTGGTGACGACGTGGACCAGCGCGTTCACGCGCGATCCGTTCGAGGTGCCGCTCGAGACCAAGACCGCGTTCCTGATGAAGCTGAACGAAACCGCCCTGGCTGTCACCGGCGTGAGCTTCGTCAGCTCGCAGATCCTGTTCGTCGACGAGCAGAAGTTCTTCGCGTCGAGCGAGGGATCGCGGATCACCCAGCGATTGGTGCGCACCTATCCGCAGTTCACCACCACCGCCGCGGATCGCGCCACCGGCGATTTTCAGACCCGCGCCGTCGTCGATCGCGCCCAGCTCGTGGGCTACGAGTACGTCGAGGACTACCCGTGGCTGCGTGATGCCGAGAAGGCCGGTCTCGAGGTGGTCGAGAAGTTGAAGTCGAAGCCCGTCGCGCCGGGCAGATACGACATCGTGGTCGATCCGTCGCAGTTGTTTCTCGCCATTCACGAATCGGTCGGTCACTCGACCGAGCTCGATCGAGCGTTTGGCTGGGAAGCGAACATGGCGGGGACCAGCTTTCTCAAGCCCACCGACGCCGGCACGCTTCGCTTCGGCGCCAAGATCGTCAACCTGGTGGGCGATCGCACGCAGCCCGGCGGGCTGGCCACCACTGGCTTCGATGACGAGGGTGTCAAGGCCGACCGGTGGCACCTGGTGCGCGACGGCCTGTTCGTCGACTGGCAGACCACCCGCGAGCTGGCGCCGCTGGTGGGACAGCAGCGATCGCATGGCTGCCTGCATGCAGACGACTGGTCCAGCGTGCCGTTTCCTCGCATGCCGAACGTCTCGCTCGAACCGGCATCGACGGAGGTATCGCTCGATGACCTGTTCGGCGATATCAAGCGCGGACTGTTCATCGAAGGCCGCGGCAGCTCGTCCATCGATCAGCAGCGCTACAATTTCCAGTTCGGCGGCGCCGTGATTCGCGAAATCAGGGACGGGAAGCTCGGCGCGATGGTGAGAGATGCGGCGTATCAGTCGCGGACGCCGGATTTCTGGGCGTCGTGCGACGGGCTCGGCGGCCCCGCGACCTATCGGCTCTGGGGCACGTCGGCGGATGGCAAGGGCGAGCCGGGCCAGACCAATGCCGTCAGTCACGGCTGTCCACCCGCGCGCTTCCGTCAAATCACCGTTCTCAACACGGCGGCCATCTAGTGGGCTGTACCGCCGAAATCACAACCGGCCGTTCCGTAGGAACGGCCCGGAAGGCTTGACCGAGCGAGTCGATGAACCCTTCACCTTCCGTTGATACGCTGCACTAATGCTCGACCGCAACGACGCTCTCCAGATTTGCGAGACGGTGCTGGCGCGCGCCAAGACGGCGGGCGCGGAGGACGCCCTCGTCTCGTTGCAAAGCTCCACCGAATCGCACGCGCGCTTTGCCGACAACCGCATCACGACCAGCGGACGCGCCGAGGACCTGCTGATCACGGCCACCGTCTGGGTCGGCCGCCGGCGTGGCTCGGCGACCGGCAACGATGCCAGCGCCGACGCGCTCGAACGCATGGCGAAC
>DAINCF010000090.1:0-17287 GCA_036732565.1 Vicinamibacterales bacterium
GTCCCGGTTCCCACCGCAGCGTGTGCGTGAGGATGCCCGGCGGCAACTCGAACCGGGAGACGTTGGCCGCGATGTATTGCGGCTGCAGGCCGAATTGGGCGTTCTTGCTGGCCGGATCGCCCCGGCGGCCGATCTCGATATCGAGCTCGCGGTGGTTCTGATCCGGCGCCGTGTCGTCCCACGTCATCATGCCGAGCACGGCGGCCGGATCGAGCCGGGCGGCGTCACGCACGACGAACACGTAGGTGCCGTATCCGAGCGCGCGCGACAGGATGACCTCCGACGACCTCCACTGCCCGTCTCGCTGCGCCAGGGTGAGGTGCAAGCGACCATCCTCGCCGGTCCACGCGTTCCGGGCGTCAAACTCGTTTTGCCCGCCGCGGTTGGTCGGCACCTGTCGTATCTCCCACTCGTAGCCGCTGAACGTCAGCGTCTTGCGTTCGGGAGGCACATACATGCCGACGCCCTTCACCGTTGCAACCGCGATGACGTCGCCGCCGAGCGGTGGAAGCTCCTCAGTGGTCGCGGGCGGGCGGTAGCCGGGACGCACGAGCAGCGCCGCATACTCGGTGCCGAGATGCGTCGTCGTTTCCCAGTTGAAGTTGTCGTCGATGGTCGTGAACGGCCGGCTGCGGAACGGTTGCACCCACCACACGTTGCTCCTGGCGAAGAGCACGATGACGTCGTCGCGTTGGCCGTTGACCACGCGGCCCGCGATGGGCGCCAGGTCGTTCGGACCGCCACCGGCCGCTGGAGGGACGACGCTGATTTCAACGGTCGGCGGCGGAGGAGACGAGGGCTGCTGACACGCGGCTGTCAGCAGCGCTGCACACGCGAGCACAACGGCGGCGCCGCCCGAGCGTGCAATGATGAGCATTCCGAGCGCCATTGTATGTCGCCCGTCTGCTGCCACCCCCTCGAAGTGGCGGCGGAAACCACTCGATACCGTGACGTAACACGATCGGGGTACGTGCACATTCCAACCTCTGGGGATTCGCCCGGAAAGCGCCGTCGGTACGCTGAGCGTGGGGCTGTTCGACCCTCGAACGCCACACCAAAGGAGCGACGGACTGCAGCGGTTCTTCTCATCGTTCCCGACCGGCCCGCCAGGCGCGGCGTTGTTGTTGCTGCGCGCGATCGCCGGCGGGGCGGCAGTGATGCAAGGCGGAGCGCACCTCGCTCACACCGCGGAACCGGACATCGCCGCATGGGCTCTTGGTCTGCTCGGGATCCTCGGTGGACTCGCGCTCATCGCCGGTTTTCTGACTCCCGCCGCCGCCGCTGCCGTGAGCATCACGACATTCCTCATCGTGGCGAGCTGGGCGCGTGTTCCTGCCGAAATCCTGGCTTCCGACCGATTGGCGACCGTGCTGCTGATCGTTGATGCGGTTGCCTTGGCGTTACTCGGCCCAGGGGCGCATTCGGTTGACGCCTATCTGTTCGGGCGTCGCGAGATCATCATTCCTCACGATCGGCCTCGCCGCTGATCGGCGATACATCTCGTTCAGAGGTCCACCCCCGGTGGCCGAGAGGTGGCGCGACGGTGCAGCCAAGGCGCTCGAGCGCCGGTGGGCGGCTCTTCCGTTGGCAATGCGAGGCGAAACGCGAGCGCAGTGTGAGAGAGTGAGAGCATGCGCATTCGGGTCGGCTACGACCTCGCGTTCGACTGCCCGGAGGTCACGCCGATGATCCTGATGCTGACGACCCACTACACGCGCGCGGCTGACCTCGTGGTGCCCGATCACATGGTGATCGAGCCGGCGGTGCCCGTGACGACCTACCGCGATGGCTTCGGTAACTGGTGCACCCGCCTCGTCGCGCCGGCCGGCCGGATCCACATGTCGGCGCGCGGGCTGCTCAGCGATAGCGGTGAACCCGACCGCCAGACGAATGCTCCCTGTCAATCTGCAGTACAGGATCTACCGCCCGAGGTGCTCGTCTTCCTGCTGGGCAGCCGTTACTGCGAGACGGATCGGCTCGCTGACGTGGCGTGGAGCCTGTTTGGCCACGGACCGACAGGAGTGGAACGAGTGCGCGCCATTTGTGACTTCGTGCACCAGCACATCACGTTCAGCTATCAGGACGCACGCGCGACCCGCACCGCGCTCGAGGCGCTGAACGAGCGCACGGGCGTGTGCCGAGACTTCGCGCATCTGGCCATTGCGTTCTGCCGCTGCCTCAACATCCCGGCTCGCTATTGCACCGGCTATCTCGGCGACATCGGCGTGCCCCCTGCTCCGGAGCCGATGGACTTCGCCGCGTGGTTCGAGGCATACATTGGCGGAGACTGGTACACCTTCGACGCCCGCAACAACCAGCCGCGCATTGGTCGCGTGCTGATCGCCCGCGGGCGCGATGCCACCGACGTTCCGATCAGCAATATCTTCGGCACCCACACGCTGGCGGGATTCTCGGTCTGGGCCGATGAGGTCGACGAGGCGTCCGCTGGAGTCACATTCGGTTCCCCGCGGTAGTCGGAGCGATCGTGTGCCCGTGCATCGACCCCTCGACGGCGACGACGTAGGCGTGTGCCACATCACGCACCGCAGTTCCGCCGGCGTCATCCAGGTTCAGCTTGGCCAGGGTTTCCTTCACCCAACCCGGGCAGACGACATTCAGACGAATGCGGCGCGGCGCCTCGAGCGCGGCGGCGCGCACGAACGCTTCGAGTCCGGCGTTCACGAGCGCGCCAGCAGCGCTGCCCGACATCGGCGGAATCACACCGCTCGTGAGCGTGACCGAACCATCGTCACGAAGCTGGTCGAAGGCGTGGCGCACGAGACTTACCTGACCGAACAGCTTGCTCTTCACGCTCAGCATGAACTCCTCGTCTGACAACGAATCGAGCGCGGCGAGCGGTGCGCTGGCCGCGCAGCACACGACCGCATCCACGCGCCCCACGCGAGCGAACATCTCCGCGATCGATCGCGTCTCGCTCAAGTCCACGGTCACGGACCCGTTTCGCGAGGCACGGACGATCTCGTGCCTCGACTCGAGCGCGTGTGCCACCGCACTGCCGATCGTTCCCGTAGCCCCAATGACGACGATCTTCATGGTCAACGCTCCAAGGTGATGATCGGCTCCGGCCCACCCTTCCAGGTCAAACGGTAGGTCTTCGCCCGCCGTACGTTTGCCACCAGCGCCGGGCGGAAGCACGCGACGCAGGTGCCGCCTTCGTGGCGAACGCTCGGGTAAACCACTCCGAGCGACGCGGCCGCCAACAGCCGCTCCGCCAACGCCTGAGCCTCGACGTAGCTGCTGGGATCGAGACAGGTCTTGTAACCACGCGCCAGGCGCAGGTCGTGAAAGCTCGCGCTGAAGTCGGCGAGGTAGTCGTCGTAGGTGACCGAGTCTTCGAAGCGATCGATCTCGGCGAGCTGCACCGACTTGTGGAACGCGACCTCGGCTTTCGCAGTGGGAAGATCGAATCCGGCGTACCACGCCCCGCGGTCCGGTCCGTTGAAGCGGTTGCCGAGCGGATGGGCGTGGCAGAACGCGGCGTTGATGATCATCGCGTGCGGCACCGCGAACACCAGCTCCTCGAGGCCGATACCCGGCAGCAGCTCCTGCTCCGCCAGCAGACGATCGTTCGTCGCCATGTCGAGCTCGAAGATGGCGCGCAGATGGGCATCGTCATCGGCGATCGCGACCAGGACACTCTCGCCAGTCGGCGCGTGCTGTGAAGGAATGAGGCGATGCGTGTCGAACTGCCGCACCAGGGAGATCGGCGGCAACTCCATTCAGCCGGCGCGACGGGCGTCGAGGAGGCGGCGAACGGTCTGCATGGCGGGCAGGCCGCCGCGGAGCATGTAAGCCAGCGGCGTCTGCCCGCTGAAGATGGGATTCCGGTTCGGCAACTGGACCCATTCGTCGGCGAGGGTCTCGGCGTGGAGAATGCGAAGCGCCTTGAAGATGCCGATGAGGTAGGAGATGCGCGTCAGCCGGTCGGCGTCGAGCATCCGGTCCGCACTCCGTTTCATCTCATAGAACGGCCCGTTGGTGACGCCGCCGAGCAGCACACGGGCGTCCTCATCGCGCACCTTCCACTTCGCCATGATGTTGAAAAAGGCCTTGAGGGCGGGGGCAGAGAGCCGCTCGCGCTCGCCACGCCCGCCGAGATCCGGCGGCACGTCGATGCGATACCGGGTGACCGGATGGTGCAATGGCCACGTCATCATTTTGATCTCCTGATCAGGAGTATATTTGCTCCTTTGCGTGGGGTCAAGTCGACGGACGTTCCAACCCTACCGAGCCCGGATGGGCCGGGACAGGACCACCCGAAACCCGATGAACGGCCGCCGAGCGCCCGGATCGGCGGCGCCCCGAGTGGTCGTCCGCACCAGGCGCGCGGGATCGCCGTAGTGACCGCCGCGCATGACCCACAGCGCGTCCGCGGCGAGATTGGCACGGTCGTCGGATGGATCGTAGGGGTACGGCTGCAGCGGGCTGCTGGTCCACTCCCAGACGTTGCCGCTCATGTCCGCCAGCCCGTATGGACACTCGGGACACGTGAACCGTCCGACGGGCGTCGTGCCCCTGCCTTGATAGTTGGCGCGGTCTGATCGCGGCGTGTTCCCCCACGGATACGTCCGGCCGTCGGTGCCACGTGCGGCTTTCTCCCACTCGGCCTCCGTCGGAAGCGTCACGCGCCAGCCCTCGCGCAACCGTTGCAGGAGTCCCGGCGGCGTGTCCGGCGCGCGCTCCAGCGTGGCTTGAAGCCATCGACCATACGCCAGCGCGTCGGGCCACGACACGTAGGTCACGGGGTGCGTCGGCGCTCCTGAGAGCGCGCGCTGATCCACGGTCCACCCGGCGGCGTGCGCGAAGGCCGAGAACTGTTCCACGGTCACTTCGTGACGCGCGATGAAGAATGCGTCGACGTGCACGGTGCCTTCGCCGGCCGTCGGCGACCAGCGCTCGTTGTCGAACGCCTGCGGATCGCGAGCGGGATCGGCGCCCATCGTGAATGGGCCCGCCGGAATCTCCACCAGCTCGGGGAGATTGGTGGCGCTCGATGGCTGCGTCGATGCACCTCTCACGCCGAGCAACGCCACGAGTGCGATCATCGCGGCCCTCGTCATCGTGACGCGGACCTGACGTCGCAGGCGAAGCGCCAGCCGTGGCGGCAGGCTCGCGCGTACAGCTCCGGTTCGGGCATATCGAGCAGGTTGGGCCCACCTTCACGCACGAGCAGGCGGAGATCCAGGGCTCGAGGATCGGCCCGAGCGGGCTCGGCCGGATCGAGGAGGTTGACGCAGCCGGCTTGAAACCGTGTCTCGCACGCTCGGGAGAAATAGACGAACGCCCGATCGAGATCGACGGCCACGAGGCGGCCGTCCGCGTAATGCCGGCCCAGTTCGTTGCACGCCCACCCGGCGTTGTCCGCGCAGTACGACGCTTCTATCCTCAGCAGGCGCTGGCACGCGTGCGGACGGTTGTCCGCGCAGGCCCGCTCCCAGAACGGCAGCGCGTCCCCGCGATGCATCCCGTCGGTGCCCCCGATCGCCGTGGCGGCGCCGAACAACAGCACCCAGGCGCCGATGTGGGCGAGGTTGCCGCGGCCGAGCGGACCGTCCAGCCGCAGCTGGCCGAGCACCGGGCGATGGCCGATGGCGCGAACGGTTCGATCGATGGCGGGCACGGCCAGATTGAGCAGCGGGACGCACAACAGCTTGTCGTAGAAGGTGGGCAGGCCGAGCGCGCCGAGGATCGCGTAGAGCGCAAACACGCCAAGCCCGTACGAGATGCCGAAGATCGCTCGCCCCAGCGGGGTCCGCGGGGAGGTGGAAGGATCGGTCACCAGCAGGTGAAGACCGAGGAACACCGCTGACGGGATCTCTGAATCGACGAAGTAGGGCACGCCGGTAATCGCCAGGTAGAGCGCACTCGCCCCGAACAACGTCGCCGCGGCCGCCATCGTCACCGGCGTGATGGCGAAGAAGTACATGACGACCAGGCCGATCACGAACACGACGGTGTAGACCCACGGTCCAAGGCCGAAGGTCGTGGCGATCTCCTGCCCCCACGTGATGTGGGTCGTGCCCGTCGCGAGCAACCCCAGCGAGAACAACGCCAGCGTGAACGCCGACGGGTTGAAGATGTGGACGCGCGTGCCGTCGCGCTCCCAGCGCACGAACGCCTTGCCCAGAAAGCCCAGCGCAATCAACAGGAACTGGAGACTGAACCAGTCGTCTTTGAACCACAGGAACAGGTTCGTGCTGAAGACGATCGGGAACGGACCGAAGCCGAGGACGTAGTCGTCGCCGCGCGACCATGTGAGCAGCAAGTCGAACGCATACGCGAACAGGAGTTGAGCCAGCAGGAGCGGGGCAAACTCGTAGACGGGCGGCCAGTACCATCCCCAGTATGCGTAGACGCCGAGCTGGCACACGGCCTGGACGTAATGCTGCTTTCGAGGCGGAGTCACCCGGAGCGCGGGCAGGCCGCGGCGCCGCATGCGAGCGGCGAGGACGACTTGCCACGCGAACAACACCGCCGCGGCGCCCCAAAACGACCACGTGAGCGCGTCGTTCGCCCGAATTCGGGGCAGGAGGCTCACCGCCAGCAGCGCGAGGGTCAGCGCGAAGGGAACCGCCAAGACACAGGCCTTGTACACGACCCCTGGCAGGACACGCAACCCGCCTTCGCGCATCCGCGCTTCGGCGAGGCAAGCGTCCGGTTCGCTACTCGAACATATCGTCTTCGTTGACAACGCGGTGCGGAGGCAGCATTCTTACCGGCGCTGCTCACGCCACCTGAGAGGTCCCGATGAGGATGCAACCCGCTCGACGTTGGATACCCCACGCCGTGCTCGGCGCGTTGGCCCTGGCTCTCGTGTTCCTCGTCGCCGGTCGCCCCGGAGATGCGGACGAGAACGGCGACTGGCCGGCCATCACCGGGGGGTATACGTCAACGAGATACTCGACCCTCGACCAGATCAACGCCTCGAACTTCAACTCCTTGAAGGTCGCGTGGGAGTGGAGCGGCGAAGCGCCGCCGGGTGTCGAGATCGGCGACATCAACGGCCGCTCGCTCCCGATCTACGTCGACGGGATGCTCATCACCACCTCAGGCCCCAAGCGGACCGTCGTCTCGCTGGATCCCGCCACCGGCAAGACGTTGTGGACGTTCCAGGAACCGACGACGCCGCGTCTCGAGTACTCGATGCGCTCGAATCACGGCAAGGGCGTGGCCTATGCGCGCATCAACGGCCGTGGCGTGGTGTTCATCTCGACGCCCGGATTCTTCCTCCACGCGCTCGATGCCAAGACCGGCAAGCCGCTGGAGGGATGGGGCGGCGCGGTTCCCGTGGCGGGGTTCCCGAAGACCGGGTCGATCGATCTGCTGAAGGATCTCATCGCCGACTGGGACCCGTGGAAGGAAGCCAAGCTCCCCTACGACGCCGCCAAGGGGCTGCCGCTGGAGCTCGGTTACATCACCACCTCGTCGCCACCCATCGTCGTCAACGACGTGCTCGTCGTCGGGAACTCGGCGGAACAGGGCTACAACCAGACGCGCGTCGAGAACGTGCCCGGCGACATCCTGGCGTACGACGCGAAATCAGGAAAGTTCATGTGGAAGTTCCACGTGATTCCGCGGCCCGGCGAGTTCGGGCACGAGACGTGGGAGAACGACGCGTGGAAGTGGACGGGCGACGTTTCCTCGTGGGCGCCGATGTCGGCCGACCTGCAGCGCGGCCTCGTCTACATCCCGACCAATCCGCCGACCATGGACTACTACGGTGGATTCCGTCCGGGCGACAACTTGTTCAGCACGAGCGTCATCGCCCTCGACGTCAAGACCGGCAAGCGCGTGTGGCACCGGCAGCTGGTGAAGCACGACATCTGGAACTACGACACGCCGACCGCGCCGATCCTGCTCGACGTCAACGTCAACGGTCGCCGCATACCGGGGCTGTTCCAGATCACCAAACAGTCGTGGGTCTACTCGTTCAACCGGCACACGGGTGAGCCGATCTGGCCGATGGTCGACAAGCCGGCGCCGCAGTCGAAGGTCCCGGGCGAGAAGCTGGCGGCGACGCAGCCGCACGTCACCAAGCCGGCGCCGTACGACTACCAGGGACGCACCGAAGACTATCTCATCGACTTCACCCCGGAGATCAAGAAGCTGGCGCTGGCGCGCGCGAAGGAACGGGATGTCCTGGCGCCACTCTTCGCTCCGCCGACGCATCGCGGCAACGCCGAGGGTAAAGGGCCAGCCAACATCTGTCCGGGCGGCGGTGGCGGCGCGAACATCACCGGCCCGCCGGCGGCGGACCCCACGTCGGGGATTATCTTCGTGACCTCCACCGGGGGCTGCACGCCGACCATGCTGGCGCCGGCGAACGAGCGCGACAACGACAAGATGACCGGCAAGACGCTGGCGCCGTGGGCGACGGCGCGCGAGGGCGCGTCGGCCCCGCCGAAGCCCGATCCGAGCGATCCGCTCGCGGGCATCCCGGATCTCTTCAAGGGACCGCTCGGCCGCATCACCGCGATCGACATGAACACCGGCGAGCACGTGTGGATGATCCCCCATGGCGACATGGCAACCGAGCAGCAGGAGGCGTTCCGCAACAACCCGCTGCTCAAGGGCGTGAAGGTCGACACCAACTGGGGACGGCGGGGACACGCGGCCATGGCGGCCTCGTCGACGCTGTTGTTCGCGACCGGGACCACGGCGGACAACAAGCCGCATCTGTTCGCCATCGACAAGAAGACCGGCAAGCGCGTCGGTCAGGTGCCGACCACTCGCCTCGGGCAATACGGCCTCATGACGTATATGCACCAGGGCAAGCAGTACATCGTGCTGCCGCGGAACGGCGGCTACACGACGCTCGCGCTGGCCTCGACCACCACGCAGTAGAACCGGCCAGGCACACGGAATCGGCCCGCATCGATCGCTCGATGCGGGCCTTTTTCTTTGTCGCTCGCCTACTGCATGGTCGCGTCGATGACGTCGAAGTGGGTCACGGAGTGCTCGCGCTCGAGCAGGTACTCATCGTCTTCGGGGTAATAGCGCGCGACGGTGTAATCGTCACCGGCAAACTGCCGGATGGCGTCAATCGAGTCCCAGAGCGTCGTGATCAGGAAGTGCGTCGCGTCGCCGTCCTCGCGACGGAACACGAACACCCCCCGGTTGCCTGGCGTGGAGCGATAGTCGGAGATGCCGGTGCGCTCGATGTACCGGTAGTACTCGTCGGCCTTGCTGGTTGGGACGCGTCCATGCCATTGACGAGCAATCATCGTGAGCCCTCCCGCTCTCGTACGTAGCGCTGCGAATTACTCACCACCGTACGTGGCGCAGGCCTTCAGGCCTGCTTGAGGCGTGGCAGGCCTAAAGGCCTGCGCTACGTATAATTTCGCAAGACGCACTCAGGCCTGCCGGCGCAGCACGCGTGCCAACAACGATACGAGGCGCCTGGCGCTCGTGCTATCAGGATCCAACTTCGGATCGTAGATCGTCAGCTCCAGGCCGAGCGCGCTCGGATGCTGGGCAAGCGGCGTGAGGATCTCCGCGAGCTCGTCGAGCCCGAGACCGTCCGGCTCCGGCGAGTCGACCGCCGGGAGCACCGAGGGGTCGAGCACATCCGCGTCGACGTGGATCCAGAAGCCATCGACCTCGGGCCGGGTGACGCGGTCCAGCGCCGCGCGCGCGATCGCGGCCGTCCCACGTTCCCGCACGCCACGATGCGTCACGTCCAACGCCTCGGACGCCGCCAGCACCTCCTCGCCATACCACGGCGCGCTGGGTTGGTCCCGTCGTCCGATGACGACGAGATCCGACGGGCGCACGAGCGGCGCGGCGCCATTCAACCGTGCGAGCGGAGTATCGCCGCGCCCGACGGCCAGCGCGAGGCACATGCTGGCGGCCGAGCCGCTCCGTGACGTCTCGGGGGTCGCGAAGTCCGCATGCGCGTCGACGTACACCATGCCGACGCGGGAGCGCGTCGGCGCGTGCAGTCCCAGCAGGCAGCCGAGCACGATGCTGCAGTCACCGCCGAGCACGAGCGTGAAGGCGTCGGCGGCAGAGGCGGCAGCGACTGTGCCGCTGAGCGCCCGAGCGTAGGCCGCGACGTGATCTTCGTTGCGCACGCGACCGGGCGGCCGCACGAAGTCTCGATACGGTCCCGGAATGATGTCACCCTCGTCGCGCGCGCCCAGCTGAGCGACGAGACCGTGGTCACGCAGCACGCCCGGCGCGAGATCGAGCCGGCGCATGCCACCATTGTCGTACGGCCTGATGCCGATGCTCGACGGCGCGCCAATGAGAGTGATGGGGCGAATCATCGGGATGTCCTCGCGTCATCGCGGCGATCTAACCTCTTTAATGCGTATTGATGGTTATACGCCGCAGTCCGGCCTGTCAAGCCGCTCGGAAGAGCGTGCCGTTATACTTGCCGCACTTCAGCATGTCGTTCGATTGTGACGTCGTGGTGATCGGAGGCGGGCCGGCGGGGTCGACGGCGGCCGCGTGGCTGGCACGCGCCGGTCGCCGAGTCGTGCTGCTCGAGCGCGATCGCTTCCCTCGTTTTCACATCGGCGAATCGCTGCTGGCTTCGGTCAATCAGGTGCTCGATGCCATCGGCGCCGCGGATGTCGTGCGCGGCGCCGCGTTTCCGCGCAAGTGGGGCGCGACATTCATCACGCCCGACGGCGTGGTCGAGCGCTTCGCCGATTTTTCGGTCAGCGATGAAGTCCCCCAGCCGCAGACATGGCAGGTCCACCGCGCCCAGTTCGACGAGCTGCTCCTGCGCCATGCAGGTCGGTGCGGCGCTGATATACGCGAACAGCAACGCGTGGTCGACATCTCGTTCGATCCTGACGGCGTCACCGTCAGTTGCGTGGCCACCATGCGGTCGGGCGACCATCCGGTTCCAGGGGTGGATGAGGCGAGCGCGCGAACCATCTCGTCCGTCCGGGCGCGTGCCATCGTCGATGCGTCGGGACGAGCGGCGCTGCTCGCCAACCGCTTCGCGCTGCGGGTCGATGAGCCGGACCTCGCCAACATCGCCGTGTTCTCGCACTTCGCCGGCGTGCCGCGGGCCAGCGGTCGCCGGGCCGGCGATATTCGCGTCGTCGCCCGCGCCGACATGGGCTGGTTCTGGCTGATTCCGATCTCCGAGGACTTGATGAGCGTCGGCGTGGTCCTGCCGCGCGACGTCTTCAAGGCGGTCGCGCGGCTCGATCCTCAAATGCTGCTCCAGCAGGCGATCGCCGAGACACCGGCCGTGGCACGCTTGATGGCGAGTGCTGAACGACGCTGGCCGGTGCGCGTCGAGCGCGACTTCTCGTACGGCGCGCGCGCCTACGCCGGCAATCGGTGGATCGTGGTCGGCGACGCGGGATCATTTCTCGATCCCGTGTTCTCAACCGGCGTCGCCATCGCGCTCGAGTCCGGCCTCGAGGGTGCGCAGGCCATCGATGCCGCGCTCTCGAGCGGCGATCTCTCTGCGCGAGCGTTCCGAACGTTCGATCGACGCCAGCGCGGCCGCTACGCGATGTTCCGTCGCTTCGTGCGCGGTTTCTACACACCTGCCTTCCGTGATCTGTTCTTCAGCGCCGAGCCACCCAAGACGCTCTTCCGTGCGATCGTCACCGTGTTCGCCGGCTATTGGCGTCCTTCATGGATGACACGCGTGCGGGTCGCGCTGTTCTTCCTCAGCGTTCGACTGCAGGCCCGCTACGGGTTCGAGCCACCGTATTCAGGATTTCAGCCTCCAGGCTCAGATCAGCCGCAGTCGAGGTTGCCGCCGGTCGTGGCGCCCCCCTTGCACTCCTCATCGCGCACGCCGACGGGCGTGAACGACGGAGGAACAACATGACTGCACGATGTATCTTGGCCACCGGCATTGCCGTGCTGTGCGCAACCAGTCTGGGCCTCGCACAATCGACCACGCCGAGCCAGCCCAGCCCACGCGCGAGTGATGACAAGCAGACGGTGACGGTAGTCGGTTGCCTTCAGCAAGAACAGGACGTTCCGGGACGGCAGCCGAACGTCGCCGAGCGAGCTGGCATCGGTGAGGATTTCATCCTGACCCAGGCCACCAAGAAAGGAAAGAAGAGCGACTCGGCCGCAAGCGGCAGCACCAAGGAATCTTCTGGCATGACGGGTTCCCACAACATGTACAAGATTGCCGGGCTCGACGATGAGAAGCTCCGGCCGCTCCTGAACAAGCGGGTGGAAGTGAAGGGCCAGATAGAGGGCACCACTCGCTCTGGCAGCCCCAGCAGCACCGGCACGACCGGAAGCACGGGCACAACGGGTAGCACAGGTGGAACCGGCACGACGGGTGGAACGGCTACGCCGCCGTCGACCAGCCGCGACGGCAGCCGGACGAATGACGATTTGCCTGAGCTGCGCGCCACATCGATCAAGGAAGTCGCTGGCTCCTGTCAGTTGACCCGGTAACCATGAGTCTGGGCACGCGCGTGGCGCTCCTCGGCCGGCATCAGCAACCGCGCGAGGACGCCACGCGCACCTTGTGCTGCAATGGAGGGGTGGACTCGATTACGCGCAAGGTCAACCGGGAAATCGTCGTCGTCCTGGGCTGGGGACGAGCGATCCTGCTGCAGCTGGCGCATCCGCTGGTGGCGGCAGGGGTGGCCCAGCACAGCGAGTTCCGCCGGGACTTCATCGGATACCTCAGCCGCACGCGACGCACCGTCGGCGCGATGATCGCCTTGACGTTTGGCCCACCGGCTTACGCGAAAGCCCGGGCCGACGGGATCAACGCGATCCACGACCGCGTCTCGGGATCACTAGAGCGCGACGAAGGGGTGTTCCCCGCCGGCACACGCTACTCCGCCCACGATCCGGAGCTGCTGCTTTGGGTCCACGCCACGCTGCTCGATTCGGTCCCGCTCGCGTACGAACGTTTCGTCGGTCCGCTCACCGATGAAGAAGTCGATCGCTACTGTGTGGAGTCGGCCGAGATGGAGATCCATCTCGGCATGCCGCGCGGGACCTTGCCGCGGGATCGCATCGAGCTCCGTCGCTACTTGGATCGCATGTTCGCCGGCGGCACCATTCATGTGACGAGCACCGCGCGTCGCCTGGCCAACGACCTGCTGTCCCCGCGACTCGGCCCGTTCGACTTCCTGTTCTCGCCCGCGCGCGTGCTCACGATCGGCCTGCTCCCGCCCGCGATTCGCGATGCCTATGGGTTCTCGTGGCGCCAGCGCGACGAAGCCGCGCTCGATCGCTGGGTGCGCGTGATCAAACGCGTGCGCGCGTGGCTGCCGCGGGTCGTGCGCGAATGGCCGCAGGCGCGAAGGACGGAAGTACGCGTGAGGGCGGACCCCACGCGTTGACTCACTCGTATCGAAGAGCGGTCACGGGATTGACCCGCGTGGCGCGTCGCGCCGGGATGTAGCCGGCGATGAGGGCAACCACACCCAGTGTCACCGCCGCTGCCACCATCGTCACCGGATCGTACGGCGAGATGCCGTAGAGCTGATTCTGGACGAGACGCGTCAAGGCCCACGCGCCAATCAGACCGAGCACGACGCCAGAGCCTACCAGCAGCAGGACCTCGCGCATCACGAGCCACGTGACGTCGCCGGTCACCGCGCCGAGCGCCATGCGCAGGCCGATCTCGCGGGTCCGTCTGGCGACGGTGTAGGCCATCACGCCGTAGAGACCGATGACCGCCAGCAGCGTCGCGAGAAATCCGAACGCCGTCGACAACGTGGCAATGAGCCGCTCGGCCAACAGCGATCGCTCGATTTGACGTTCCAGCGTCCGCAGATTGAACAGTGGGATGTTGGCGTCGAGCTCCTGGACCGTCCGACGCGCCGCGGCAAACGCCACGCTCGCATCCTGCGTGGATCGCACGTAGATGTTGGCGCCGCTCGCAAAGCTGTTCTGCAGCAGCGGGAAGAAGGCTTGCCGTGGAATCTCGTCGCGAACGCCGGTGTACTTCGAGTCCTTCACGACGCCGACGATCTCAATCGGCGTCTTGGTGCCGGGATCGCCGCCGAAGCCGATGCGCCGGCCGATCGGATGGGCGTCGCCGAAGTAGTGTTTGACGAAGCTCTCGTTGACGATCACGACCTTGTACGTCGGCGGTCGATTGGGATCCGGCGTCACATCCTCCAGGAGGACGTCGCGATCATCGAAGTCGCGCCCCATGATGACCGGAATGCCGAGCGTCTTGAAGTAGCCCGGGCTGATGGCGTTGCAGTACGGGCTCATGTTCTCGCCCGGCTTCGCGTCGTATCCCTCGATGGTGATCGTGCTGTCCCACTGGTTGCCTTCGAGCAAGCCGATGTTGGCGAAGCCGACCCCGGCGATGCCCGGTTGCGCCTGCAGACGCGACACGAGCTGCTGATAGAACTGCCGTGTTCGTGCCGTCGAGTAGCCGCTGATCGCCGGGCTGACGTTGAATGCCACGAGGCTCTCTGCCTGTATGCCGAGGTCGATGAAATGTAGATTGCGCAGGCTGCGGATGAAGAGGCCGGCGCCGATCAGAAGCAGCACGGAGACCGTGACTTGGGCAATCACCAGCCCCTTGCGCAGGCGAACACCGCCCGAGCCGACGACGGCGCCCACCGTCTCCTTGAGCGTGGGCGCGAGGCTGGGCCGCGTCGATCGCAGCGCTGGAATCAACCCGAAGAGCACAGCCGTCGCGATGGCGAGGGCGAAATTGAAGGCGAGAATGCGGCCGTCGGGCGCCGAGGACAGCACGTGCGGCGTCTCGGTGGTCGGCATGAAGCCGAGCAGGAAGCGCGCCGTCCACTGCGCAATCACCAGCCCGAGCACGCCGCCGAGCAGCGACAACAGCAAGCTCTCCGCCATCAATTGGCTGACGATGCGGCCGCGGCTGGCGCCAATGGCGAGCCGCAGCGCAATCTCCTTCTGCCGTGACGTCGCGCGCGCAATCAACAGGCTCGCCACGTTCGCACACGCGATCAGCAGCACGCCGGCGACGATGCCCATGAGCAGCCACAGCGGCTGGCGGAGCTGCTGCCGCAGGAACGAGCGGCCCTGCGCGGCGGGCAGCAGATTCATGGTGCCCTTCAGGAACTGCTCGCGCGTGAACGCCGAGGTGTTGCGAAACGGCGGCTCCTTCATCTCCTCAGCGCGCAGACCGTAGAAGTACGGCTGGAGCGCCGCCTTCGCCTGCTCGAGCGTCGTGCCGCTCTTCAGGCGACCGAACACGTTGACCCAACGGCTGCGCCGGTCGTTCATCTGGAGGAATCCCGGCCTCACCTGCTCCGTCATCATCATCGGCACCCGGACGCTCGGCGCGTTCCCGATATCGACGCCGTCGAACCCTGGCTGCGAGACACCGATGATGGTCAATGGGTAGTTGTTGATGGTGATTGATTGCCCCAGAACGCCGGGGTTGCTCCCGAACCGATTGCGCCAGTAGTCGTAGCTCAACACCGCCACCGGACTTCCCGCCAGCTCCCGGTCATCGTCGACCGTGATCACGCGACCGATCGCGGCGCCGACGCCGAGCACAGAGAAATAGGTGCCCGATACCAGCTCACCGGACACCCGCTCGGTGTTGCCGTTGAAGCCGACGTTCATCGCCAATGGATAGCGGGCGAACAGACCGGAGAACACCGGGCCCGACGACTGCACGCCGTACGGCTGGCTGAGGCGAGGCAGCGGCGGTGACACCGTGTGATCGACGAACGCCTCGCGAAAGTCCTCGTACATCGGCAATGACGAGGCATTCGCCCCGTTGTTGTTGCCGTAGTGCGGGCCGACCTGGGTGAGCAGCACCAGCTGGTCCGGCTCGCGCACCGGCAACTGACGCAGCAGCACTTGATCCACGAGCGTGAAAATCGCGGTGTTCGCGCCGATACCGAGCGCGATCGACAGCAGCGCGACCAGGGTGAAAATCGGCGACCGAGTCAGTCCGCGCCAGGCGTATCGAAGGTCTCGCGTAAGGTGACGCATGTCCCCTTGGACGGATTCCGACACCCGTGGGTTGCCGGCAGATCGAGGTTTGAGCTCAGCGAATGCGCCAGCCGTTGACCGGGCCGCCGTGGAAGAAGGCGGCGGGCGTCATGATGCCGTCGCGCTTGAAAACCTGGCCGTCCTTCATCACGAATTGCACGGTCTTGAGCGCCTCCAGGTCCTCGAGCGGGTTGCCGGGCACGGCGATCATGTCGGCAAAGAACCCGGCTTTGACGGGACCGCGGGTCTTGTCGGTCTCGCTCACCTTGAAGCCGTTGATCGTCATCGCCCGCAGGGTGTCGACGTTCGGGATGCCCGCGTCCTTCCAGACCTTCAGGAACTCCATGCAGACTTCGCCGCGCGTCATCCCCTCGACCCAGTAGTCGGCGTCGGTCGAGAACGTGAGCGGCACCTTGTTGTCGTAGGCGTTCTTGAGTCCGGCGACGGTCCGTTTGTAGGCCTCCGCCGAGACCGGATGCCCGGCAAGGCCCTGCGGGGTCTCCGTTCCGGCCCGCCAGATGCCCTTCTGCGCCATCAGCTTGTGCATCTCGTCGTTCAGCGCCGACGAGTGAGCGATGGACCAGATGCCGGCGTCGATGGCGTTCCGCGCGCCGTTGAGCGTTTGCACGTGGCCCTCGACCTTCATGCCGGACTTCGCGGCTTCGCGAATCACCAGGCGGATCTCATCAGCGGTGTATCCATACGGTTTGCAGTCGACACAGATCTTGATCACCCGCGCGCCGAACAGGACATTCTGGCGAATTGCTTTCACGATCTCGTCGGGTGTATCCGCGTCGAGGTATTCGGGGTAGACGATGTTGTGGTCTTTGGCCATCTCCGGCGTCGGGAAGAACTGCCCGCCCATGCCGCCGATGATGATGCCGGAGTTGACGATGGTCGGGCCTGGGATCCAGCCTTGCTCGATCGCCTGACGCAGCGCCGTATCCGCGTAGTTGCCGTTGTTGCCCATGTCGCGAACGATGGTGAAGCCGGAGGCCAGCATCTGGATGCCGTTCGACGCCGCCTGGATCGCGCGCAGCGCGGTCGACTCCTGCACGTAGGTGAAGTAGTAGACGTTGTTCTCGGGGACGGGCTTGTAGGTCAGCGCCAGGTGATTGTGCGCGTCGACGAGCCCGGGCAGGACGGTCATCCCGGAGAGATCGATGACCTGCGCGCCGGGCGGGATCGCGAGGCCCGGCCCCACCTCGCGGATGCGAGTGCCCTCGACGATGATGACCTGGTTGTCCAGGATCCGGCCCGCCTCAGGATCGAGCAGCCGGCCGGCGCGGATCGCCGTAACCGCCGCCGCGGGCGTCTGCCCGCCTTCGCGCGCGAACGTTGCGCGCTCCGGCGAGGCGACACACAAGCACACGAG
>DAINCF010000091.1:0-17279 GCA_036732565.1 Vicinamibacterales bacterium
GTTACGTCAGGCGCGGCGTCCGCGTTGACGCTCGGCACGGCGGCGGTGCTTACCGGTACCGACCGGCAGAAGATCGTGGACCTGCCGAACCTCGCCGGCATGAAGAGCGAGGTCATCACCCAGAAGTCACACCGCTTCGGGTACGACCACGCGGTGCGGAACTGCGGCGTCACCATCGTCGAAGTGGAGACGCGTGCGGAGCTCGAGCGGGCCGTCAACGATCGCACCGCGATGATGCTGTTCTACAACGCGAACAACAACGTCGGGCAGATCCGTGACGAGGAGTTCGCCCAGCTCGGCAAGAAGCACAGCATCCCCACCATGAACGACTGCGCCGCCGACGTGCCACCAGTCGAGAACCTGTGGAGGCACACGAAGATGGGCTTCGATCTCGTGGCGTTCTCGGGTGGGAAGGGCATGTGTGGTCCCCAAAGCGCGGGTCTGCTGCTCGGTCGCAAGGCGCTCATCGAGGCCGCACGCTTGAACGGGCCGCCCAACTCGAACTCCATCGGCCGCGGGTTGAAGACCAACAAAGAGGAGATGCTCGGTTTGCTCGTGGCGGTCGAGCTCTACTTGAAGCGAGACCACAACCGCGAACGCCGCGACTTCGATCAACGCGCCGACGCCATCCAGAAGGCGGCGGCGGCCGTTCCCGGCGTCAAGGCCGAGGTCTTCGTCCCGGAGGTTGCGAACCATGTGCCGCACATTCGCATTTCCTGGGACGCCGCATCGAAGGGGTTGAGCGCGGCCTCCGTCGTGCAGGCGATGCGCGATGGCGAACCGTCCATCGGCGTCCGCGCCGAGGAGAACACCATCGTCGTCGGTGTCTGGATGATGCGTCCGGGCGAAGACAAGATCGTCGCCCGCCGTCTTCGTCAAGTGCTCGAACAGAAAGGGTAGGCGGCGACCGTGCCGGTGGATCGCCGCACCTTCCTCGTCAGCGCCACGCTGGGGACCCTGAACGTCGGGCTCTCGGGCGTTCCGCGCGCGTGGGCGGCGCAGCCCGACGTCCGGAAGCTGAAGATCGACGTCCACGCACCCGAGGTCCCGCTGTCGCCGCTGGGCATGCCCGGGCTCTACCCGGCGCGCGTCGTGGAGGTCCACCACGCACAGTCGATCGTCGGGCACCGCCTCTCGCAGGACGCGATCCGAGCCATGGTCGACTCGGGGATGCGATCGCTCACCGGCGACGCGACCGCGAAGGAGGCCTGGGCGAGGTTCATCGCACCGTCCGATGTCGTCGCGCTCAAGGTGAACCCATCGGGCGTTCCCAGTACCACGACCTCGATCGCGCTGGTACGTGAAGTCGTGCGCGCGCTCAACGAGGTCGGCGTGCCCAGCGAGCACGTCATCGTCTACGACCGGAACTCCGAGCAGCTCGAAGTGAACGGCTATCACGCGCTGGTGCCGCCGGGGGTCCGCGTCGTGGGGCTCGATCGTCGAGGTGGATACGACCGGACGGTGTTCTGCGAGATGGACTGTTTCGGGGAGCGCGAGACTCGTTCGTATCTCGCCGCGCTCGTGTGCAGCGAGGTCGACAAGATCATCGATCTCCCGTGCCTCAAGGAACACAACGCGTCCGGCGTGACCGGCTGTCTGAAGAACCTCTCCTACGGCTCGTTCAACAACGTCGCCCGTACGCATGCCAACACCAAGACGTGGACCGATCCCGCGATCGCCGTCATGTGTACCGCGCCTCCGCTTCGATCCAAGTCGGTGCTCCACATCATGGACGGCATCCGCGCGGTGTATCACGGCGGTCCGTTTGCGTGGAATCCCGACTTCGTCTGGGACGCTCGCACCTTGCTGTTCAGCACCGACCCCGTGGCCATGGACCGCATCGAGCTCGAGATCGTGGAGCAGAAACGCAAAGAGCGCGGCGTGCCGTCGCTCTGGGACCGGAACCCCGAGCACATCGGCAACAACGAAGAGATGCAACGAACGGCGCTCAAGAACCCGTTCTACCGTGAGCCTGGGCACATCAAGACGGCCGCGGGGCTCGGGCTTGGGCAATGGGAGCTCGACCGGATCGATCATCGGCGAGTCACGCTCGGCTGACCCCTATGGATTGGGTGACACTGCTCGCCGGCAACGATCGTCGTGGCGGCCACTCGGCCGCGCGGCGCACCGGTCCGAAGGAGCTGCTCTGGAAGGTCGCGTTTCCCGATTCGGTGCGCTCGAGTCCCGTGTTGCACAACGGCGTCGTGTACGTCGCGTGTCGTGACGGTCAGCTGTACGCGCTCGATGCTCGGACCGGCAAGCAGCGTTGGACATTCCACGCGGGGGCCGCCATCCACTCCACGCCGTCGATCTCCGGAAACCTCGTGCTGTTCGGGTGCGACGACGGAGCGATCTATGCCGTCGATCACACCTCCGGTCGACTCGACTGGGAGTCGACCGACGACGGTGCGATCTGGGCGTCGCCGATCGTCTTCGGGGATGTTGTCCACATCGGCTCGAGCGGCGGCACGTTCAGGGCCGTCGAGCGACAGACTGGCAAGTTGGTCTGGCGGAGGCAGATGGAGGGCCAGATCCACTCCACGGCGTACGCGACCGAGCGGCTCGTGTACGTAGGGAGTAGCGACGGCCGGATCTCCGCACTCGAACGCCATTCGGGAAAAGACGTCTGGCACCATCAGGCGGGCGATAGCATCACGGCCTCACCAGCGGTGGCGAATGGACTCGCCCTCGTCGGCTCGGAAGACGGAACGTTTCGCGCCTTCGACGCCGAGTCGGGCACAGTCCGTTGGACGTTCGACACGACACTCGGCCTGCCCTCGTCGCCAGCCGCCGACGCAGGCACGGTGTTCTTTGGCGGCAAGGATGGACACCTGTACGCGGTCGACGTCAGCACGGGCAAGCAAGTGTGGAAGTCGGCATCCGTGCGGACCATTACCGCGCCGCCGGTGGCAGGTGACTCGGTGGTGTGCGTGCAGAGCTTCTACGGATCGACACTCGCGTACGACGCGAAGACCGGCGCGGAACTGTGGCGCGCCAATCTCGGCGGATCGCTCCAGTCCACGCCGATCGTCACCGCGGACGCGGTGTACATCGCCACCTACCCGGGCGTGCTGTATGCGCTTCGTTGACGTAATGGCGGCAGTTCCGCTATCGCTACTGCTCGTTCCCGCCCCGACCGCCGTCCACCAGCAGCGCTACTGCATGGGGACGATGTTCGAGATCGTTGCGTACCACGCGTCAGTGTCGGAGGCGAATCGCGCCGTGGGCCTAGCGCTGGATGAGATCGCTCGGCTCGATCGCGTGATGAGCGACTTCTCACCGGACAGCGACCTTTCGCGGCTCAATCGAGAAGCGCGGCATGGATTCGTCACGGTCGACCCATCTCTCTACGATGTCGTCGAGCGAGCGCTCGCGGTGTCTCGACTCTCGAACGGAACGTTCGACGTGACCATCGCGCCACTGACGAAGATCTGGAAGACCGCGCACGCCGACGGGCGCGCGCCGTCCCCGGCTGAGATCGGCGCCGCCAGGCAATGCGTCGGCTACGATCGCATCGACCTCGCGCCGCCCAACCGCATCCGGTTTCGTTCCGACTGCCTGCAGATCGAGCTGGGCGGCATCGGCAAGGGCTACGCCGTCGAGCGAGCTGTCGCCGTCCTCGAGTCCGCCGGCATTCGCGACGCGGTGGTGAACGGCGGCAGCAGCTCAATCGCCGCCGTTGGCGCGCCGCCCGATGCCGATGGTTGGCCGGTGCGACTGCCGGCCCGCGAGATCCTCCTGCGCGGCAACTCGATCTCGACCTCGCAGCAAGACGGAGGCATCATCGACCCCCGGACCGCGGTTCCCGCCGCATCGAAGACCACGATCACCGTCACCGCGCCGAACGCCACGCTTGCCGACGCCCTGTCGACAGCGCTCGTGATGATGACGAAGGCTGATGGGTTGAAGCTGACGCAGCGCTTCGCCGGCGTGACCGCCATCTACGACGACGATGCACGTTAGGACTGCTCTCTTCACGTTTCTGACCATTCTCGGTCTCAGCACGAGCCTGCACGCCGACGTGTGGATCCGCTGGGACCAGGACGAGGTTCCATCACCGACAGCGCTTGGCATTTCGACACTCGTGATCCCCGCGGACAAGCGCAAGGCGATCGAGAATGCGACTCGCCTCGGCTTTGACGTATATCTCGAGCAGGGTGCTGAATCGCGGCTGGTGCAGCATCAGCCCCAGCCCGGCGCCGCACCCGGTCGCGTGCTCGCGATCGACCGCCGGGGGAAATGGCCGCACATCCGCTCGAACACGGTGACGACGCGGAACCAGGTGCTGCAGGTGGCGGGACGCAGCGCGCAGCCGTGGCTCGAAACCAACGCCGCGCTGTTCCGCATTCTCCAAAGCGCTCAGACAGGCGCCCGTCCGCTCGTGACCTATCCCTGGAAGCCGATCCTGCCGACGGCGGTCGACGAAGGCCCGGCGCTCGAGGACTACCTGGTGGCCATTGCCGAAGCGGGCAGCTTTGGTGGCGATCTGTTGCTTCCGCTCCATCCACGGTTCGCGAACGATCTCCTGCTCGGCACGCCGACGGCGCGCGCGGCGTGGCAAGCGATCCGCCGCTCCGTCGAGTTCTATGCCTGGCACGCTCCAGCTCGCTATCGGGACATCGCGAACGTTGCCGTGGTGACCGCCGACCCGATCAAGTCCTTCGAGCTGATGAACCTGCTCGCCCGCCACAACATGCCGTTCGAGCTGATCGACCCGGCACAACTACCGACGCGGAAGCTGGACTCGTTCAAGCTGATCGTCGCGACCGACCCGGCAAGCAGCCAGTCGGAGGCACTCGCCGCATTCCAGCGCAGCGGCGGAACGGTCGTTACCCGCTCCGAGGTCGGCGATCCCAATCAGTTCGCGCTCGAAATGCGCCAGACGCTCGGCGCCGAACACCGCGTGCTCGACATCTGGAACGGGATTACCGTCGTGGCGGCGCCCTACGAAGCCCGCGATGGCAGCACCGTGGTGGTGATGGCGGTCAACTACGCTCACCAGCCGCTGCCCGTGCAAATGCGCGTGCATGGGACGTTCTCGCAGGTGCACTATGAGTCTCCGGAACAGGAGGCGACGCTGCTTCCCTACGAACACCGCAACGGCAACACCGAGTTCATCGTGCCGGCACTTCATATCGGCGGGCGACTGTATCTGACGCCGGCCGCAAAGTGACGAGACTCTTGTGGATGGTCCTTCCTGAGGAGACCAACGTGGCCAATCGATTCCGAGTAGTCAGACGATGCCTTGCCCTCTGTCTCGTCGTGGGCATGACCGCCGTGAGTCCGAGCATTCGCGCCCAGGCGCCCGAGTTCGATCTGCTGATCAGGAACGGGCACGTGATCGATCCGCTGAACGGCGTCGATGGCGTGAGGGACGTGGCCATCACCGGCGGGAAGATCGCGCTGGTAGCCGCCAATGTCGCACCACAGCGCGCACGCGCCGTCGCCGACGCAACCGGCCTCTACGTCACGCCGGGCCTGATCGACATCCACGCACACGTGTTCTGGGGGCACGACGAGGAGTCGCAGTACAGCGACGGCTACAGCGCCGTCCAACCCGACAGCCACTCATTCCGGGCCGGCCAGACGACGCTCGTCGACGTGGGCGGCGCGGGCTGGCGTTCGTTCCCCAAATTCAAGGAGCAGGTGATCGATCGGTCGCGCACGCGCGTGCTGTCGTTCCTCAACATCGTGGGCTCGGGCATGCGCGGCGGACCGGTCGAGCAGAACCTGGCCGACATGGATCCGCGGCTGACGGCCATGCGCGCGCGCGAGCACAAGGGCCTCGTGGTCGGGATCAAGGTCGCGCACTTTGCCGGTCCGGAATGGGATCCGGTGACCCGCGCCGTGCAGGCCGGCCGTGACGCGGATGTGCCGGTGATGGTCGACTTCGGCGGCCACACGCCGCCGCTCTCGCTCGAAGACCTCTTGATGAAGCACTTGCGCCCCGGCGATATCCTCACGCACACCTACGCCCACGTCGGCGGCAGAGTCCCCATCGTCGACGAGCAAGGCAAGATTCGGCCGTTCGTGCTGGAGGCGCGCAAGCGCGGCATCATCTTCGACGCCGGCCACGGCGGTGGAAGTTTCCTGTACCGCCAGGCGGTGCCTGCCACCAAGCAGGGCTTCTATCCCGACGTGATCAGCACCGACCTGCACATCGGCAGCCAGAACGGCGGCATGAAGGACATCCTGAACACGATGTCGAAGTTCCTCAACCTCGGCATGCCGCTCAAGGACGTCGTCGCGGCCAACACCTCGAAAGCGGCCGCGGTCATCAAGCGCACCGACCTCGGGCAAATCGGGGTCGGCGCGGAGGCCGACATCACCGTGCTCAACCTGCGCAAGGGCACCTTCGGCTTCATCGACAGCGGCGGCGGGAAGATGGCCGGTACCCAGAAGCTCGAATGCGAGCTGACGGTCAAAGCCGGTCAGGTCGTCTGGGACCTCAACGGCATCTCCCGCCCGGTCTGGACTGAGCAGCCGCCACCGAAATGAACGCTCTGGCACCGTTGTTTTGAAATTCGTGGGGGCCGGCTTCAGCCGGCCCTGAGGTCCGCCTAAAGGCGGACCCCACGTTTGTTTTGGAACGCACTCCAAAACGTTGAAGGAACTACGCGCGTTTGGCGGGCGTCGTCGTGGCGTACTCCTTCGGCGAGCAGCCGAACTGATCGCGGAAGCACTTGGCGAAGTACGCCTGGCTGTTGAACCCGACGAAGTATGCGATCTCGGCCACCGAGCCAGTCTTGTGCGCCAGCAGCTCCGCGGCGCGCTGGAGGCGGATCGATCGGATGAGCAGCGTGGGCGCCTGGTTGGTCAACGCCCGCAGCTTGCGATGCAGCTGCGATCGGCTCAGCCCCACCTCGCGGCCGAGACGCTCGACGTCGAAGCTGGCGTCTTGCAGGTTGCTCTGGATGACCGTCAGCACCTTGGTGAGGAACGCCTCGTCCATCGGCGTCACGCCCATCTCGGCCGGCTTCAGCACCACAGGTCCAGAGAAGCGTTCTCGTAGCTGCCGCCGCTGGTTGATGAGATTGCGCACCTGCACCAGCAGCTCGAGGGCGTCGAACGGCTTCATGAGATAGCAGTCGGCGCCGGTCTCCAGGCCGAACAGCTTGTCCTCACGCATCGTCTTGGCCGTCAGCAGCACGACCGGGATGTGGCAGGTCTGTTCGTTCGTCTTCAGCGCGCGGCACAGCTCGTAGCCGTCCATCTGCGGCATCACCACGTCGCTCAGGACGAGATCGGGCAGCAGCGCAAGCGCCTTCTCCAACCCCTCCGATCCATGCTGCGCCTCGACGACCCGGTAGTGGCGCTGGAGATGCTCGCGGAGGAACGTGCGCACGTCGGCGTGATCTTCCACGATGAGGATCGTCGTCTCGTCGTCGGGCTCTTCGACCGCCTCGTCGACGGCCGGGTCGTCGTCGAGGCCATCGACTTCGAGGTTCGTGGCGGACGTCAGCTGCGTCTCGAGGGCCGGCACTACGCGGCTCTCGACGATCTCTTCGGGCGCCAGGTGAGCCCTTCCCGTGTGCAAGCGGATGATGAAGGTGGTGCCCTTCCCTTCTTGGCTCTCAACGTGAATCTCGCCGTGATGCAAGTCGACGAGCTCCTTCACCAGCGCCAGCCCGATGCCGATCCCTTCCCTGGCCCGACTCCGCTCGACCTGGTAGAACCGCTCGAACACCAGCGGAAGCTCGGCCTCGGGAATGCCGACACCGGTGTCGGACACGACGATGTCGACGAGTCCGTTCTGCGGGCCGTGCACATCCACCGACACCGCCCCGCCGGACGGTGTGAACTTCAAGGCGTTCCCGATCAGGTTATTGAGAATCTTCTGGAGGACGTCGCTGTCGAAATAGATGTCGAAGCGTGCCAACGCCTGTGGCTGTGCCGAGGCGCCGAACTGGAACTCGATGCCGTGCCGCTCGGCGACGGGCGCAAACGGCGTGACGATCTGTTCGAGGACGTGCATCAGGTCGCCGCGGGTGGCGTGCAGCCGCATCTTGCGGGACTCGAGCTTCGAGAGATCGAGCAGCTGCGAGACCAGCCGGAGCAAGTACTGCGCGTGCCGACGGATCATGCGCAGCGGCCGAACCGCCTGCGGGTGCGTCGCCTCGTCGAGCATCTGCCCGACGGGGCCGAGGATCAGCGTGAGCGGCGTACGGAACTCGTGCGAGATGTCGGCGAAGAAGCGCGACTTCAGACGGTCCAGATCGCGCAGCTTCTCGAGCTCCATGTGCTCGAGCTGATGGCCGAGCTTGGCCTGCGCCCGCCGGCGCTCGAATGCGGAGATGACGACGAGGCAGGCAACCAACGCGACGCCGTACAGCGCGTAGGCCCATCCCGTCTGATACCACGGCGGAAGAATCGAGAACGCAAACGTCGCGGTATCGCCGACGCGCCCCTGGACGTCTCGCGAGCGCACGTGGAAACGGTAGGCCCCCTTCGGGAGGCTGGCATAGACGCGCGAGGCCACCGTCGTCCACGCCGACCACTGCGCATCGAACCCCTCGAGGTACGACTGGAACTCGTTGCGCTCGGCATCGTCGAAGCGGGGCGCGGCGAACTCGAACTGAAGCGCGTTGGATCCATGCCGGAACGCGGCGTCGGCCGTCTTCACACCGGACGCGCCGCTGTAGACGACCGTGTCGTTGACCGTGACGCTCCGCAGCAGCGTGGCAAAGGGCGCCTGCGGTGCGCTGTCGATGGACCGGTCGTATCGGAGCAGGTACTCCGGCGTAGAGATCCAGACGATGCTGCCGTGTGCCTCGGGGTAGATGGACCACGCTATCGCCTGGCGGAGGCCATCGTTATCGAGCACGTAGCGGCCATCGCCCTCCTTGCGCAGCAGGTCGACGCGGGCCGGCTGCCTGGATGCCACCCAGAGGTTCCCGTGCGAATCCTCGGTGAGCCAGGAGAACGATCGGCGCTCGGCGTCCGCGAGCGTGCTCATCCCCGAGAACGGCACGAAGCGCTCGGACGAGGCGTCGAACTCGAGAATCCATCGGTCCGTGAGGAAGACCGCGCGGCCGGCGACCTCGTATATTCCAATCCGGCCGGTGAGCGCTTGTTCGCCCAGCGGATATGCGTGGATGCGAGGCCCATCGCGATCGGGGTCCATCGAGACGCGAATCACTCGCTGCCGCTGCGACACCAGCCACAGATCGCCATTGGCCTCGTCGCCAATCGAGGTGATCGTGTCGTTCAGCCCGGCGATGCGGCCTTCGTCGTGCCACCGATCGCCCTCGAGCCGCAACGACGCGACGCCCGCCTCGAGACCGACGTAGAAACGACGCCGATCGTGACGCGAACGGTGCAGCGCCATCGGCATCGTCGGATAGGTGACGATCCGTCGGACGCTCGTGCCGCGCACTTCGTAGATGCCATCTTGCGCGGCGGCCACCAGCCGCTCCTCTGCGGCGACGAATGCCCACACTGGCGGCTTGACGTCGACGATTCTCTCGAACCGCCGGGCCGGCAGCGTCGCCGCGTACAGGCCCTTGTAGCCTCGAACGTACAACCGGCCGTCGTGTTCAATGGCTTCGCGCCACTCGCGCTCGAGGCCGGCGCTCTCATCGAAGACGGAGAACGTCGGCGACAGGTCGACGCGGCTGACGCCGTTCTGCAGCGCCAGCCAGACGCCGTTCTGGCGGTCCGGCTGCACCGCCAGCACGTGGTTGTCCAACAGCCCACTGCCCTTGTCGATCTGGCGGAGGAGGCGTCCGGCCGGATCGACGATCAGCAGCCCTCGCAGGAGGGTGGCGAGGGCGAGCGAGCCATCGGGCAGCACGACACCATCGACGAGCTGATCCGCCTCCGCGCCGACGCTTCGGCGGGACACGTCGATCGCGAAGGGCTCGAAGCCGCGATCGCTTTGCATGAAGAAACGAACGTCGCGCGTGCCGACCAACAGGCGCGCCTGGCTGTCGCCCGCTGGCGCCGACAACACGACCGTGATCTCGTCGCCCGCAAACTGTTCCCCGCCAACGATCGGTCGCGGCGATCCGTCGACGAGCTCCATGAGCCCGCGAGTGGGCTGGTGCACGAAGAGTTTGCCCCCGGCCGAGAACATCGTCGTGGAATGCTCGCTGTCGTGACACTGGACGGCCGTCGTAATGTGGCACGTCTTGGTCTTGCCTTGGAAGTACACGTTGCCGTCATTCGGCACCATGACGGGCATGAAGACCTGATCGAAGCTGAGGTCGGCGTTGGCTTCGGGTGGACGCAGCGACACGAATCGCAATTGGCCAGCGGCGTTCGCCTCGAGATAGCCGAAGTCGCCCACCGCGCCAACGTAGATGCGACCCTTGCCATCCGGTGCCACCGTCAGATGACGAACGGCGACGCGCGACGGGAGCTCGATGAGACGCCACGAGCGCCCGTCGAACTCGAGCACGCCGCTGTTGTTGGCGAAATACACGACGCCGCGGTGGTCCTGGACCGCATCCCAGTGCTGCACTTCGGCGCCCACCGCCGTCCGGTCGAAGTTGTAGATGAGCGGCTTGCCCACGACGCCCTGGGCGGCGGCCGGTACACTCGTCGCGAGCGCGATGACCAGCGAGGCGAGGACCGGCGCAGCCACTTTCACGGGAGATCCTTAGAATCCTTTCAGAATTCGTGGGGGCCGGCTTCAGCCGGCCCTGAGGTCCGCCTAAAGGCGGACCCCACGTTAATTTTGAAGCGCACTCTTATGTCGCCAGCGGACGTCCGCTCGGCACGCGGATGGGCGAGCGAGAAGAGGTGTAGGTGTGCCGCTTCGCGGTGAACTTGGCGTTCAGGTATTCGCCCATGTAGACGCTACCCGACATCGTGTCGCCAGAGAGCGTGCCTGCAAAGATGAACGGCACCGTGCTCCCCAGTTGCCGCTCGACGCTGCGAAGCTTGACCTGATCGCCTTCGATGGTCCCCTCGAGATCGCGCGAGGTGAACTCGCCCTGGTGCGATCCCGTGAGCCAGTTGCCATCCTGCTCGACGAAGACGAGGTGCCGGCCCTTGCTGCTGAAGAACTCGATGTCCACGTCCCAGCGCCCGGTGATGTTGGCGGCGGGCGCGGCGACGGCCGTCGAGCGAGGCTCGCGTTTCCGGGAGAGCACGCTGTGAATCCGTTCCGCGACCACCTTGTCGTCACCGGGTTGCATCATCCACGCGGTCACCGAGATCGATGTGGTACCAGGCACCGCTTGTGGGCCGCCGCCCGCGCCGAGCGCGATGCGTGGTTTCGTCTTCGCGAGCTCTTCGGCAAGCTCTTCACCGGTCACGTGGAAACGGGCCGGGTCCCAGCTGATGGCCAGTGCCGGGCTTCGATTGGACAAGCCGGACGGCTCGCGAACGGCCGTCGTCACCCCATCGATCGTCGTGACGCGCTTCGAGACGGTATCGAGCCACGAGAGCCAGGTCTTCCACTCGCCCTGATGATCGCGTTTGACCCACGCCTCGACGGCCGCGACCATGCCCAGCGTTTCTTCGCGGCCCACCTTGTTGTCGCGTCCGGGTCCATGGTGCGGCGCGCTCGCCTGCCACGCCGACATCAGGAGGTCCTTGCGACCAAGCACCAAGCCGGCGCACTGCGGCCCGCAAATCGCCTTACCGCCGCTGTAGATGACGACGGCGGCGCCGCGCTGGAGGTGGACGTTGGGAATGGTGAGGATCTCAGCGGCGGCGTCGACGACGATCGGGACCTTGCTCGGCTGCGCGATCTTGGCGATCGCCTCGAGCGACAGCGGACCCGACTCGGACTGATCGCCCGCGAAGATGTAGATCATCGCCGTGCGAGGGCCGATCGATCGCGCCAGCTCCTCAGGCGTCTCGACCGTAATCATGCTCACGCCGATGTTTTTCAGCGCCGCGTCGTACACGTTGCGCGAGTAGCGCGGGATGATCACTTCGGTCTTGTCGAAGCCGGTGAGATCGGGGATGCGCACCAGTCGCTCGGGATTGCCGCCGGTGACGCACGCCGCGGTGACATGCTTCATGCCGGCCGCGCAGCCCGCCGACACCATGCCCCACTCCGCACCCGTCAACTCCGCCAGCCGCTGCCCGACGGCATCGGCGAGCTCGTCCATCTGCACGTAGTACTTGGAGGCCGCGTCCATCGCCGCGCGGACCTCGGGACGCTCCACCGAGCCCCCGATGATCGTGAAGGTGCCACGGCAGTTGATGATCGGCTCGACGCCGATCGACTGATAGATCTGCGGCCCTGGCGTGAGCGGGCCGATGGTGGCGGCGGCTTCGGCATCGACGCGCACGCCGCCTACGAGGACAGGCAGCGCCAGCACGTTGCCCATCTGAAGAAGCTCGCGCCGGGTCACCGCGTGATGTTTGTCAGTCATGCCTCTCTCCCCCTTGCGTTCCATGCGAGCCTCGATGTCTGATTGCCGCATGCGTGTGGCGATACGATCTGTTCAGATATGCGTTGTCGCGGCCGTGGCCGCGATATCGACCGTGCTGTCGGCGCAACCGAGCGCGCCGGCCAAGACCGCAAACATGCTCGTCTACTTCGGCACCTACACCGGCGAAAAGAGTCGAGGCATCTACGTGTCCCGCCTGGACGCCGCATCCGGCACGCTGAGCGCGCCGCAGATGGCCGCCGAAACGCCGAGCCCGAGCTACCTGGCGGTGCATCCCTCCGGCACCTTCCTGTACGCCGCCAACGAAGTGAACACGTTCGAAGGCAAGGATACAGGGTCGGTGAGCGCGTTCGCGGTCGACCGCGCCTCGGGCCAGCTGAAGGCGCTCAATCAGCAGGCCTCCGCGGGAGGGGGCCCCGCCCACCTGATCGTCGACCGAACCGGTAAGACTGTCCTGGTCGCCAACTACGGCGGCGGCAGCGTCGCGGCGCTGCCAATCAACGCCAATGGCACACTCCAGCCAGCCTCGGCGGCGATCCAGCACAGAGGTTCGAGCGTCGATCCGAAACGGCAGACGGCGCCCCACGCGCACTCGATTACGACCGATCCTGGCAATCGCTTCGCGTACGCCGCCGATCTCGGACTCGACAAAGTGCTGATCTACCGGTTCGATCCCGAGCGCGGATCGCTGACCGCCAACGAGCCGCCGTTCGCCGCCGTGAAGCCCGGCGCCGGTCCGAGGCATTTCACGTTCCATCCGAGCGGCCGATTCGCCTACGTCATCAACGAGATCAACCTCACGGTCACGGCCTTTACCGCCGATGCGCAACGCGGCACGCTGACCGAGCTGGAAACGCTGCCCACGCTTCCGCAGGGACAGTCGATGCAGGAGGGCTTCAGCACGGCCGACGTGCAGATCCACCCGTCCGGACGATTCCTGTACGGATCGAATCGCGGTCACAACTCCATCGTAGTGTTCGCTGTCGATCAGAAGACCGGCCGGTTGACCTACGTCGAGAACCGCTCGACGGAGGGCAGCACGCCGCGTGCGTTCGGTATCGATCCGACGGGCACCTACCTGCTGGCGGCCAATCAACGGTCGGACTCCATCGTCGTCTTCCGCATCGATCGCGAATCCGGACGACTCACACCAACCGGGCACACGCTCGAGGTCCCCTCGCCGGTCTGTGTCAAGTTCGTGTAGGGGCGGCTCGTCAAATTCGTGTGGGGGCGCCTCGCGAGGCGCCCCTACTTCACCCAGTACGTGGGGGCCGGCTTCAGCCGGCCCATGGTCCGCCTGAAGGCGGACCCCACTTTTTACGGCGCTGCTGTCGCGGCGCCACATCACCGCAACCGTAACGTGCCGAACGCTTGCGGCACGTGGAAGGTGGCTTGATGGGTCGGCTGCCACGCATGATAGGTTCTCGCCGGCTCACGTCCCGAGATCCGGTATAGGCCCAAACGCAATTCCCGCCCCGGCTCCGGCGATCGCGCGTCGATCGCCTGGAACGGGATGCGCATCGCCGCGTACCAAACCTTCGCCCGCTCGTCGATGCGCGCCTTCACCGAAAAACCCGAATTCCACGCCATGCCCTGCTGTCGTTTCGAGTCGGCCCGATCGATGTCCAAGTCGATCCACTCACCCTGCGGCGACACCTGGAACTCCTTGTAGCGCGCGATCTGTTCGAAATCCGACCCGATGAATGCTTCGGCCACGTCCCAGCTCCACAGCTTCGGCGTTTCGTCCGCAAGCATCGGGTTGGGCTTGAGGTTCAGCTCGTCGTACGGGCAGGTGTAGAGCAGGTACAGATGCTCCTTGGTCCATCGCGACCGGATCTCAGTCGGGGACCCGGCAATGGGTCGTCCGGACATGTCGTGGTCTGCGAGCACGCGGGGCGCGTCTCTCCACTCGAGCGTTCCTGGATTCGGATCGAGCTCGAAGTCGTGCGGCGTGAACGCGCTGTCGAGCACGCGCGAGTCACTCGCCGTCGGCGCAAGGCCAAATGCGAAAATGTTTCCTCCTCCGGCCACCGCCACGAATTGATCCGCGCCGACGCTGTAGGTCATCGGCGACCCTCGCCACGTCGTGTTCAAGGGAAGCCGCCACAGTACGCGACCGGTGCGCGCGTCGGCCGCGGCAAACCCGCCGCTGTCGTCGCCGAAGAACACCAGACCAGTCGTCGTCGACAACACGCCCGCCCACGAATTGGCTTCGCCGATCTGCGGAAGCTCCCAGGCGATCGTGCCGGTGGCGACGTCGAGCGCGCGCAGAAACTTCCGGCCACCTGGCACGCTCCGCGTCCCGCCGCCATAGAACGACTTGCCCGGTTCGAACCACACCGCGGATCGCGTGAAGATGCTGCACTCCTCGAGCGCCATCACATAGTAGAGCCCCGTGTCGGGATTGAACGCGGTCGACATCCAGTTCGTGGCCCCGACCACTGACGGGCAGACCTTCGTGCCTTGAATGCTCGGCTCCATGCCCGGGCGCCGCTGCGGACGGCCGTCCGGGTCGATGCCCGTCGCCCAATTCATCTCGGTGACGAACGGCTTCGCCAACAGTAGCGTGCCATTGGTTCGGTCCAGGACGTAGAAGAAGCCGTTCCGGTTCGCCTGGAGGAGCACTCGGCGCGGCTGACCATCGATGACGACGTCGGCTGCCACGACCGTCTGGACGGCGTCCCAATCGTTCAAATCGTGAGGCGTGAACTGAAAGTACCACCGCATCTTGCCGGTGGCCGGATCGAGCGCCAGTACCGAGTTCGACCACAGGTTATCGCCGATCCGCTCCGCGCCGTTGTAGTCGGGACACGGGTTCCCCGTGGTCCAGAACAGCGTATTCGTGGTCGCGTCATACGAACCGGTCAGCCACGTCGCCGCGCACGGATGCTCGATCGCCTTTCCGCGCCAGGTCTCCGATCCCGGTTCGCCAGGCGCGGGCACCGTCCACACCCGCCAGACTTCCTTGCCGGTGGCCGCCTCGAACGCGGCGATGAACCCGCGGGCGCCTTCGTCGCCCCCCGAGATGCCGGAGACGACGAGATCGCCGACGACCAACGGCGCACCGGTTGCGCCGTAGTGCTGGCGATAGTCGGCCATGACCACGTCCCACAGCAGTTGACCGTTCCCTCGATGCAACGCCAACAACCGCGCATCGTCGGTCACGACGAACAGCCGATCGCCACGCACGGCCACGCCGCGATGAACGCCCGCGCCGGCGTCGCCGATCACGCCCGGCGTCCGCGGCCGGCGATACTGCCAGATCTCACGACCGCTTCGCGCATCGAGGGCGTAGACCTCATTGGGCGCGGTCACGTACATGATCCCGTCCACGACGATCGGCGTCGTGCGCAGGTTGCGTGCGCCGGGCACCGGGTAGACCCATTTGATCCGTGCCTGAGCGACGTTGTCCGGCGTGATCTGTGGCAGCGGGGTGTGGCGATTCCCACCGGGATCGCCGTTGTAGGTGGGCCAGTCGCCGGCGCTCCACGCATCGACGGTATCGCGCGGGACGAGCTTCGGCATGGGGCTTCGGCCCAACTCGACAACCTTCGCGATCTCAGCGCGCGTCAGCGCGGCGAGGGTACCTTCGTTCGTCAACAACTGGAGATCGCTGTCGCCCTCGTTCTGGACGATCCCTTCCAGCACACGGCCGTCACGGAGCTGGAGCCGAACCTGGGCGAACGTTCGCGGCGCCCGAGCACTGTCCGCGAGCGTTCGAACGTAGCGGACCAGCGCGGCAATCGACGCCTCATCGACTCTCGCGGGCGGCATGCCTCCGGAGGGAATGCCGGCGCGAATGATCTGCGCGAGCTCGTCGATCGAACGGGAGGTCTCGCTGCGCGGCGCCACGAGGTCGGGCCCGCGCTCGCCGCCCCGACCGTCTGAGCCGTGGCACGTCGCGCACTGAGCTTCGAACAGCGGCTTCGCGTCGGAAGGCGCCTGCGCAGGTGGAACCGGCGCGGTCGCTTCCCGGCCTGCTGATGTCACCATCAGCAGCGGTATCACCGCGGCGCACGCGACGACCAGCTTCGGGCCCACGACTAGGCAATCCTGTTGATACGCTCCACTAGAGGGCCGCGATGCAGTCGATCTCGACGAGAGATTGACCGGGAACTCCGCCGTAGCACGCCACGGTCGTTCGGACCGGCGGTCGCGTGCCGAAGCGGCCGCGGAACACCTCGTTCATGCCGTCATAGTCCTTGAGGTCGTGAAGGAAGACGTTCACCTTCAGCACCTTCTCCATCGAGGACCCGGCCTTCTTCAGCTCCGCCTCGAGCTGGTTGAGCACGGAGTTGGTGTGGACTTTGATGTCGCCCGGCCCATGCTCGCCCTTGCCGGCGACGAACACCAGGCCGCCGTGCGCGATGACGCCCGAGAACAACGGCGGCTGCTGGGGAGCGGCTTGAGCGTCGATTGCACCGCCAGGTGCCACCGCCGAGTCGCGCGGCTCTGCGCGCACACCAGTGAAGAGGCCGGCCACGGTTGCCGCGGCCATCCCGACGAACGATCGAAGAAGCGACCGGCGCGCGGTCTGAGGATTGGTGTTGGACATGAGGGTCTCCGCGAATTCCCGAGAGAATAGCGGCCCAACACGCCCCAGGCAAGGGTCCGCGAGGGCGATGCGACCACAGTGATGATCAATGCGACCGGCTCGATAGAAACCCTCGGCGGTTGCCGGTATACCCAGGGGACGCTCTCGCCATGCCGCACCGCTTGCTCATCCTGATCGGTCCGATCGTTGCCGCCGTGCTCACGCTCGCGGGGTGTGGCACGTCGAAGCCGTTTCCGGACGCGCCGATCTTGCTGGTGTGTCCGTGGGCGTCCGGCGGCGGTTCGGATCGGGTCGCGCGGCTCCTGGCGACGCTGCTCGAGCAGGATCTCGACGTCCCCGTCAACGTGGTCAACGCCACCGGCGGCGATGGCGTC
>DAINCF010000092.1:0-17257 GCA_036732565.1 Vicinamibacterales bacterium
CGGTGGCTGGCCGTCGCCGACATCGAGGAGGGGATGGAGCTGCGCGAAGCCGGCATTCGCGCGCGCATTCTCGTCTTCGGCGCACTGAGCGTCAGCGACGTCGACGGCGTGTTCACCCACGACTTGACGCCGACGGTCTCGAGCCCGGCCGCCGCCCGGGCGCTCCACACCGCCGCGCACGACCGAGAGACGAGACTGCGGTGTCACCTGAAGATCGACACCGGCATGCATCGCCTCGGCTTTCGCTTCGACAACTTGCGGCGGACGACGCCGGCGGTGCTGGAGAGTCGATATCTGGAGATCGAGGCCGTGCACACGCACTTCGCGACCGCCGACGAGCCCGAGCACGCGCTGTTCGAGGAGCAGCGCGCCCGGTTCGAGGCGGCGTGCACGACCCTCGCGGAGCTCGGTCTCGCGTCCTCACAACGACATGCCGCCAACAGCGCCGCGCTGCTGCGCGACTCGCGCGTGTGGTTCGACTTCGTCCGTCCGGGCCTGCTGCTCTACGGCGTCGCGCCTCCGCCGCTGGCGACGACGATTCCGTTGAGGCCGGTGATGACGCTCACGAGTCGTGTGGTGGCCGTGAAAGGGCTGCGTGCCGGTGATACCGTCGGCTACGGCGCGCGCTTTCGTGCCGAACGCCCCTCGGTGCTGGCGGTGGTCCCCGCGGGCTACGCGGATGGTCTCGATCGCCGCCTGGAAGGGCGCGGCTGCGCGCTCGTCCGCGGCCGTCGCGCGCCGATTGTTGGATCCGTCAGCATGGACATGTTGACCGTCGATGTGACCGATCACGGCCCGGTGGATCCAGGCGACGAAGTCGTCTTCCTCGGCGCGCAAGGAGATTCCGCCGCGCAAACCATCGACGCGCGCGAAGTGGCGTCATGGATCGGGACGATTCCCTACGAAGTCTTGTGTCGCCTCGGTAGTAGAGTGGAACGGAGATACGAGTAGCAGCGGCTCGCGAGCCGCCCCCTACGGCCTCCCCTCATGGCGAAGTCTCCCAAACCCGTCTACGTCTGCCAGGAATGCGGCAGCCAGTCGCCAAAGTGGCAGGGCCGCTGTCCTGACTGTGGCGCGTGGAACTCGCTGGTCGAGGAGCGGGTCAGCGAGACGAGTGGGACCGCGGGCCCGCATCGATACGCGCTGCCCGGTGGTGCGGGTCAGGGCGCGAAGAAGTACGCCGACATCGAGGCGTCGCACGCCGAGCGGCTGTCGACGGGCATCGGCGAGTTCGATCGCGTGCTGGGCGGCGGCATCGTCCCCGGATCGCTCGTGCTCCTCGGCGGCGAGCCCGGCATCGGGAAGTCGACCTTGTTGTTGCAGGCCGCGGCAAACTTCGCGCGAGATGTCGGTCCGGTGCTGTACGCCTCCGGTGAGGAGTCCGAGCATCAGATCAAATCCCGCGGCGATCGACTCGGTGTCGGCAACGCCCCGTTGTACCTGCTCGCCGAGACCTGCATCGAGAGCATCCTGGAGGAGATCGGCCGCATCCGTCCGGCGCTGGTCATCGTCGATTCGGTGCAGACGGTGTTCTCGATGAAGTTCCAATCGGCGCCCGGCAGTATCGGCCAGGTCCGCGAGGCCGCGACGCAATTTCTGTTCACCGCGAAGGGACACAACATCCCGACGTTCCTCGTCGGACATGTCACGAAAGAAGGCAGCCTTGCCGGTCCCAAGGCGTTGGAGCACGTGGTCGACACCGTGCTCTACTTCGAAGGCGAGCGGCATCATTCACATCGTGTGGTGCGGGCGGTGAAGAATCGCTTCGGCGCAATCAGCGAGCTCGGTGTGTTCGAGATGACGGGCACCGGCCTCAAGGCGGTCCCGAATCCGTCGGCGCTGTTCCTGGCGGAGCGTCCCGTGGCCACACCGGGATCGGTCGTGCTCTGCTGTGTCGAAGGATCGCGTCCGATTCTGGTAGAAGTGCAGGCGCTCGTCAGCACCACCTCGTACGGTCTGCCGCGTCGCATGGCGGTCGGCATCGATCAGAATCGACTCA
The DNA here is from genome assembly GCA_036732565.1 of Vicinamibacterales bacterium. Taxonomy (GTDB): domain Bacteria; phylum Acidobacteriota; class Vicinamibacteria; order Vicinamibacterales; family UBA2999; genus JAIVJN01. The sequence continues at coordinate 2,000 of DAINCF010000092.1, forward strand.
CGCTGCTGCTGGCCGTGCTCGAGAAGCGGGCCGGCATTCATCTCGTGTCCGATGACGTGCACGTGAACATCGCCGGCGGCATGGCCATCGAAGAGCCGGCTGCGGACCTCGCGGTGCTCGCGGCGGTGGCGTCGAGCTTGCGCAATCGCCCCATCGGGCAGGGGACCGCGGTGTTCGGCGAGGTGGGACTCGGTGGGGAGGTGCGCGGCGTCCCGCAAGCCGGGCTGCGCCTCCGAGAGGCCGAGCAGATGGGCTTCTCCAGAATCGTCCTTCCGACGGCCAACGTGGACGGAACGGGTGATGGCACGGGCCCCGTGGAGCTGGTCGGCGTGCGCCACGTGGGCGAAGCCCTGGATGTGCTGCTTGCTTGACCTCGGAACCCGTGCGGTCTAAGGTTCAAAGGTCATCCCCGGCATCATCCCGGAGCGTCGTTGTTATGGCCTGGTTCATCCTGGCTCGCCTGCTGTTCGTAGCTGCGGTTGTATACACGGCGGTCCTCATTCGCCCGATTGGCGCAGACGTCCTGCCGAACGCCGTGTTCGGTCTCGGATTGGCGCTGGTGGCGGTGGTGTTCGAATGGCGCCTGCGCGAGACGCCGGTCACCACCATGCTGGGCGCGTTGCTGGGCGGCGCTATCGGTCTGCTCATCGCCAAAGGGATTGGCGCGGCGCTGTTCTGGGCCGACGCCACCGACGAGCGCGTCGCGTTTCTGCATGGCTTCATCCTGCTCGTGCTGCCCTACCTCGGGTTGGCCCTCGGCGCGCGGAAGGGTGAGTGGCTCGAGCCGACGAGGCTGGTCAGCCTGTTCCGTGCCGCCGGGCCGGAACGCCGCTACAAGATCCTCGATACGTCGGTCATCATCGACGGTCGCATCGCGGACCTCTGCGACACCGGATTCATGGACGGCACGCTGGTCATCCCCCAGTTCGTTCTCAAAGAGCTGCAGCTGGTCGCCGACTCGGCCGACTCGATGAAACGCAATCGCGGCCGGCGCGGACTGGACATCCTGCAGAAGGTGCAGAAGATGTCCGGCGTCGAGGTCACGATCTCCGATGTCGACTTCCCCGAGGTTCGCGAGGTCGACCTCAAGCTGATCGAGCTGGCGCGCACCCTCCAGGGCAAGATCGTCACCAACGACTTCAACTTGAACAAGGTCGCGCAGCTTCGCGGCGTCGAGGTGTTGAACATCAACGAGCTCGCCAACGCGCTCAAGCCGGTCGTGCTGCCGGGCGAGATCATGAAGGTGTTCATCCTGAAGGAAGGCAAGGAATACAACCAGGGCGTGGCCTATCTCGACGACGGCACGATGGTCGTGGTCGACAATGCGCGCAAGATGATCAGCAAGACCATCGACATCGTCGTGACCAGCGTGCTGCAGACGACGGCGGGCAAGATGATCTTCGGCCGCTTCATCGATCCCACGATGGCCGCGCAGGCGGGCCAGGGGGGCGTCTCGGATCGAGAGGAGCGACGACCGTCGCCGCGTCCCGTCGCTGCCGTCGGTGCCGCGTCCCCGCAGAGCGCGCCGGCACCCGCCTCAGGTCCTTCGCCGACCAACGGCGGCAAGTAGCTTGCGGCTACCGCCCTTTCATTGGTGGCGAACGGTCTTCTGGCTCATTCCGACCATCGCCGTCTACACCATCGTTCTGGGCGCGCTCTCGATCGGATCGAGTCTGGTTGACACCCGCGGGCACTTCGCGCACGCGTGCGCGCGCCTCTGGTCGTGGCTGATCCTCGCGACCACGGGCGTACGGGTGCAGGTCACAGGCCTCGAGCGGCTGGCGCCCGGCCGCACCTACGTGTTCGCCGCGAATCACCAGAGCATCTACGACATCCCCGTGATCTTCGCGTCGCTGCCCTATCAGCTTCGCATCATCGCCAAGGACTCGCTCGGCCGCTTTCCCGTGTTGGGGTGGCACCTCAGTCGGACCGGTCACCTGCTCGTCGACCGGCGCAAGGCCGATGCGCGCGGCGTGTTCGAGTGGGCACGAGCCTTACCCTCGAAGGGCGCCTCGCTGATCGTGTTTCCCGAAGGGACCCGCGGCGCGGATGGCTTGGTCGGCCGATTCAAGGGCGGGAGTCTCTATCCGGCCGTGCAGGCCGGGCTGCCGATCGTGCCGCTGTCAGTGATCGGTAGCCGTCATGTGATGAAGAAGGGGCGGCTGATGACGTGTCCTGGCGACGTCGCGCTCGTGGTCCACGAACCGATCGAGACGTCGTCATTCAGCAACCCCGAGCCGAGCGACGTTCGCGCGCTCGCGATGCAAGTGCGCGACGTGATCGCGCCGGTTGTCGAGCGAGAAGCTGTTCAGCGACGCTAAATGGTAGGGGCGGCGCGCGAGCCGCCGCCCCCTACGCCTGGTCTCAGGCCGTTTGCTTCCGCGTCGCCCGGAGCAGCTCGAACGCCAGCGGCAAGACCGAGACGAACACGATCCCGAGGACGACGAGCGAGAAGTTCTGCTTCACGATCGGGATGTTGCCGAAGACGAACCCCGCGAACGTGCACAGCGTCACCCATACGATGGCGCCGGTGACGTTGTAGATCGCAAACTGTCGATACGGCATGTCGGCGCCGCCGGCGACGAACGGCAAGAACGTGCGCACGATGGGTACGAATCGGGCGAGGACGACGGCTTTACCGCCGTGCTTCAAGAAGAACTCATGCGCCCGATGCACGTACTCCGGCTTGATCCAACGCGAGAGCGTTCCTGCTGGCCCTTGGGGCTCACGCCCTCCCGTCTGCGCGCCAGGCAGGAAGCGATGGGCGATGCGCGCGCCGATCGCGTAGTTCACCGCGTCGCCCAGAATCGCTGCGACGATCAGCGTCGGGATGAGGATCTCGATGGACATCACACCGGTCGCGGCCAGCGCGCCCGCCGCGAACAGCAGCGAGTCGCCGGGCAGAAACGGCGTCACGACGAGGCCGGTCTCGGCGAAGATGATGCCGAACAGAATCAGATAAACGAGTGGTCCGGTCGACGTGACCAGCTCGGCCAGGTGCGTATCGACGTGCAGAATCAGATCGAGCATGCAGCTCGAAGTGTATCAGCCTCGGCTTTTCGTCCTGGCATCCGCGTCCGACAATCCGGTGCTAGAGTAAAACCGCATGACTGAGACGCGCGAGCTGAGCCTTGGCCGGCAACCGTGGTTGATGGCCGGCTTGTTTCTGGCCACGGTCGCCACGCTCGTGTTGGAGATCCTCGACTCGCGCCTGCTGTCGGCGCTGACGTGGTATCACCTCGCGTTCTTTGCCGTGTCGCTGGCGATGCTCGGCATGGCCGCGGGCGCGGTGCTGGTGTTCCTCGGTGGAGAAGCGTTCGAAGGAGAGCGTGCCGCGCGGAGCCTGCCGCGGTACTCCTTGTGGCTCGCGATCTCGATTCCCCTGAGCCACATCGTGAACCTCACGGTGCCGATTCCGACGCTCGACTCGTTCAGCGCCATGGAGCTGGCCGCGCTGATGGTCACGACCGTCGCGTTGGCCACGCCGTTTCTGTTGTCGGGCATCGTGGTGACGATTGCCTTGACTCGCACCAATGGCGAGATCGGCAAGCTCTACGCCGCCGACCTCGTCGGTGCGGCGCTCGGCTGCCTGCTCGTGGTGCCGCTGCTCGGCGCCACCGATATCTCCTCCGTCGCCTTCGCTGCCGGCGCCGTGGCAGCGACGGCGACGTACTGTTTCCACCGCTTCGCGGGCACTCGCGGCGGACTGTCCGCGGCAGCGCTCGCGGTGCTGCTCGTGGCCGCGAGCGTGATCAATGCCCGCGCGGCCGAGGGCATTGGCGTCATCTATTCGAAAGGCCGGAACCTCAAGAAGGAATTGTCGGTCGAGTGGTCGGCGTGGAACTCGCACTCGTGGGTGTTCGTGAACAAGGCGGCCGAAGGGCCGGCGTACTACTGGGGGCCGGGCCAGGGTGCCGAGGCCTTTCGCACGACGTCCGCGTGGGTGCTGATCGACGGCGAAGCCGGCACGCCGATCACCAAGTGGGACGGCGATCGCCGCGCTCTCGACTGGGTGCCCTACGACGTGACCACGCTGCCGTATCACCTCCGGAAGGGCGCCGTCGGCGTCATCGGGGTCGGCGGTGGCCGAGACCTGCTGTCCGCGTTGTGGGGCGGGAACGCGCCGATCACCGGTATCGAGATCAACAACAACCTGCTTCGCGCGCACGCTGGACCGTACCGCGAATTCTCCAGCATCACGAAGCAGCCCGAGATCGAGCTCGTGCACGGCGAAGCGCGGTCCTATCTGAGCCGCACGGACAAGCGCTTCGACATCCTGCAGATGTCGCTCATCGATACCTGGGCCGCGACCGGCGCCGGCGCCTTCACGCTCTCCGAGAACGGACTCTACACACTCGAAGCGTGGAAGGTGTTCCTCGATACGCTCAATCCCGGAGGCGTGTTCAGCGTGTCGCGATGGTTTGCGCCGTCCGCCACCTCGGAGACCAGCCGGCTGTTGGCGCTCGCGACCGCGGCGCTCCTGGAGCGAGGCGTGCGCACGCCCTCGGATCGCATCGTGATGGCCGCGCGGGGCAATGTCGCGACGCTGATGGTGGGGGAGGCTCCGTTTTCGGACGAGGACACGCGCCGCATCCAGGAGATCGCCCGTGCGCGTGGTTTCGCCGTGCTGGTCGCGCCCTGGGCCGACTCGGCCGATCGCTGGCTGGCCAGCATCGTCGGCAGCCGCTCGCGCGCGGAGCTCGACGCGGTGACACGGCATCCCGACTTCGACTTTTCGCCGCCGACCGACGAGCGACCATTCTTCTTCAACACGCTCAAGCTGTCCAGGTTCTACCGTGCCTACAGCGTGCCGCGTGACGGCGTCATCTTCGGCAACCTGCGCGCCACGTGGACGCTCGTCGCGCTCTTCGGCATCTGCACCGTCCTCGTCGCGCTGATCATCGTCTGGCCGTTGGTGCGCACGGGGCTGCCCGACATGGAGAGTGGGACGTTCGCGTGGTCGGTCATGTACTTCGCGATCATCGGGATCGGCTTCATGCTGATCCAGATTCCGTTCCTGCAACGATTTTCGGTCTATCTCGGGCACCCGACGTACACGCTGGCCATCATTCTGTTCTCGATGATCTTCTTCGCGGGCATCGGCTCGTTTCTTTCCAACCGCTTCCCGCTGGCCACCAACCCGTGGCTGCTGAATCTGCCGGTCGCCATCGGCGTCGGTGCGCTGGCGATGACGTTCGTCATCCAGCCGCTCATTGACGCGACCATTCACCTGGAGCTTCCCGCCCGTGCCGCGATCGTTGTCGCGTGCATCGCGCCGCTCGCGCTGCTCGCGGGCTTCTGCTTCCCGATTGGGATGAGCCTCGTCGGCCGCATCTCGAGTCACGCCACCGCGTGGATGTGGGGCGTCAACGGCGCGTGCAGCGTGCTGGCGTCGATCGGCGCCGTGGCGATCTCCATGTTGATGGGCATCCACATGAACCTGGTCTTCGCCGGCGTGCTCTACATGCTGCTGGTCATTCCTGCCCGAGCCCTCGCCCGCCGCGCGAACCTGCACGAAGAAGCGCCCGCGCCGGCAGGCGAAACCCTCGCCACGGCAACTTAAGCCACGAAGGCACGAAAAAACGGACGGCGCCACCAAGGCACCAAAAGCCATCAAGGAACGTTAGCCACCAAGGCACTAATTTCGGACTTATCGTTCCTGGACGAAAAACCTTTGTGTCCTTGGTGCCTTGGTGGCCCAGATTTCTTGGCGTTCTTCGTGTCTTCGTGGCAATAGAGATCAGTACGGCAACCCAGTTGGCCCGGCGCTCCTGGCGAGCAGCGCGAGCCGCTCGAGGAGATCGGGGGCCTGCGAGATCCACAGCACCACGAGCGTCAGCACGAGGACGTCGAAGAGGATTCGCCTCCACCACTCCCATGCCACCCGAGTGCCGGGCGCCCACAAGGTGCTCGCGAACATCGCGAGCACCGGGATCCACGGCAAGTGGAAGCGGCTTTCGCCGAAGCTGCCTACGTGGACGAGCACCACGAAGCCCAGGGTCGCGATGAGCACGACGGGCAGTGGACCGCGGCTGACGTCGGGCCGGAACATGCCGGCCAAGGCCGTCAACATCACCAGCGGGAAGCTCGCCAGCAGCGCGAGGCCCCAGGCCCAGACGATCGCGAACGAGCGTTTGCCGTGGTAGTGATAGCTGTAGGTCCACGCGTGCTCGCGGCCCTCGAGGCCGACGAGGTAGGCGATCTTGCGCAGCGCCAGGATGAATGAGGTCCCTGGATGCGATCGGATGAAGGCCATGCCGGCCTCCATCCCGATCTTGCTCCGCTGCACGTCCGTCGTCGCCTGGCTCCAGTACTGCTGCGACACGATCGGAATGTGATCCAGCTCGAGCCGCCCGGTCGCCAGGGGGTGGTTGCCGAGAATGAAGTTCCAACCACTGGCGGTGTCCGTGGGGATGAACTCTCCGAACAGTCGCGCGTTCCGCGTGACCCATGGCGCGAGCACGATCGCGAACGCCGCCAGGAAGACCGCGAGGCGCGAGACCTCCGGTCCGCGCCGCCTGACGAGAGGAATCGCGGAGGCCACCGCGATGCCCGCGACCGTCGCGACGCCAACCGCGCGCGTTTGCATCGCCAGCGACAGGGTTAGTCCGGCAAGGACGGCGGCCCACAGGCCCCGTTGTGTCCACAACCACAGCCCGAGCAGCGTCAGGAACATGAAGAGCGGCTCGGCCACGAGATACACGGGATAGATGAGCCACGCCGGGTAGATGGCGAGGATCGCCGCGGCGACCAGTCCCGCGCGCGGGACAGCCACGCGCTCGGCGAGAAGTCCCGTCAGCCCCACACTCGCTGCGCCCAGCATGGCCTGGGCCACACGCGTCGCGAACACCACGCCATCCCCGAAGAGGATCGCGAGCGCGGCAAGAAACGTCGGATAACCGGGCGGACGGAAGGCATCGGGATAGAACTGGCCGTGGTCGACGAGATACCGGGCGCGGTCGTAGTACTCCTGCATGTCGGAGAACAGGCCGGCGCCGGCGCATTGCCACACCACGATCAGCCGCAGAACGAGGGCGACGCCGCAGATGGAGAGAAGGAGCAGACGATCCCGTGTCGTGCCGGAGGGCTCGAAGGTCGCGGGTGTAGCCACCGAGGGACCTAGACGGCTTGAAGGGGGAGCATTCATGCGTTCGTCAGTTTTCCGGTCGCCCTTCAAGACGTCTCTCCGCGCGGAGCGCGGCAAGCGACGCTGCTCTAGCGAGGCGGAGCCGCCGTTGTCATACTCGACGCTCTGAGGCGGAGCCTCGCTAGTGTAACGCGATAGGATCCAGCAGTGTCCGCGCCGCCATTTACGCTCGATCCTTCCCTCGCGCACATCGTCCGGCCCGGCGTCCTGTGGTGGTCTGGCTCGGTGGTAGTCGAGCGCGAGCCGCGCCTCGATCGGTTGCTGGCGGATGCTGAAGCGCGCGTGCGCCTGCACCCCCCGAGCGAAACCGCGGCGGTGCGCGCCATGTACAAACAGGTCGGTCTGGATCCGACGAAGACGCGCCCGTCGAACGAAGCGCTGCTGCGTCGCGTGAAGAAGGGGATGCCCTTGCCGCGCGTGAACGCGATGGTCGACGTCATCAACTGGTGCTCCGCGGAGCTCCAGCTTCCGTACGGCCTCTACGATCTCGCCAACGTGATCGGAAGCGTGACGCTGCGCATCGGCCGCGACGGAGAGGAGTACCCCGGCATCCGCAAGGACACCGTGCACGTTGGCGGCCGCCTCACGCTGGTCGATGCCGAAGGCCCGTTCGGGAATCCGACGTCCGACTCGGCGCGGACGATGGTGACGCCGGTCACCCGCGATGCGCTCGTCGTCGTGTTCGCGCCGTACGAGATTGACCGTGCGCGGTTGACCTCAGTGCTCGATCTGACCGCTACCCGGCTGACCGACATCACCGGCGGCGCCGAGACGGCGCGACTGGTCATGTAGGACGGCCCGCCCCTTCGTTCGTCCCCGCGGATATTTGAACCACCCCGACCGTGGCGCTGCGCGGAACGTAGTTGTAGGCATGGCGACAACGCTTTCGGTCAATGGCCGCGCCTACGCGGTGGATGTCGAGCCCGATACGCCGCTGCTGTGGGCCTTGCGCGACGCCCTCAATCTCGTGGGCACCAAATTCGGTTGCGGCGGTGGGTTCTGCGGCGCCTGCACCGTGCACATCGACGGCGTGGCGACGCGGTCGTGCATGCTGCCGGTTTCGAAAGTGGGCGGGCGCGCGGTGACCACCATCGAAGGTCTGTCGCCGGATGGCGCGCATCCGGTCCAGCGCGCCTGGGAGGAGATCGACGTTCCGCAGTGCGGCTACTGCCAGGTCGGCCAGATCATGACCGCCGCGTCGCTGCTGGCGAAGACGCCGACGCCGAACGACGAGGAGATCGCCGCGGCGATGAACGGCAATCTGTGCCGCTGCGGCACCTACCTCCGCATCCGACAGGCCGTGCGCCGAGCCGCCGACCTCGCTCGCAGCGCCGCGAGCGGAGGTGAGCGATGAAGACGCGACGCGACGTCTTGCACGACAACAAAACAGGACGCTTTTCGGTCCTGTCTCCACTGTCGCGGCGAGAGTTCCTCACGGTCGGGATGACCTCGACTGGAGGTCTGCTCATCGGCCTGCGGGTCATGGAATCGGGGCTGATCGCGCAGCCGACGCCAAGCCCGCGCGGTTTTCCGACTGCCTACATCCAGATCGACCCTGACGATCGCGTGCTGTTGTGGTCCGCGCAGCCCGAGATGGGCGAGGGTACGAGGACATCGCTGCCGATGATCGTGGCCGAGGAGCTCGATGTCGATTGGCAGGTCGTACGCGTCGAGGACGCGCCGCTGGACCGCGCCAAGTACGGCGGACAAGGAGTGGGCGGGAGCGATGCGATTCGATCGGACTGGGACCGGCTTCGCCAGGTAGGCGCGACGGCTCGCCAGCTGCTGATGGCGGCAGCCGCGGCCGAGTGGGAGGTACCACCGCGCGAATGCGACACGACGTCTGGCGTGGTGCGCCACCTGCCGAGCGGCCGCCAGCGACGTTACGGCGCGCTGGTTGCGCGGGCGGCCACGATGTCGCTTCCCGAGGGACCGGTCGCCGAAAAATCGCCGGATACGTTTCGCCTCATCGGTACCCGCGTGCGAGGCACCGACACACGTCGGATCGTCACCGGAGACGGGGTGTTCGGTTTGGACGTCAGGATCCCCGGCATGAAGTACGCCGCCATCGCGAAGTGCCCGGTGTTCGGCGGCACGCCAGTGGCCATCGACGCGAGCCGCGCCCGCCAAGTGCCGGGTGTACGGGATGTCGTGGAGATCAAGGGCCTCGACAATCCCACGTTCCTGATGTCTGGTGTGGCGGTGGTCGCGGATTCGACGTGGGCAGCGTTCAAGGGGCGCGAGGCGCTGAACGTCACCTGGGACGAGGGCACGTTTGCGAGCGATAGCAACGACTCGCTGCGCGCACAGTTCCGTACCCTCCTGGCCGCGCCGGCCGCGACCTTGCACGCCTCGGGGGACGTGGAGCGGGCGCTGACCGAGGCGTCGCATCGCGTCGACAACACGTTCGACTTCGGGTTCGTGGCCCACGCGACGCTCGAACCCCACAACTGCACGGCGGACGTCAAGGATGGCGTCTGCATCATTCGCGGTCCCCTGCAGATGCCGGCGTCCGGTCGCACGGTCGTCGCGCAGGCGCTGGGCATCCCCCCGAGAACGTGCACGTCCACTCGACCCGTATCGGTGGCGGCTTCGGCCGCCGCTTGCTGTCGGACTACGCGGCGGAGGCGGCCGTGATCTCGCGCGCGATCGGCGCGCCGGTGCAGGTCGTCGACACGCGCTCCGGCGATCTGCAGCACGACTACTATCGGCCGGCCGCGATGCAGCGTCTGCGCGCCGGCGTCGACGCGCAAGGACGGATCGTGGCGTGGGATCACGTCCTGACGAGCGTGTCGCGTGGCGCATACCGACGCGATGGCAGGCCATCGCAGTCGACGGAGACGTACGGGAGCTACATCGGTCGCGCGAAAGCACTGAGCGAGCTCGAGCCGGACTTGCAGCCGACACGTATTCCCCACGTGCGCGTGCGCTACGGATCGCCGCGGACTGGTGTGCCGACCGGCGCGTGGCGCGCACCGTCCCACGTCGTCAATGCCTTCGCCATCGAGACGACGATCGATGAGCTCGCAGGGTTGGCGAAGCGAAGCGCCGTCGATCTGCGGCTCGATCTGCTCGGCGAGGCTGGCGACGTGCCTCGCGCGGCGGACAATCCCTCGCCGTACAACCCGGGTCGCATGCGGCGCGTGCTCCTGGCGGCTGCCGAGCGCGGGGGCTTCGGCGGGCGCGCACCCGAAGGACGGGCGCGAGGGCTGGCCATGCATCACACGTTCGGCTCGTACGTCGCGGAAGTCGTGGAGCTCTCGGTGGAGGCGGGGAAGCGTGTCGTCATTCATCGTGTGACGCTGGTCGCGGATGTCGGACAGCCCGTCAACCTCTCCGATCTCGAAGCGCAAGGACAGGGCGGTACGATCGACGCCCTCGGCGCCGCGTTCTTGAGTGAGGTGACGATCGCGCGTGGCCGGGCCGTCGAGAGTAACTTCGACCGCTATCGCCTCATTCGCCACCGAGAGGTACCGGCGGCTGTCGACGTGCACATCCTTCCGAGCCGTGAACGGCCGACCGGATTCGGCGAGCCACCCGTGCCGCCTCTCGCGCCGGCGGTTGCGAACGCGATTGCGGCCCTCACCGGCGAGCGCCTCCGCCAGATGCCCTTCGCGCGCCTCGGCTGGAGCCTCTGAGAGTCGCTCCGGCTTTGGGGCGTGGGGCCGGCTTCAGGTGGACCAGGCCGGCGAAAGCCGGACGGTTACGAGAGACGCTCCGTTCGATGGATACTTGTAGGCTGTGCATGTGTCCGCGATCATCGCCGCCGGTGGCCTCGGCCAGCGGATGGGCGCCGGGGTCCCCAAGCAGTTTCTGGAGATCGGGGGGCGCACGCTGCTCGACTACAGCGTGGATGCCCTGTTGGCGTCCCCGCGCATCGACGAGGTCGTGATCGCTGTCCCGGCGGAACTGCCATCGATGGTGGCGGCGTCGCTCGAGCGGCGCGGCGCCAAGCCGGTCTCGCTCGTCACCGGCGGGGCCCGACGACAGGATTCCGTCGCCAATGCCTTTGCCGCGGTCCGCGATCGCGCCGACGTGATTGTCATTCACGATGCCGCGCGTCCGTGTGTCACGCGTGATCTGATCGCGCGCACCATCGACGCGGCGGTCGAGCAGGGCGCGGCGATCGCCGCCTTGCGCGCGCACGATACGATCAAGCAGGCGACGCCGAGCGATGACGCCGGACGGCGCTTCATCCACGCGACGTTACCGCGCGAGACGATCTACCTGGCACAGACGCCGCAGGTGTTCCGTCGAGACGTGCTCGCGCGCGCGATGGCGAACGGTCAGGGTGACGATGACGCGACCGACGAGGCGATGCTGGCCGAGCGCGCCGGCTTCCATGTGCAGCTGATCGACGGCGATCCCGGCAACATCAAGGTGACCACGCCCGACGATCTCGAGGTCGCGCGCGCGCGGCTCGTGGGCGTGCCGAGTGGCGCGTCGCTGAGCCGCATCGGAACCGGCTACGATCTCCACCGGCTCGTGCCAGGGCGCCCGCTCGTGCTCGGCGGCGTGGCGATTCCATTCGAGCTGGGTCTCGAAGGGCATTCAGACGCCGACATCGTGTGCCATGCCGTGACCGATGCCGTGCTCGGCGCGGCGGCGTGCGGTGACATCGGCCGACTGTTTCCGGACACCGATCCGGCCTGGAAGGACGCCGACAGCCTGATGATGCTCGGCCGGGCGGTGGATCTCGTCGGCCGCGCCGGCTACGCGGTGGTCAACGTCGACGTGACTGTGATCGCCCAACGCCCGAAGCTGCTGCCCTATCTGGACGAGATGCGCGCGCACCTCGCGCGGGTCTTGTCGATCAACGTGGCCGCCGTCAGCATCAAGGGCAAGACCAACGAGCACGTCGACAGCACGGGCCGAGGCGAGGCGATGGCCTGTCACGCGGTGGCCCTGCTTCGGTCGGCCTAGGCCCCAAGCCCCAAGCCCCAAGCCCCAAGCCTATGAGAGTCCGTTTCGCTCCCTCTCCCACCGGCCATCTCCACGTCGGCAACGCGCGGACCGCGTTGTTCAACTGGCTGCTCGCCCGGCGGCACGGCGGCACGTTCCTCCTCCGGGTCGAGGACACGGACGTCGAGCGCTCCAGCCGCGAATCCGAGCGCGCGATTGTCGACGACCTGCGGTGGATGGGGTTGGACTGGGATGAAGGTGTCGACGCGGGGGGCCAGGACGGCCCCTACCGGCAGTCGGAGCGTCTCGACATCTATCGTGAGCACACCGAGCGATTGCTCGCGAGCGGGGCCGCGTACTACTGCTTCTGCTCGGAGGAGACGCTCGAAGCGGATCGCCAGGCGCGGCTGACGGCAGGGCTGCCGCCAAAGTACTCCGGCCGGTGCCGAGGGATTCCTGCCGAAGTGGCGGCCAAGCGTCGCCGCTCCGGGGAACCCGCGGTCGTCCGGCTGCGCGTGCCCGAGCATCGCGACGTGTCGTTCAAGGATCTCGTGCGCGGACCGGTCTCGTTCCACACCGACGTCATCGGCGATCCGGTGCTCGTCCGCTCCGACGGCATGCCGGCCTACAACTTCGTGGTCGTGATCGACGATCATCTGATGCGCATCACGCACATCGTCCGCGGCGAGGATCACATCTCCAATACGCCGCGGCAGGTGCTGCTGTACGAGGCGTTCGGCTGGACGCCGCCGGCGTTCGCGCATCTGTCGCTCGTGCTGGGGCCCGATCACGCGCCGCTCTCGAAACGGCACGGCGCCACTTCGGTCGCGGAGTTTCGCGCCAAGGGCTACTTGCCCGAGGCGCTGAGCAATTACCTGGCGCTCATCGGGTGGTCGCCGGGAGAGGGGGAGGAACTGCTGCCGCTGGCGGAGCTCGCGCGCAGGTTCGATCTCGCCCACGTCGGGCACAGCGCCGGTGTGTTCGACGAGCAGAAGCTGGCGTGGGCGAATCGCCACTACTTGAAGCAGTCCCTGCCCGGGACGCTCGTGGACCTCAGCGAGCCGTTCCTGCGCCAGCACTCGATGGTCGTCGGGACATTGACCGACGCGGCGCGCGAGTGGCTCGCGTTCGTCGTGCCGCCGATAGCCGCGTCCGTGGATCGGCTGTCGGAGATTCCAGAGCGTTTGCGCACCGTGTTCTCTTTCGACGCGAGCAGCGCGCTTGGGCGCGACGAGATCCGCCGCGAGCTCGAGGAGCCCGAGGCGCGCCGGGCCGTCACGGTGCTCGCCGAGGATCTGGCGGCGTCGCCGCGTCTGGGCGACCGCGAGATCTTTCGCGCCGCCGTCGGGCGGGTGAAGGCCGTGACCGGACTCAAAGGCCGGGCGCTGCTGCACCCGATTCGCGTCGCGTTGACCGGCGAGCCGGCGGGTCCTGAGCTGGATCTGCTCGTGCCTGCGATCGATCGCGCCGCAGCGTTGTCGCCCGCGGACGGCCTGCAGGCGGTGACTGGCTGCCGCGAGCGCGCCCGAGCCATGGCCGACGCACTCCAACTCGGCGTGAATTGAATGGCCCCAGGTCATAGGCCCCTGGTTCCGAGCCGTAGAGCCCCAGGGCCCAAGGCGCGGGTCGCACGCCCATGCTGATCTACGGCATCAACCCCGTGCTCGAGGCGCTGCGCCGAGGGCGCGTCAAGCAGATTCAGGTTGCGGATTACACCGGCGACCGTCTGATGCGCGTGCTCGACGAAGCCGCCGGGCGTGGCGTGCCGATTCGGCGCGTCACGCGCGACGCCCTCGAGCGCGTCGCCGGCGACCGCCCGCATCAGGGTATCGTCGCCGATGTCACCGGGCCGCCGACCGTGACCTTGACCGACCTCGCGCAGGCGGCAGGTCAGGCGCCGCTCATCGTGGTGCTCGACGAAATCGAAGATCCGCAGAACGTCGGCGCGATCCTGCGGTCGGTCGATGCGGCCGGCGCCAGCGGCGTCGTGCGGCAGACGCGGCGGGCGGCGCCGTTGACGGGCGCCGCGGCGAAGGCGTCGGCGGGCGCCATCCACCACGTGCGCGTGGCGGAGGTCGTCAATGTCGCCCGCGCGATCGAGGAGCTCAAGACCGCGGGCGTGTGGGTGGTGGGACTGGACGCGGCCGCTGAAAGGCCTTACTATGATTTGGATCTAACGCTGCCGACCGCGCTGGTTGTCGGTGCCGAGGGCCATGGGCTCCGGCGTCTGGTGCGCGAACGGTGCGATCTCGTGGCCGCCATTCCCATGGGCGGTCACGTCAGCAGTCTCAATGTTTCGGCGGCCGCGGCCATCGTCTTGTTCGAAGCCGTGCGTCAGCGCCGAAGCCGGGGGAGGCTCTAGGAAGTCAGAGTGCAAGGGGCAGGTGCCCGGTGCATTGCTGTGCGACCCATGCCGACATTACCCCGGAGGAGGAAACGAATCCCGCCTCCCGCGCCGGAGGCGCGGGAAAAGCCATACCGCGCGGGAAAAAGTGACACGCTATTGCATATCTGGCACAGGACGTGCTACCATCCCTGTTTTGTCTGGCTGGCGTAGCTCAGTCCGGTAGAGCAGCTGATTTGTAATCAGCCGGTCGGGGGTTCAAATCCCTCCGCCAGCTCCACCGGAGCGCTTCCGGCCACCTGCAGGGACGGTCGAACACACGGAGCAATCCAACAAGTTCAGCGCGCGTGCGGCCGCATCGGCCTCATGGTGGCGTGTCGTCGGGCGGTGGGTCCCCGGCGCCCTCGGCGGGGCTCAGGGCAGTCCCGAGCGGAGTCGAGGGACGCGCAACCGCGATGGGGTTGCGAGCACTGAAATGGGCAGGTGGCGGAGCGGTCAATCGCAGCAGACTGTAAATCTGCCGCCCCAGTGGCTACGGAGGTTCAAATCCTCCCCTGCCCACCAACCTTCGCCCGACGGAGCCGGCGCTTCGCGCCGCGGAGACGGGCTACGGTTGGCAAGCCAAGCGGTAGAACCACTTACGGCCGGTACGGAAAGGCGCAAGTAGGTAGGAAAAGAAGCGAGGCGCGACCCGCGGGCCTGCCCGCCGAAGCGCCGAGGAAGCGCCCAGGGCGAGGCGCGAAGGCGGGAGTAACTCAGTGGTAGAGTCACAGCCTTCCAAGCTGTTGGTCGCGGGTTCGATCCCCGTCTCCCGCTCCAAATCTTCGCTGATGTAGCTCAGTCGGTAGAGCGCGTCCTTGGTAAG
>DAINCF010000093.1:0-17226 GCA_036732565.1 Vicinamibacterales bacterium
CTGGCGCGAGTGGCTGACGCTGCATGTCGTCGATCGCTATCTCGCTCGGCAACACACCGGCGCTACACCCTGCGGCGCAGCGGAACGAGGCGACCACTGCGACGTCCTCGTACGGGCGATCCGACATCAGCCAGCCACCAGCCTTCGGCGCCGCGACGATCTCTCCGTTCTCGGCGCGCCACGTCGCGTCTCCGATCGGCCGCCATCCGGTGAGGCTCGACCCGGCAAAGGTGCCGTCGGCAGCGAAGTTGGCCGCCGCGCCACGGTCCTGGCGTTGCTCGCCAAGGAGGGCGCGGTCGGCAGTGGAGCTGAGGACGAGGATGGCAGCGGCGAACCAACAGAGTCGACGCACGAGGAACCTCCTCCGACGTAAATGGTTGGATCCCACGCGTCAGCGTGCGTGGGGTCCGGCTCTACCCGACCTTCACTAGGCGTGCGTGGGGTCCGGCTTCAGCCGGACCTTCACTTGCGATTTCGGCGCGTCTTCTTGGCGGGCTGAGCGTCCTTCGCCTTCGATTGGGCAGCTTCCTTCTCGAGCGCCGTGCGCAACCATTGCCCGGGCTCCTCGATGTGCCGGCGCATCGCCGCTTCGGCGGCCGACGGATCGTGTTTGCGCAGCGCGTCCAAAACCGCCGCGTGACGCTCGGCGATCTCGCTCAGCGAGTGAGCTGACTTCGACACCGTGAGAAACGTCGTCGTGGCCAGCTGCATTCGATCCCAGATCTGCTGCAGCAGTCGGTTCTCCGACGCCTCGACGATCGTCAGATGGAAGGCAAAGTCGATCTGGACGGCTTGTCGTTCGTCGCCGCCCGCGGCCACGCTGCGCATGGTCTCGAGGAGCTTCTGGAGCTTCCGGAGTGCCGCAGGTTGTATCCGTGTCGCGGCCTCCCTCGCGGCGAGCCCCTCCAGCACCGCGCGGATCGGATAGAGCTGCAGCAATTCCTCGACCGAGATCTCCCGCACGATGGCGCCACGAAACGGCGAGTGTTCGATGAACCCGAGCACATCGAGGTCGCGCAACGCTTCGCGTACCGGCGCCTGGCTGACGGCGAATTCCTCCGCGACGCGCGCCTCGATGATGCGATCGCCGGGCGCCAGGCGGCCGTTGAGGATGTCGTCGATCAGCTGGTCGCGAATCTCCTCGCGCAGGACACGGCGCTCGCGACGCCGTGGCCGCGCTGCTTTGACACCGTCCATCTTCGCGACTATCGGCATCGTCTCACCTCTATGGTCGACCGCCATCGTGCCAGTGCGCCATGGGAAGCCCGGGCGCGGGGGCGCGGAAATAAGGGATGCGGTCTCCCTTCAGCGAACCGATGTAGACCGTCTGCAGATCGCTGCCGCCAAACGTGACGCTCGCCATCCAGGGGGCCACTCCCCGACCGGTGGCGAACAGCTCGGTCTCGGTCACCCGCTTTTCATCAAACGCCCGCTCGAGGGCGTCCACCCTCGACGGATCCCCTTCATCGAGCAGGATGTGGAGATCGCCCTGGGGCGTCAGCACGAACAACTTGTCCGAGTACACGAGCGTTCCCCAGAGGTTCCCCACGCTGTCGAAGGCGATGCCATCGGGCCAAGCGCCCTTGCCGAGGGAGCTCGGGCCAAAGACCTCGCGCTCGCTGACCTCTCCCCTGTCATCGATGCGCAGACGCGTGATGCATCCACCGGTCGTTTCGACGACGTAGAGGAACTCTTCGCTCGCATCGAACCGGATCTCGTTGGTGAAATGAAATCCGTCGGCGACGATGCGAAACGCGCCGTCTTCGTAGCGCGCGACGTAGCCATCGGCCAGATCGGGCCGCAGCGCGTGCATCCAGTTCTTCAGCCTCGTCGACACGGTGATCCACACGCGGTCCTGCGAGTCGCGCAAGACGAAGTTGACTTTGCCGACCGGCTTCCCATCGATGCTGTCGGCGAGCACGGTCGACGTGCCGTCGCGGGACATCAGCTCGAGCCGATCGGTCCCGAAGTTCGAGATCAAGATATCGCCGCTGCGAGCGAACGCGAGACCATTGGGCAGCGTGCCCTCGAGATAGCGGCTGGCTTCAGACGAGGCGCGCTCGAAGTGCTCGGAGTGCGTTTGGGTAATCAACTGCTGACTGCCGTTGGCGATGCGGACGACCCCGCCCCGCGCGTCGGCAGACCAGAGAGTCCCGTCCGGTTCGGCGAGGATACACTCCGGACGCTGCAGTCCGCAGCCGACATAGCGCAACGCGCTCTTGTCGATGCCAAAATCCAGGACAGGGTTCCGCGTCACTTGGACGTCACCTTCTCGGGCAGCGCGAACGCGGCGTAGGCGCGGTCAGGGTTCTGTGTCGGCTTCTGAATCACTGCACCAGCGCTCGCCACTGCCCCTGTGGCATTGACGACGAGAAACTGGCGACCGTTGACCTGGTACATGGCCGGAATTCCACGCGATCCGGCGGGCATCTGAATCGTCCGCAGAGTCTGACCGGTGTCAGAGTCGTAGATGCGCAGCGTACCGTCGCCGCCGGCGTGAAACAGCAGGCCCGCAGAGGTCGTGATGATGCCCGTTCTCTGCATGATGTAGCCGGTGTCCTTCGCCCCCTCCGCCGCCGCGCGTTGATCATCGCCGCCCGCGGGGATTTGCCACTTGATCTTCCCGGTGTTCAGGTCGTACGCCGTCAGTGTGGAGTACGGCGGTTTCACGATCATCCCATTCATGCCATACGAAGTGTACATGCGCACCTCCGGCACCGTGACTCCGGACGGATACGCTGGCCCGACCATGCCGCCTGGACGTCCTGGCGGGACGATGTTGCCGGCAGGGGCGCCGCCGGACGCAACCACCGGTCCCGGTGGGCCCGCCGGGGCACCATCAGGGTCGTTTGGACCTCCCGCCACCACTCCACTTGGATTGCCGAGGAACCCCAGCACTGCCGTGAGTTGTTCGTCGCTCAGGTCATCTTGTGGAGGCATGCCCGGACCGCCGCCGGTGATCGCATCGCGCAACGGCTCCTGTCCCATCCGCCCGGTGATGTCGACCAGCGACGGGGAGTTGCCGCTGCCGGCCAGGTTGGCGCCGTGGCAGGTTTGGCATCGCTGCTCGTAGAGCGTGCGACCGGCCGCGATCTCGGCCGGCCCGGCCGGCCTTCCGGAGCCAGGACGCGGCGCTTCGGCGCTCAGCTTGTAGATCGACGGCACGTTGATGCCCAGCACGTAGACCACACCGCGCGCCGGATCGGCGGCCGTCGTGCCCCAGTTCGCTCCGCCCTGTGCGCCGGGAATGGACACGGTGTCCTTGAAGGACGGTGGGGTAAACAGCCCCTCATTGCGCGCGTTGGCGATGCGTGTCTTCCACCGCTCGCGCTGCCCGGGCGACAGGATGTACGGGTTGATGTCGTCGGCGGTCAGCGACTGACGCACGAAGGGTGGCGGTGCCGTGGGAATCGGCTGCGTTGGCCATGCTCGTTCACCGCGGATGTCGCTGGCCGGGAACGGTCGTTCCTCGATGGGCCAGATCGGCTCGCCCGTGACGCGGTCGAACACATACAGGTATCCGGTCTTTCCCGCTTGGGCGACGATATCGACCGGCTTCCCGTTGCGCTGGATGGTCGTGAGCTGCGGCGCGGCGGTGTTGTCGTAATCCCAGAGGTCGTGGTGCACCATCTGGAAGTGCCACACTCGCTTTCCGGTGCGCGCATCCAACGCCAGTAACGACGAGCCATACAAATTCGCGCCGTGCCGGTCGGCGCCGTAGAAATCGTAGGTCGGCGATCCGAGGGGGAAGTAGGCAATGCCCCGCACCGGATCGACCGAAATCTCCCCCCACGTGTTGACACCGCCGATGTACTTCCACGCGTCCTTCGGCCAGGTCTCGTAGCCGAACTCCCCAGGATGCGGCACCGTGTGGAACTGCCACACGAGACGGCCCGTGACGACGTCGAACGCGCGCAAATCGCCGGGCGGCGCCATGTAGTGCTCGCCGGCGGCGCCTCCAAGAATGATGAGGTTCTCGAAGACCTTGCCCGGCGTCGAGGACTGGACCTTCACCAGCGTCGCCGGATCGCGTCCGAGACCTTCTCGAAGGTTCACCACGCCGTCTTTGCCGAACGTCAGGATGGACTTGCCCGTCCGGGCGTCGATGGCCTGCAGGTAGCTGTTCCGCTGGAAGAGCAAACGGCGATCCGAGCGGTCCTTGCTCTCCCAATAGTTGATGCCGCGTGGGGCGATGCCCGCGAGGTCTTCGTGAATCCAGATCTCTTTGCCGGTGCTGGCGTCGATCGCAACGAGCGAGTTGTTGCGGGCGAGCACGTACATGACGTTGTCCACCACAACGGGGTTGAACACGTACGAGACGTTGTCGTGAGTCGGGTAGGTCCACGCGACGCCAAGCTGGTGAACGTTGGATTTGGTGATCTGATCGAGCGCCAGGTATCGGGCGTTGTCTGGACTGCCGCCAAAATCGGGCCACGTGGTGCGCCCGCCTTCGCTCGACGCGACAGGCCCTGCGAGATTCGGCGTGGCCGGCTCGCGTGGCTCTTGAGCGGACTGCACGCCCGAGCACATCACAACGGCAACGAGAACCGCCTTCAACCGCCGCATGAACGATCCCTCCTAAATGGGTGGGGTCAGGACCGCAGGGTCACGCCCTGTTTCGACAGATATGCTTTCGCGATGGTGGCAGCGTCCTTGGCGGTCATGGGCTGGTTCGGGCTGCTGTCGAGCTCCACCATGACCATCCCCTCGAGCTTCTTGCCGTCCATCATCGTCAAGATGGCTGGAAGATCCACCTTGCCCTGCCCGAGCGGACAGTAGCCGAGGAACGCGTCGCCGCCACTGAAGTCTTTGAGATGCATGTGGTGCACAATCGGCAGGAAGTCCTTGACGACCTGAACCGGATCGACGCCGCCCTTCTGGAGCTGGCCGATATCGGGTCCAAACTTCAGGTACCGCGTATCAACGGCTTCCATGACGGCATAGGTCTCTTCGCGCGTCTCGATGCAGGTGCCGGTGTGCTGATGCAGGACTGGCGTGAGGCCAAGGTCCACGATCGCGCGCGCGCCTTCATTGAGCGCCTCAAGAATGTTGGTTTTGTTCGCGGCGAAATCGAAGGCTTCACGCTTGACGCCGTTCGGCCCGATGACAATCACGGTGCCGCCGTATTTCTTGACGAGCTTCGCCGTTGCGAGCGTTCTGTCGATCGACGACTTGCGCTGAGCGGCGTCAGTCAGGTTCATCCCGCTGTAGCTCGAGATGAGGGACAACTTGTGGCGCTCGAGCAGCGGGCCAAGACCGCCATGGGCCTCCATGCCGTCAATCTGCCAGCCGAACAGCTCGAGGCCGTGAAACCCGAGGGCAGAGACGTCGGTGACGACCCGTTCGATGGCGCTCGCGTCGGCGAGCTGCGACGGCCCGGGCCCGGGAGCGTTGCCCCACGGCCAGGTGATGCCGGTGTGCCCGACTTTGAGATTTCTGGGTCGCTGTGCGGCCGCGGGCAAGGCTGCGCCGACGAGACCGAGGCTGAGAGTGCGCGAAAAAGCGCGGCGGGTGATGGGCATAGACGCTCGCCGTATTCTATCGATTATCGATAATCGACACGCACTGTAGGTGACCGCGCGGACCCTTGTCAAGCGGGACCAACCTTCCCTCTCGTTTGCCAAAGGCTCGTGAGCGTCGAATTCGTACGTAGCGCAGGCCTTCAGGCCTGCCCGAACCGCGCGAGCCCACGGACGATTGGTTTCAGCAGGCCTGAAGGCCTGCGCGAGTCAGCTGCAATCGAGGAGCACCGTCAGAACGTGAGCCGGCCCGAAAGCTGCACCGAGCGCGCGCCCCCGGAGGCATACAGGCGGTAGAGGCCGTTCGAGCCGCCGAGCGAGTTGTCGGCGGTCCACAGCGAGCGGCCAAAGGATGAGCTCGGTGTCAGCACCCCGTCGGGCGTTGTCGGACCCAAGAACCCCATGGCATCACTGGAGAAGCTCGCGGTGTTGAGCACATTGAAGACGTCCGCTCGAATCTGCAGCCTCACACCGGAGACGAGTGGGACATGACGGCTCAGGCTGATGTCGACCTGTTGGAAGGGGAAGCCCCGGATGCCGTTGCGCGGCAGGTTGCCCATACGAGGCTCGACCGGCACGCTGAACGCGGCGGGATTGAGACGGCGGCCGCCGGGCGCGCTCTGATCATCGAGATAGATGGGCACACCGGGAACGAGATCCGGCGTCACCGCAATGGAACCAAAGCCGGCATCACGATTGGTGTACACCCTCACCGGCGCGGCACTGTACGCCTGAACGATGGCTGCGACCGACCAGTCTCGAAGGAAGGCCGACATCGGTCCGAATGCAGCTGCTGGCATCGCGTAGGTGACTGCAGCCGAGAACACGTGGCGCCGATCGAAGTCGCTGGGGCCGCGAAAGAGCTCGGGGTCGAGGCGATCCGCTCGCGGCTGCGAGGACACGGCGTCCGAGATCGTGTCTTCCGACTTCGACAGCGTGTAGCTCGCCAGCGCCTGCAGACCCCGCGACAGACGTCGCCGATACACCGCCTGCAACGCCGCATAGTCCGATCGGGCATTGCTGCGGGAGATTTCGAGACTGGTCGCGCCGACGAAGTCGGCATTGGGGTCCCTGAGGAGAAACACTTCCCTCCGCAGCAGATACCTGCCAATGGCGCCAACGTACGAAAGCGTCACGGATTGCGGGCCGTCGATGGACTGCTCGAGCGTGACATTCCATTGATAAGTCCTCGGCGTCCTGTGCTCGGGAAACGCCGTGAACGTCTGGCCCGTGTATGGCGGGTCCAGACTCGTCATGGGCGGACGGGCGACCGCCGCCGCGTCGAACGGATACGGCAGACCGGCCGGCAGCGCGACGTTGCGGACGAACGGGAACCCGATGGCCGCCTGCGAAGCGGTACCGGCTCCGAGATCGTTGAAGAGACCAAGGCCGCCGCGAACCACTCGCTCCCTGCCTGCGTCGTGGGACAGGACGTACGATCCCCCAACCCGCGGGCCGAACGCGGCCCAATCGGTCGGATAGAGCGGGGTGCCTGGCGGCGCCACGCGCAAGGTCTCCGGGCTCTCCAGGCCCGTCAGGGTCGTGAACGTCTTCCCATCTGCCAAGACCGGGGCGGGATTCACGTCCCATCGCAGGCCCCAATCCACGGTCAGACGTGACGAGGCCCGCCACGTGTCCTCGACGAATGCGGCAAAGTTGCGAAAGCGCAGGTCGACGCGCTCGAGTGCCTGAATCGAACTGGTCAGGGAGCTCGGTACTCCGCTCAGGATCGACGACGGGTTGCCGAAGCGCAGGAAGTAGAAGTATTCCCACGGCTGGCTCGCTGGCCTGAGCAGTCGGTAGTCCGCGCCCGCTTTGACGAGGTGCGACCCCTTCGTCCACGTCCACGTGTCGACAACATTCAACTGGTGCTGGCGTTGGAACTGGCCGAGCGTGAAGTAGGGACTGGCGACTGTATGCAGGTGCAGTTGCAGTCGGGTAGGCATGGATGCTGGAATTCCGGGTGGCAGAATGGATTCACGCGTCACCGCTATCGCGCCACCGAAGTCATCTTGATGCGTCTCGTACCGCCGGCGGTTCGTGGTGATGTTGAACCGCAGGTCGTGGGTCAGCGATGAGCCCAAGGTCTGGGTCAGGCCTCCCGTCGTCGTCCACAGACTGGCGAAGTCAGTCTCGACGTTGTTCAGATTGCGGGTCGTGGTCTTGCTTGGCGAGTAGTTGACGCGGCCGAAGAGACGAGCCCCCGCCGATAACTGCTGATCGACGCGAAGGCTCGTCGCGTCGAACGCACTGGGCGTTGAGTAGGCGGCAACGAACGGCGCCTGCCGTGTGGCCGGATCTTCGGGGCCAGTGGGAATCGGCAACGAGGCCAGCAGCGTCCTGAGCGCCGGCCAGGCCTCTTCTCGAAGGCTCAACGAAGGCACGTCGTTCTGAATCGTGCGCGGCTGCACGACGCGCAAGCCTTCATACGACAGAAAGAAGAACGAGCGATCGCGCCCATCGTAGCCAGGGAGCTGGATCGACCCGCCGACCGTGCCACCGAACTGGTGGTGGCGCATCGGCGCGCGCGGCAGGTTGTTCGCTTTCACGAACCAATTCACCGCGTCCATCGCGTCGTCGCGGAAGTACTCGAAGAGACTGCCGTGCAGCTGGTTGGTGCCGGCGCGGCTGACGATGGAGACCTGACCGCCCGGCTGCCGGCCGTGCTGAGCCGAGTAGGTGGACGTCTGAATGCTGAATTCCTCGAGCGCATCCGCTGAAATCAGACTCTGGGTGCCGCCTATGGCGTTCAGCGCCGGGGTCACGCCCGCCGCTTCCTGTGACGGCCAGTAGGCGCTGCCGACTTCGACGTTGGCACCCACGCCGTCCACCATGAAGTAGTTGGTGTTGGTGCGTTGACCGTTGACGCTGAACTGCCCTCGCCCAGGCGAGCTCTGGCCGGTGAAGACGACGCCAGGAATCACCGCGACGAGCGACTGAAACGAGCGTCCGTTGAGCGGCAAGTTCTCCACGAACTGCCGATCCACGACGGTGGCGAGCGCCGGTGACGTGTTGATGCGCGACGGTTCCGCAGCGACCGTGACCGTCTCGCCGACCGCCGCGACTTTGAGCGTCACAGTGATATGGACCTGATCGTCGACGTTCAAAACCAGATCGCGGACCTCCGATGGCGAGAAGCCCGCTCGCTCCGTTGACAGCACGTAACGGCCGCGAGGCATCAGTGCGAAGGTGAAAAGACCCGCGCCGCCGCCGGTCTTGCGTATTCGCGTTTGCGTGACCTCGTTCGTGAGCGTCACCTGCACGTCTGGAACGACGGCGCCGCTCTCGTCGGTGATCGTGCCGCTGAGTGTCGCCGTACCGGATTGCGCGTGGCTGGAAGGGACACCGCATACCAGAACGATGAGCGCCAGCAGGAATGTCCGGACACGTGTGGCGTCTAGCAATCACTTCTCCTCTTTCGACGATATGTATCCCCGGCCGCAGGGTCGCGCGAGCCTCAATGAGCGGTTCGCATCCGGTGGCGAACGGCCTGCGCGCCGTCTTGGATGACGTAGCTACCGTGCGTGGGCGTGATCCGTGCGGTTCGTCGTGGCGGCACGGCCGCTCGTTGAAAACCCGCCGGCGCGCGACTCTCGCCGCCACCTAATTGAGCGGTGACCAACCCAAGCGGTGCACATCGGTCGTGAGCGCCGCCTCACGTGTCACGCTCGATCCAGCCGACTACACCATTGGCCGGCGGCTGTTTCGACGGATCTGGCGATTGACTCGGCCGTACTGGGCGCGAACATCGGCGTGGCCCTCGTGGATCGCGATGGGCGCGCTGCTGGTCCTGTCACCGAGTCTGCCGCTGCTCTGGGCCTACAAGTCGGAGATCACCAAGCACCTGACGAACGCCATCGTCGCGAAGAACGCAACCGGCTTCCACGAGCAGTTGACGCTGTTTCTCGCCGCGTACGCGGCGTACTTCGGGTTGGCGACGGTGATGACCTTCATCGACAGCCGCTTGGATCTGCACTGGCGCGAGTGGCTGACGCTGCATGTCGTCGATCGCTATCTCGCTCGCCGGACCTACTACGACATCGCGCTGGCGGAGGACCTCGACAACCCGGACCAGCGCATCCAGGAGGACCTGAAGCCATTCGTGAATGCGGTCTCGTTCTTTCCGCGCCAGATTCTGTCCCAGGTCTTGTCGCTCGTGACCGGGGGCATCATCCTCGCGTCGATTACGCCCCACCTGTTCTGGTTCGTCTTCGGCTATGCCGTGCTGAAGAGCGCAGTGGTGTTGTGGTTGTACGCACCGACGATCAGGCTCAATTTCGAGATCACGGCCGCGGAAGCGGACCTGCGTCACAGTCTGCTCCACGTTGGCGAGCACGCGGAGACGATCGCCTTCTATGGTGGGGAGTCAGCGGAACGGATGCATATCGCGCGGCGGACGGCGAACGCCATCGGCAGAAATCTGGCGCTGGCCGTGTACACCGTGAAGATGGGCGCCTTCACCAATGGATTGTCGCTCGGGTGGCAGGCGGTGCCGTACCTGCTGCTCGTGCCCCTCTTCCTGGACGGTCAGATCGAGTACGGCGCGATCGCGCAGGCGACGATGGCGGCGGGCAACATCCTCAGCGCCATGACCCTTCTGGTCAACTTCGTCCCGACGCTCACTGCCGCCGCGCCCAAGGCGGTGCGCCTTGCGCAGATCGTCGAGCGCTTCGATGAGATGGAGGCCAAGGAGACGACATCGCACGAGCCGCGGCTCACGATTGCCTCTGGCCCAACCATTCGTCTCGATCGCGTCACCATCGAAACCCCGGGCGGCGAGCAGCTCCTCGTGCGCGACCTCGGTCTGTCGATCGCCGACGGGGATCACCTGATCATCGTCGGGCAGACCGGCGTCGGCAAGAGCTCGCTGCTCCGCGTGATGGCCGGATTGTGGCGGCGTGGCCGCGGCCAATTGGAGATGCCGCCGCGGTCGGCATGCCTGTTCCTGCCGCAGCGCCCGTACATGATCCTCGCCGATTTACGGTCACAGCTCCTCTACCCGCAACGAAGCACGCAGCTAACGGATGGGATGCTGCAGCGCATCCTGGAGCGTGTGTGGCTGCCACATCTCCTGCAGCGACACGGCGGGCTCGATGCTGTTCGTGATTGGGGCAAGGTGCTGTCGCTCGGCGAACAGCAGCGATTGGCCTTCGCCCGCGTCTTGATCACTGCACCGCGCTTCGTGTTTCTCGACGAGGCGACGAGCGCCGTCGATCTCGACACCGAACGCGCGCTGTACGCGGTGCTTCGCGAGAGCGGCGCCACCTACGTCAGCGTCGGCCATCGCGACAGCCTGCTGGCGTTTCATCGCCACGTGCTGCGGCTGTTCCCTGGCGGGCACTGGGAGTTGACGGGCGGGCATTGGTTTCCGCGGAACTCCACGACGTCGCTGCCCCAAGATCAGCGAGCGCTCCATTAACTCTTCCCCACAAGGACTTCACATGTCACATCTTGCATCGACTCCAATCGCTCGCCCGCCGCTCGAAGACTCGCAGAGTGCTCGTTCCACCTCCACAGGAGGGCACATCGCGCCGGTGCTTTCGCCCGTTCAACAACGTGCGTTCGAACGGACCCGAGACAGCCTTGCCGCCGCACCTGCGACCATCCTGCTGGGGAGCGCCGGCATTGGCAAGAGCACCATCCTCGCCGCGCTTGCGCGAGCGACGGGCGGCCGGATCCTGCCGACCCGCGCGCTGCTGGAGGCGTCACCGACGCCAGGACATCCGTCGATCGAGGAGGCCCTCCATCGGCTGCTGTCGGATGCCCTCGACCACGCCGGCATGCTCCTCGTCGATGACTTCGATCTCGTGTGCTACACGAACAAGATGGCCGCCGCATATCCGCGGCCGTATTACCTGCAGGTCGCCCTGCAGGCGTGGCTCGAGAAGGCGGTCGGTCTCGGGAAGCGCCTCGTGTTCGCTGCGACCACACGCGAGCATCTGCTGCCGCACTTCGAAGCGCGCAGCCTGATCGTAGACGTCGGCGTGCTGACACCAGCGGACTATCGCTTCTTCCTCGAGCACCGTCTCGGCGCCGCTCGAGCGAGCGCCCTGGACGCCGAGCGCATCTTTGCCGCGGCGCCACGGCTCTCGCTCTATCAGTTGTCGGCGGCGTGCGCGCTGGCCGGAGCGCAGACGATCGACGATGAGCGGTTTCTCGAGATATTGGGCACGCAGGTCATCACGAGCAACGTCGAGCTCGCCGAAGTGGCGCGCATCTCGTTCGCGGACCTCAAAGGGTTCGAGGACATCATCGACGCGCTCGAGACGCACATCACGATTCCCCTCCAGGCTGCATCCCGCTTCCAGAATCTCGGTCTCGCGCCGAAGCGCGGCGTGCTCCTGTTCGGGCCGCCGGGGACGGGGAAAACGAGTGTGGGACGCGCGCTGGCGCATCAACTCAAGGGCAAGTTCTTCATGATCGACGGCACCTTCACCAGCGAGCCGCCGGCGGAGTTCTACGCTCGCGTCAAGCGGATCTTCCAGCTGGCCAAGCACAACACGCCCTCGATCATCTTCATCGACGATGCCGATGTCCTGATGCAGAGCGAGCGTATCTACGGCCTCAACCGATATCTGCTGTCGATGCTCGACGGCCTCGAATCCGAGACCACGAGCATGGTCACCGTGATGGTGACCGCGATGGATCCGAATCAGTTGCCAGCCGCGCTCCTCCGGTCGGGGCGCATCGAGCTGTGGCTCGAAACCCGGCTCCCCGGGCCCGAGACGCGACTCGAGATCCTGCGCACGCTGCTCGAGGCCGTGGGTCCGGCGTTCGCCGAATACGACGCCAGCCACCTCGCCGACGAGACCGACGGCTTCACCGCCGCCGATATCAAGCGCCTGATCGGCGACATGAAAGCGCTCTACGCGCGTGACCTCGTTCGCGACCAGCCGCGCCGGCCTACCCAAACGTACCTGGAACTGGCCGCGACTGGCATCCGTCGAAACAAGACCCTCATCGCGGCCGCGCAGGAGGGGCGTCTGCGAGCCGACGTCCAACGCGCCGCCGCCAGATGAGGTCAACCCTGGATCGTGTGGATGATTGCGCCCTCTCGGTCACACATTGGGCAATTCGAGAAGCTCAGCGTGAGGCGCGAGCTCGAACAGGGACTCACGCGGCAAGCTGGGTGCTGGCGTCAAAGAGTGGTCTCATGCTTGCACGCCGACAAGCACAGCCATGTCGATCAACGATCTTTGGTACAAGAACGCCATCATCTATTGCCTCGACGTCGAGAAGTATCAGGATGCCAACGGTGACGGCATCGGCGACTTCGAAGGTCTGAGCCGACGGCTCGACTATCTTCATGGGCTGGGCGTCACCTGTGTCTGGCTCCAGCCGTTCTACCCCTCGCCGAACAAGGACAACGGCTACGACGTCACCGACTACTACGGCGTGCACGCCAAGCACGGTTCGTTGGGAGACTTCGTCAATTTCATCGAGCACGCCGACGCGCTGGGCATCCGCGTGATCGTCGACCTGGTCGTCAATCACACGTCGATCGATTCGCCATGGTTCCAGCACGCCCGCCAGGATCGCGCTTCCAGGTTCCGGGAGTGGTACGTGTGGAGCGAGCAGCGCCCAGCGAATCACAAAGAGGGCATCGTTTTTCCCGGGCAACAGAAAACCACCTGGACGCTGGACCGACGGGCCGGCCAGTACTACTTCCATCGCTTCTACGAGCACCAGGCCGACCTCAATACCTGGCATCCCTACGTGCGGGCCGAGATTCACAAGATCATGGGCTTCTGGGTGCAGCTGGGCGTGTCGGGATTCCGCCTCGACGCGGTGCCGTTCCTCATCGAAAAGAAAGGAGCGGGCATCGAGCACCAGGTGGACTTCAACCTGCTGAAGGAGATGCGCGACTTCCTGCAGTGGCGGTCGGGCGATGCCATCATGCTCGCCGAAGCCAACGTGCCACCCGACGAGAGCCTCGAGTATTTCGGCACCGAGGGTGAGCGCCTGCAGATGATGCTCAATTTTCCGGTGAACCAGCGGTTGTTCTACGCGCTGGCGACCGGCGACATCGATCCCTTGATCGGCGCCTTGGAGGACACGCGCAAGCGCCCTCGCAACGCCCAGTGGGTCCAATTCCTGCGGAGCCACGACGAACTGGACCTCGGTCGCTTGACCAGCGAACAGCGGCAGAAAGTGTTCGACGCGTTCGGACCCGAACGCCGCATGCAGCTGTACGACCGCGGGATTCGTCGGCGCCTCGCGCCGATGCTGGGCCACGATCGGAAGAAGCTGGAGCTCGCCTTCAGTCTCCTGTTCTCGCTCCCGGGCACGCCGATGATGCAGTACGGCGACGAGATCGGCATCGGCGACAATCTGCGACTCCCGGAGCGGGAGTGCGCACGCACGCCGATGCAGTGGACCAGCGATCGCCATGGCGGCTTCTCCCGTGCCAAGCGCGTCGTGCGTCCCGTCATCAACGATGCGACATGCGGCTACCCAAACCTGAACGTCGTCGCGCAGCGGCGCAATCCCGACTCCCTCCTGAATTGGACCGAGCGAATGATTCGCACGCGCAAGGAATGCCCCGAGATCAGCTGGGGAGACTTCGTGGTACTGCGCACGGACGCGCCCGACGTGCTCGCCGTGCGCTATGACTGGCGCGACACGTCGCTGCTGACGCTCCACAACTTCGGCACCGGGCAGCGAAAAGTTCGAGTCAAGGTCGGCTGTGCGAACGACGGCCTCCTTGTCGACGTCTTCGGCAATCGCCACAGCAAGGTTCACAACGACGGCTCTCACCGCATCGATATGCAGGGTCTTGGCTGGCGGTGGTTCCGTGTAGGGAGCGCCGACAACGCGCTCGACCGTTCCGACTTGGATCTCACCAATCCGATGCGCTAGGAGCGGCTCATGCGGCACCTCTCCTGGCCACCCGCCGGCGATCCCGACGACGTGTTGCGACGCGAGTGGCTGGTCACGAATGGGCTGGGCGGCTACGCGTCCGGGACCGTGGCCGGCGCGTTGACCAGGCGCTATCACGGCCTCCTGATCGCCGCGCTCCCCGCCCCGCTGGGGCGCGTCATGTTGCTCAATCATTTGTCGGAGCGGGTTCGTCTGGGGAATCGGCGAAGTGCGTGGCTGACGTCGCACGGGGAAAGCGGACGTCTCGTACAGGAGACCGGCTCGAGCGGCCTCGTCGAGTTCAGACTCGACACGGGCATTCCAACCTGGCGATTCGAGCTCGACGATATCGCGATCGAACGCACCGTCGTGATGCCCCACGGACAGAACACCGTCCACGTGACGTATCGCTTGGTGAAGGGCCGAGCTCCGGTGCGGCTGACGCTGCGGCCGATGCTCGGCTTCCGCGCCCACGACGCGCCCTTCAACACCGCGTGGCCGCACGGCTACACCTTGATTGCACGAAATCGGCGCATCGACATTCAGGGCGATACGAGCCTCCCTGCCCTTCGCCTCGCACTGCACGCGGGTGCGGGGACGTTCACCATCAAGGACCAGGCCGTTGACGAGGTGCGCTATCTGCTGGAAGAGAGTCGTGGCTACGACTGGAGCGGCTCGCTCTGGAGTCCCGGATACTTCCGCGCCGAGCTTGCGCCCGATGCCCCCATCACGTTCATCGCCTCCAGCGAATCCTGGGAAACGGTCGCCACACTCAATCCGGACGATGTGCTGATCGCGGAACGACGGCGTCTCGGCGATCTCGTGCGCGCGGCCATACCGGAGGCGAGGACCGGGCTGGCAGCCGAGCTCGTCATCGCCGCCGACCAATTCATCGTCAGGCCGGCCGCGCGCGTCACCGACGAAGCCGCGGCTCGGGCACAGGGCGAGCACGCCCGCACCATCATCGCGGGCTATCACTGGTTCACGGATTGGGGTCGTGACACGATGATCGCGCTCGAGGGCCTGACGCTCGTGACCGGGCGCCACGACGAGGCGCGACAGATCCTCAGAACGTTCATCGCTCACGAGCGCGAGGGTCTCATCCCCAACCTCTTTCCGGAGGGCGACGACCAGGGGCTCTACCATACCGCCGACGCCACGTTGTGGTTCTTCCACGCGCTGGCGCGCTACGAACACTACACACACGATCGCGATCTCGTGGACGAGCTCCTCGCGAAACTGGTCCACATCGTGAAGTGCCACGTTCACGGGACGACGTTCGGAATTCGGGTGACCGAGGATGGCCTTCTGCATCAAGGCGAGGACGGCTACCAGCTCACCTGGATGGACGCGAAGGTGGACGATTGGGTGGTCACGCCGCGTCGAGGCAAGGCGGTCGAGATCAACGCGCTGTGGTACAACGCGCTTCGACTGCTCGAGGGTTGGCTGAGGCGGGCGCAGGACACGGAGCAGGCATCCACGATCGCGGACGCGGCAGCGCGCCACCAAGCCGCGTTCAACGCGCGGTTCTGGAACGATGCCACCGGGTATCTGTTCGACGTCGTCGATGGCGAGTCCGGTGACGATCCGTCGTGCCGGCCCAACCAGATTCTGGCGCTGTCCTTGCGGCATCCAGTGCTCGACTCGACGCGCTGGCGGCCGGTACTCGACGCCGTCACGACTCACCTGCTGACCCCCTATGGGCTCCGCTCGCTGGCGCCCGGCGACGCGAAGTACAAGCCGACCTATCACGGCGACCTGCGCACGCGTGACGCCGCGTATCACCAGGGAACCGTCTGGACGTGGCTGCTCGGGCCGTTTGTCGACGCGTGGCTCGCATGCCGACCGGAGGAGCCCGATTTCGCACGGCACGCGCTCAGCGCGCTCGAGTCGCACCTCAACGACGCCTGCGTCGGTTCGGTCAGCGAGATCTTCGATGCTGAGGCACCGTTCCTCCCACGCGGATGCATCGCTCAAGCCTGGAGCGTGGCCGAGTGCTTGCGAGTCGTCGTGCGAACATCCGGTCCGACCACGAAGCGGGCGGCGAGCTAGAATCTGTGTGGACCGCGTCGGTCACGTTTCACGACGAAGGAGCAGCACTCATGGCGACGACACCCGACACCTCTTTACAGGCCACCATCGCCCCGAGCCTGACGGTAGACGACCTCCAGAAGAGCATGGCGTTCTTCGAAGGACTGGGCTTCGCCGTTGATGAACGATGGGAAGCAGACGGAGTCTTGAACGGCGTGATGATGCGTGCCGGTGACGCTCGGCTCGGTATCAGCCAGGACGACTGGAAGAAGGGCCGGGATCGGCGGAAAGGCATCGGGATGCGCATCTTCATCGAGACAGCGCAGGACGTCGATGCTTTGGCGCAACGCGCCAAGCAGGCGGGCATCACGCTCGACGCGGACGTCCACGACACTCCGTGGGGCAGTCGGGCGTTCGAATTGACCGAACCCAGCGGCTTCACGCTGACGGTTTCGTCTCGCGTCTGACGGGCGACGACCGTGCTGATTCTCCCGCTGCTGATCGGGATCGTCGCCGGATTGCGCGCGATGACGGCCCCTGCGCTCGTCAGCTGGGCCGCGCGCGCCGGCTGGCTCAACGTCGCGCCCACGAGCCTGGCTGTCCTTGGGTATGCATGGACGCCGTGGATCCTGACGGCGCTGGCGCTCGTGGAGCTCGTGACCGATCAACTTCCGACCACGCCGAGCCGCACGGTGCCCGTGCAGTTCGGAACCCGGATCGTCGTGGGGGCCATCTGCGGGGCGGCGATGGCGGGCGACGGTGCGCTCGCCGGCGGGATGGTTGCCGGCATCGTCGGGGCGATCGTCGGTACGCTCAG
>DAINCF010000094.1:0-17198 GCA_036732565.1 Vicinamibacterales bacterium
GCGCGTGCGCTGGGCCATTCGCGTGGTGCCCTCGTCGTGTCGTATATCGAACAAGTCCTGACCACGACTCGTGATCCGTTCATCGACAAGCACTTGCTGCCAGGGCTGGTACGAATGGGTACGCCCGAGGCGAGAGCGGTTCTCAGGGATCAGACGCTCAACGAGGACAAAGAACGGCGCGACAAGGCGCTGCAGGCGCTCAAACTGCTTGACTATCGGACGGCCCGCCGGGAAGGCTCCCGCGACGATCGATAGGTCGAGGCGACTCGTATGACGCGACGATTTGCCCTGGCTGTCCTGCTCGTGATCAGTCCATTTCTGATCCGCCTCTCGGGCCGCGAGCGCGGACCGCGACACGTCCACGACGAACCGCTTGATCACGCGCTGCATCGCGCCATTCCACAGCGGCAACCCGACCGCGTGCGCGATCTGCTCGCCCAAGGGGCTGACGCAGACTCCCGCGACGCGCACGGCCAACCAGCGCTCTGGTGCGCCATCGCGCTCGACGATGCTCACAGCGTCAAGTGCTTGCTGGACGCTGGCGCATCGCCAGATCAGGACCTCGTGACCAGCACACCGCTTCTCCGTGCGGCGTTCCACGGCCAGGCCGACATCGTGGATCTGCTGCTCGCCGCACGGGCCAACGTCGCGGCGCGCAACGAGAGTGGCGCGACGGCACTGATCCAAGTGGCCAGTCTCGGTCACCCCGTCACGCCACGCACACCGATCAATCGAACAGCCGACATGTCGATCGCCAAGCGCCTACTCGACCGCGGTGCCGACGTGAACGCGCAGGATGACCAGGGCTGGTCAGCGCTCATGTTCGCCGTGCAACGGGGCGACGTCGCGATGGTCTCGCTGCTGTTGGACGCCGGCGCGGATCCGCACCTTCAGACGGCTCTAGGCGACACCGCCTCACGCCTCAGCGAGTGGCGCACCGTCAGCGAACGATTCAGCGACGGCGGCTATCGTCGCACGGCCGTCCGTGCCTCCGCTGACGATCCACTCAAGCGACGACTATCTGAAGCCACCGGGCGACCGTAGTTCCGATCCGTTATCACCCATTCTGTTCGAGCGCGCCGCCCGTGGCGGCTCGGGTTACTACACAAGTCTTCGAGGCGAAGACCACGATACCCGTGTGCCCTCACATCGACAGAGCACGCCCCTCTTCTGCGCTGCAGGTCGCCCTGCTGAATGACCAGTCACGTTCAACGTCGCATAGTCGGTTTGCATGGTAGAACACGTCGAGTCAGACACACATACACGACGGCGGCTGCTCCGATGGCCCACGTCGACACAACCGCGAGCGCGCGAGCGGGACTTGTTGCAGACGACTCCCGATCCAGATGTTCAGTTCGAAACTGACTATCGGACGTATTTTCGATCGCTGGTGAAACACATCGCGTTTCGACTGCGCCACCAACTCGCGGAGGACGCGGCACAAGAAGTATTTCTCCGATACCTCATTCATCTACGCGAGCGTCCGTCCGCGCCTCCTTCAGGCGTGGACAACAAGTGGGCTGTGTGGAACTGGCTACGACTTGTTGCGAAACACGCGTGCCTTGACCAACGACGGGCGCTCTCACGAAAACAAAGAACCGCAGAGGCTGCCTGTCTGTTGGGCGTCGAGATCGTCCGATCGATCGCCCCCCCGTACGAAGACCGGCGGCTCTATTCGGACGGCCTGCGAGCCGTCGTGGCTCAAGTGCTCCTCCTGCCGCGTCGCGAGAAGACGTGCGTTGTCGCAAAATTCTGGCGCGACGAACCATCGCGTGTGACAGCCCTGCACATTGGGATGTCGAGTCGTATGGCGCGGCTCCATTGTCAACAAGGCATTGCCCGCGTGAGGCGGCGTTGCGCACTCCGGGGCGAATCGACGTTAAAGACATGAACCCCGTGTCAGCCTGCGCACGAGGACTATCCATTCACCTTGGTCACCATCCCATGAAGAGCACTTGCGCGTCCTTTGAGAACTGGCTGGACGATGAGATCAATCGAACGCCGCAGCGCCGCGCAGCCGTGGCGCTGCAGCTATTCGAGTTGGACCTCGGCCATCAACTTGTCCAACTGCGGCGCGTTCAGCGCCTCACGCAGCAGCGCGCTGCCGAACAAGCGGGCATCAACCGTCGAGCGCTGGCGCAACTGGAATCTGGACTGACCCAGCACGTCAGCCTCCAACACTTTGTTCAAACGGTCACGGCCCTCGGCGGTGATCTGATCCTTCAGATTCAGAACACACGGATCGAATCCGGCGCTGACGCGCGCAAGGCCCTGGTGCGCGCCGTCGTCCTCCATGAATGCATCGTCGACGAACACGGCCACATAGCGACAGCCCTCCAGCCGTATCCCGAGCGCACGCAGGCGTTTCAACGCCTCCGGAAGGCGCATGTCCGCGCCTACTTGTTGTTCACGCCCGATCCTGACGAGCTCCCTCTCCACCGTAATCGGCGCAATCGGCACCGCGCGGGCACCAGACTTCCCGCGACCGTCTCTCGAGCCAGGACTCTTCAGCAGCTGTTACCAGCTCTCAATCGTCACTACAGCCGTCTTGAGAACGCTTTTCGGAGCGTTCTCGGAACTGAACTGTGGCGCACGCACGACCACGAGACCCGAACACGACACCGCGCACTCGACACGATCCTGACAACCGCGGCCTCCTCGTCCAGCGCCCACAACGTCGAGCGCGCGGGTCCTGTCAACGGTCGTCATCACGACCACGACGCCACGCGCCTTCACGAGCCTGCCCGCATCACAACCGTACGCCACCGCCGCCTCCGCTCATGACGCATGTCCCACCCCGTCACGACGCTCCACTGATTCACCGGGTCGAGCATCCGGGGCCTGCAGCGTGCGAGGCCCCGGATGCACCGGCCTCTCATCACCGGAGACGTCCCATGTCGACGATCGTTCATACGGCCGTGCCCTGCGGGCGCGGCGCCGACGCCATCGAAGTCCACGTCACCTTCAATCCATGGAAACAGCCCTCGTTCGGGCCGGACCCTCAGCGGCTCGTCAGCCAAGCCCTTCACGCATCGTCGTTCGAATCCGCTTTCTATCTGAACATCGCCGTCACCGCACCAGCCACGCGTGACACCGTCCCGTCCATCGCACTGGCGGGCGCGCTCGGTGCCCTGGCTGAACGTCAGACACATCAACTTTCCCGATCTTCGCTGCAAGACGTCCTGGTCTTCGGTGAACTTCGACCAGACGGGACCATCGGTCCGATCCGCGGCGTCCTCTCGATGCTCGCGGCTCTCGATCGATCTCGCTGTCGTACGGTGCTCCTGTCTCGAGACAACCTCGCAGAGGCCAGTCTGCTCGAAGGCCTTCATCTGTTGCCGGTCACCACGTTGAAAGAAGCCGTGAACGTCCTGATCTCTCACGCACGGCCGCCACGGCACGCCGACGTCCTCCTCTCGACATCTGAGCCCATCTCTTACGCGCTCGACGTCGCCGCCAGCGGACCACATCATCTCCTCTTGATCGGGCACCCTGGGTCCGCGGCGAGCGCGCTGGCAAGAGCGTTTGTCCAACTGCTCCCCCCTCTCACTCCATCAGAGGCGCTGGACATCACCGCAACATATTCCCTCGTTCAACCCGTCATCGGCTTGATCCCGGGCAGACCCGTGCGTGCTCCGCACTCAACCGTCTCACTCCCGGCGGTCAGCGGCAGCTTACGTGTGCCTGGCGAGACGGTGCTCGCCCATCACGGCGTCCTCGTCCTCGACGACGTGACGTCGTTCGCCCGCTTCGCACTGGACACGATCGCGCTGCATCTCGAGAACGGCTTCGTCTCCATCCCACGCCAGCCCGACACTCCCGTTCACGTCCGTGCATCCCCGACCGTCGTCGCCACCATGACGCCCTGTCCATGTGGATGGCACATCGCGAGCCGATCGAAATGCCGCTGCTCGCCAGACGCCATCGCGCGCCACCGCGACCAACTGCCGCCGAAGCTCCGTGCCCTTCTCGACATCGCCATCGTTCTGCCAACAGCGCCTCCAACAGTTGCGTCTCCTGACGATCTCCGACGACGTATCGCTCGTATCGCCGCCGCTCGAGCCGCTCGTCAGCGCACTCTCGACCAGCGGCCCACGCTGACCCGCAACGCGGCCGCAGCCGTAGTCGACATTCCCGCCTCGACGGCGCGCGTCGCGGCAACCATCGCGGAGTGCGACAACCGCCAACACATCATCCGCGAAGACATCGACCAAGCCGTCCGCTGGCGCGCCCCACTAACCCAGCTCGAAGAGCGACGATGACCTCTCTAGGCATGACACGTGTACTTACTGCGTTCGCTGTGGTGCTACTTGCGGCCACGGGCGCGCTCGCTCAATCCGCGCTGCGTGGCGTCCTGCTCGATCAGAACGGCCGGTGGGCAGACGTCAAGATTCTCGTCGAACGCGACACCGACAAGCGGCAATGGCATACGCAGTCGGACAGTGGTTCGTTCACACTGGAACTGCCGCCTGGACACTATAGGGTGGTGTTCTACTTCCCTGATGTCGCGCCTATCGAGAAACGCGTGAAGGTCCGAGACACATATCTTGAGTCGCTCGATGTTCGGTTGCCGCCCGTGAAAGCCAAGCACGCCACGGTGAGGCAAGACGAGCGACGCCCCCCAACGGCACTGGCCGAATCCTCACGAGAGCGTTCACCGCTTCGTTACGGCCCGGCGCGAGCCTTCACGATTGATCCGGATGCGCTGAAGCACTTACCGCTAGGAGGCGAGCGGAGGCTTGAGACCCCGCCGTGTGTAAGCCTTATCGAAACCCTTATCGATTGCCTGGAACAGGCCGACGCCTTAGCTCAGGTCTCTGCCGACAACTCGCGACGCGTGGCCAACGCCTTTAGTGCAGACGGCACCAGTCCCAATGTAGGCGCTGATCTACCTAGCTTGAGCCTTGGCGTATCGGGCGGCGGCATGCTGTCGGCCACCGCAGTCACGCCGGCGTCAGAAACAGCGGGGCAACTACCAGTCCCCACCCGTCGAAGTCGAGGATCGGCGCTGAAGTTGCGCACGGCGTGGACCAGGATCAGCCGCCAGCAAGAACTGGCGGTCGGAAACGACAGGGCGTCTGTCTCCCCGACTGGCGAGCGACGTCCACCTGATGTGATTGTGAAAGTGCGGCTCGCGCTCGGCGCGCGACGGATCAACCGCTGAGGACATCTCCGATGGCGTGGCGTGCGATGTACGCTTGACAAGAGGCTCAGGCAGGAAACGACTAGCCGCGCCGCGCATGGCGATCAGATCCTCTGGTATCTCCGCAACGTAGCGCGCACACCAGCAACACGGTGCCTTGAAGTCCCGGCGGGCGCCGCAGCCAACAATACCCCCCGACGTTCGGCACTTTCGTCCTCGCTTTGTCGAACATTCAATGTTGAGTCGGCACAACCACCGGCAGTGCATGGCAGGCTTGCTAACTTCACATCTTTATGTTGCAATCGGCGCCATCCGTTCGTCCGTCCGTGTTCTGAGTGGAGATGACCTATGCGTATCGTGTCAGTGGTTATGTGGGCGTTGACTTCGACGACTGCGTGCCTGACCACACTCGTCCTCACATCGGCCGCTCAATCCATCTCCGTACCAAGTTCTAAAGATACGCCGTCGCCGTATGAGCATGCATTCCCGTACTACGATCGCTCCGGGCCATTCACAAGTGGCATAAGCACGCGGCATTTCCCGCCTGGTCTTCCCAGTAGCACCCCCGGCGATCGCACAGTCCCCTTACGGTCACAACTCAGGGAGGCCGGCTGTCAGGCGGACGCGGTCGTGAGGGGGACGGTGTGGGCGAAGCGCTCACTCTTGACCGCCAAGCGAAATTTCATCGTGACCGAGTATCTCGTGGACGTCAGCGATTGGACCCGAGACGATCGTCATCTGCGCGATGTTGTCGGTACACGGATCGCCATCGTGCGGCCCGGTGGTGTCGTTCGCGAGTCTGACGGGTCGGTGCTGCGTGCCCTTGTCGATGAATATCCACCGTTACGCCCCGGCGGTGAGTACTTGTTCTTCTTGGACCGCATCGCCAATACGATGGCGTTCCGCCCGCTCAGTCCGATCAGCACTCTAGAGATCACAGATGCCCGGGTGACCCCCGTGTACGTTCCCACGACCGAGGCTCACATCGATCGGGCGTTAGCGGCGGAATCGGTCGCCGTGGATGTGAATCAACTCGCCTGCCTGCCAACGACGAAGAACTAGAGAGACCCGAGTTCCAACATCTGCTTCTCGTGTGAGCCGAGAGCGGCTGAAGGCCACGTCATGTCGGACGGCACGCATTCTCGCCATCGGTCGGCTCTCGTCATTGGCGTTGTTTGTGGTGCGCTGATGGCCGGAGATGCCACGTTCGGTCAATTCTGCACACCATTGTCGAGAAGTCACAAGGGCTGGGGACAGCATGCCTTTGTGAACTACGACCTTTCAGGTGTTCCTGACTGGTTGCGTGGTCAGGTGCGGGAGGCGCTTCAAGAATGGAACAATGCCAACGGGTCCAACACGTCATACGTGTTGTTCGTGGAGGGTTGGGGAGCCGCGCAGACCGTATCAATAACGACTGGAAATATCTCCCGAGCCGCGGAGATCGAGCAGGAGTGGGCAACGGATGGATTTCTCAGGCGGGCCACGATCTATCTGAATCTGAACCATCCGCTCGTTGACGTCTACGGGGCTGGCGGCAGCTCCATTCTGAAGAAGCTCACCCTGCACGAGATCGGCCATTCGATGGGCCTCGGCGAAATGCTAGGTGACCCATGCCGCCATCAGTCACGCCAAGCCAGCGTCATGAACGGACTATGCGGCGTGAACGATCGACAGCAGAACATGTCGCGCTCGGTGACTGCATGCGACAACGAGTCCATTGCCGCGTTGATTGCCGGTCGCAATCCTGGTGTCGGTGAAGGTGGCGGTGGAGGCGGCGGCGGCGGGATTGAAGGGCAATGTCTGATTGGTCGGCCGCCACCGTGCGCTGACTATGAAGAAATCTCACCTGACGATGGGTGCTGTGTGCCGAGACCGAGCAACTGTCCCCTTGGCGGCAGGCCACCGCCATGCGATCAGATCGAGTGGGTCGATCAGTATGGATGCTGTCATTCTCCATTCGAGCCGCGGGTGAGAGAGAACCGAGGCCGTTGATAGGTGTCTGCGCCGCGCTGTGATGCAGGAACGAGATGCCGCACGATCTCGCACCGTTGGGCCCCGAGCTTACCGTATCGGCATCATGCTCTGCCTGACGCGCTGTGCTGCCAACTGTGCCGTTGGAGCGCCGTTGCTGTTCGGCCAGCGCCGCATTCGGCAATCGCGAATACATCATCCCTGTGGACATCGACCAAGCGGTCCGCTGGCGTGCCGCCCTGACCCAACTCGAATAGCAGACTCAACGGGGACATCTCTGTAAGGTGCTGTGATGCGCAGGCGCCTACAGGGGAGACGCCGTCACCAGGCACCACGATCGTCTCTCACCACACGTACGCCCCCTTCTCCACCTCGTCGTCACGTTGCCGTCCGCACCGAGCGCCCCGCTCTCGGTTGTTGACCCTCGCTTCAGGACCGAACGCATTGCCGAGTGCCGCGCCACTCTATCTCGCCCCCACGCCTCTCGCGCTGACACCGAACGCCGCGGAGGGCCCCTCGAGCACCTGCGGTCACTCCACACGCAATCAGCATCGCCGCTCCGGGTCGCATCGACCCTCCCCGTACTCGACGATCGCCAACAGATCATCATCCGTCCCGACATCGAACAAGCCGTCGCCTGGAACAGCTCGCTCGCGGCCGACGAACCTCAATGACGCGCTGTGCCCCGACACCGCCTCTCCCAAACATGACGGCGCCTTGCGTAGCCTCATACTCTACGACGCCGTTCGCAATATCCATCCCGTCGGTCGTGCGTCCAGGCCTGTTACATCGACTTCGCCGGTCATTCGCGTGCGGTTCTAACATCTTCGAACATCTCATCAGCTCGCAGACGGCTCGAACAGCGCGTCGCGATGCGTTATCTGAATACACCGCGCGCGCACTGCCTCATGCCAATACTCGCGTTCCCGAACAAACGCGCCGCACACCCATCCCACATGCAGGACCGATCTAGAGTCACATCTATGCCGTCTGATACTTCCACGTTTTTACCGGACGCGCGGTTCCGGTTGGCCAGCGATGTCCGGCTCTCCGCGAGCAATGCCGCGACGCTCCTCAATGAATCCACTGGGGAAATTATTAGCTCTAATGGATCGAGCGCGCGCCTCCTGCAGGCCATTCAGTCACAGCCCACCTATGCCGAGCTCGTTGCCGTGCTCGGGTCGCTGACGGACGCGCCCGCACCGGACGTAGTGGCGCTCGAACTGACCTCATTTCTTCACCAGCTCCTCGCGAAGCAACTGATCGAGGTCGTGCCGTGATGACGCTCGTGGCCTGGCTATTCTTGTGGCGGTGCGACCGCCTGCACCGCCGCGGCTTCCGTGCACTCGCCCACGCTGTGCGCGGCTATCCCACGCGCCGCATCTTCTGGTTCGCGCCCCACCCGCGTCGCGCCGCACGCGCTATTGAGGTCGCGGCCGCACTGTATGTGCGCCCGCTCTATTGCCTCCAACGAGCCGCGGCCCTGACCATGCTCCTGCGGTCGCTGGGTGTAACGTGCACCCTCGTCATCGGCCACCGTCAGTTACCGCTCGACGCACACGCCTGGGTGCGCGTCAACGACGTCATCATTAACGCCAACGAACAGGACGACCGACTGCAGTACGCGCACCGATTCGAGGAGCTGACCACTTGGTAACGTTGTGGAGGTCCCGATGTTGGCTTTTGCTGGTGCGGCGTCTCGTCGATCGGCAGATCGCCTGCCGGCTAACCTCGGCGCCGCGCTGCGCACCGCCTTCGCCGCCCAGGTCGCTGGCAACTCCGTAGAAACCTACGAGGACGCTCACGTTCGCGTCTTTCTCGAACGGCAACAGACCGCCTCGCCGGCGCGCTTCCATCACTTTGTCGCCAGATGCCCTGGCGCGACCGCCGCCGAGCGCGCTTGGTCGCTCATGTTCTCCGGCAACGTGTATGATCTCCCGGCCGGCGACACCCGTGCGCCCGATGCGATGATCCGTACGCATCTCAGCTCATTCACACCCGATCACATCAGATCCTTCACGGGCGATTTTTCACTCGCCATCTGCGACGCCGCACGCGACACGATCCATCTCGCCAGTTCCTGGATGGGCGTACGCCCGTTGTACTACGTCGAGACGAGAGAGGCGGTGATCTGGAGCAGCCACCTGCGTGTCCTGCGCACCGTGTTGGGCCGTTTCGACATCGATCGCTCGTTCCTTGTGACCTTTCTGGCGCGCGGTCGCATTCTCGATCACACGCCCTATGAACAGATTCGCTCCGTGCGTCCCGGCTGTGTCCTCACCTTTCAAGGGTCCGCTGCTCCCACACTTCAAGACACCACCACATTCAGTGATCGTGATGTCGTGTATCGCGACGAACGCGAGTACGCCGACCATCTGTACGCGCTCGTCACTCGCGTCATCAAGGATCGCATGCCCGACGACGGCGTCTGCCATACCGAACTCAGTGGTGGATTCGACTCAAGTACCATCACGCTCCTGGCGAGCCAGCTGGCCACACGCGCGAGCGTCGCCCTCCATGCCCTTCACTACACCAGCACGTGCTCGCCCGAGTGGGATGAACGCCGGTACGCGGCCGCCGTCGCGCACCAGGCGCGCGTCCCCCTCGACACGATTGATTTTGATGATCTGACATACCTCTCACTTCCCGACGACGTCTCACCAGATATTCCCAACGCCGCGGAGCGCGTCGCCGCACACCGCATTCGTGCGTGCGGCGGCCAATTCTTGCTCTCCGGACGCGTCGGCGATCCTGTGTTTGGATCGGTCCGGGACAACTCCCTCGCCGCGTATGAGCACTTTCGTGAGAGGCGGTACCTCACGTTTTGCCATCGAGTCCTCGACTGGAGCATCGCCAGCAATCGTCCCGCCTTCGAGTTGGGGGCTCGTATTTTGTTCACACACTGGTTCCCGACCTGGGCAGCCGGCTGGGCCCCACCGCAGCGTGGCCCACGACGCACCGTCGGCGAAGACGATCTGTCGCTGCCGGCGGGTGCCCACGACGAGGCCAATGCCTTAACCGCCGCCGTCACCACGGGGGCAGCCGTCCACGTGCGGCCAGCAAAACGCCGGCTGCTCAGCGCGCTCCTTGCCTACAGCCGCAGCCGGGCGTTGGAAAACCGCATCGACGGAGTCACGTACGTCTACCCTTTTGTCGACAAACGCCTGACGGACTACGTGCTGTCCGTGCCGCCTGAGCTCCACGCGATGGCCGGTCAACCGCGATACTTGATGCGCTTGGCCTTCGCGGACCTGTGGCCAGCAGAAGTGCGTAACCGTCGCTCCAAGGGCTATGCGACGCCCGTCACGTCTCGATTGTTCAAACCGTACGCGCCTGTCCTGCTCGCGCAAAAGCACTTTCTCCTGGCCGATCTGCGCGTGCTCGATGTCGACAATCTTCGTGCGCGGCTCACGCGCTACGAAAGCGGTGCCGCCATCGCCGTCGGAAATCTTGAACAGATCTGGTGTGCGGAAGCTTGGCTCCGTCAGCTTCACGGGGCGCCATCGCTGGAGTCAGCGGACCTGTACAGCCGCGAAGCCCGTACGACGCCATCACTCCCGCCGTCTGCAACGCCACGCACGAAGGAGGTGACTCACCATGCGCTATGAAACCCCGAAGTTCGCAGTTGTTGGCAATGCCAGCCAGCTCGTGCTGGGAGGCGTGCCGTTCCGCACGTCCGACAGCCCGCTACACAAGTCGTCGCCGCCCGATCATGTCCTCGGACTTGACGAGTAAGCGACCGTCACCCTAAACACGGCGGCGCGGCGGGCCCCCCCGCCGCCGTGTCGTTACGGCACCGTCACGCGAACCCAACGTCCCATCACGCGGAACGACCCGCCCACGACCGACCACAAAGGATCGTTCACCATGCGGAATGAAAACGCCCGTCTCACCCATTGTAGGAAACGCCCACGCGCATGTGCTCAGCTGGCTTCCGATCTGCGCCTCCGACACCCGGCGGCACACCCCGACGCCCCGGTGAGCATGCCCTCGGCCGCGACTCGTCCGTGCTGATCAAGACCGAGCAACACACACGGCCATGCCTCACCGACTTCATCTGTGTCTGATCGACGCTGAGACGCGGTCGCTGGTCCAAGTCTGTGTTTGCGACGGTCACTGGGTGTGGCCTATCCAGTCTGTCGCCGCAACGGTCAGGCTCCCGTCGGCCGCCACGACTCACCTCGCCGCGGTCAGCCGCGACGCCCGCGTGTGTTGCATCACGCAACCAGCCACGCGCGACGGTGTTTGGCTCGACTGGCTCGCCATCTGTGTGGTCCCACGTGTCGATCGACTGACACACTGCACGTGGACGTCCCTGCGGGGGCTCGATCCTAGCGCCGCCGTGGTGCCGTATCAGGCCACCGCGCTGCTGTGGCAGTTCGCGGGCGCGCGCGGCGATCGCGCATGCGGATACTTCGAGGATCCAGACGCGGCTACTCGCGTGACGCGGTGGATCGCCGACACGCTCGGCGATGACCGCTGGTGTACCGCTCGCTGTATTCCGTTTCGCCTCATGGCGCACGAGGCGACGATCGCCGTGGCGCGCCCGTCGCAAACGGTGTACTTCAAGGCGGCGCGCGCGGAACCCTTTCGCGATGCCCTCGT
Source organism: Vicinamibacterales bacterium (assembly GCA_036732565.1). Taxonomy (GTDB): domain Bacteria; phylum Acidobacteriota; class Vicinamibacteria; order Vicinamibacterales; family UBA2999; genus JAIVJN01. The sequence continues at coordinate 11,720 of DAINCF010000094.1, forward strand.
GACGCAGACGATCGCCGCGGTACAGCCCGGCGCCGCCGCACGAACGCTCGCCTGGGATCGTTCGCGCGGCTGGTGGCTCCTCGATCGCGTTGACGGCCTCACCACGCCGACACGCTGGGACGTCGCGACGGCTCGACGAGTCATCGACGCCCTCGGCACACTCCAGCGCGCACTCCACGCGTCCACGCCAGCATTACTCGCCGCGGGCGCCACCGCCATCACACCAGCGTTCCTCGAGCACGCGCACCATGATCTTGTCCGCGCGGTCAACGGTCAGGGTGCCGCGGTCCCGCGTGAACTTGAGCACGGTCTCCTCGCATTGCACGACTATCTACTCACCGACAGCGAACGGACCTGGCACCACGGCGATCTGAACGACGGTAACATTGCCGCAACCCCGGAGCGCGTGACATTCATCGACCACGAGGTCGCGATGATTGGACCTCCGTTCCTCAGCGTGCCGAAGCTCGCGCAGACATGTGCGGCTCTCGTCGGCCCCGACCACGATTGGTCGTCTCTCTGTCTTGCCGCGTGCGCAGGCGCGGCTGGCGCGGGCGGTAGGATACATCACCATTCGCACCCTTCCAGCGCGTTCGTGCACCTGGGGGCCGCCGTCGTTACCTGGGCGACGAAGACCCTCCATCTCCGGCAACGTCAATACCTCGGGGAATATTCTCTGCAGCTCGACCCGCTCATCGTCCGCACCGCCCACACCACCGCGGCGCGACTGCGCGATCTGCCGCAATCTGTCTAATCAGCCGATCAGACTGGTCTCCCCACACCCTACGGTATGAAGCAAGTGGCATGATCGTCGTTGCCGACCAGATACACGACCTCGCCGCCGCGGTGCTCCGTTCCACGGGCAGCCCGCGGATCCATCCATACAGATCGAGGGCTGTACCGGTGATGTTCTGACTTGCCGGACATCTTCGGGGTCAATGTTCGACGGCATCCCGCGCCACTCGGTATCTGACTCGGACAGAACGTACGCCGCCACCGTCACGGCGCGGGCAGCCGGATCGACGCGCGCGCGCCGACGCAGCACGAGAAGGGGCACCTCGCGTCTCCGAACAGGTGAGCCTGTCGTCACGCGGAACCGAGAGCCACGCCCGTACGATGATCACACCGCAGATCGCGACCTACGATAGCTGCTGGAGCGAGGAGGAAGACATGGCGTGGCCTGCCAAGCGTTCGGCGCGAGTCGTGGCATGTGTCGGTCATCTACTGCTGCTTGCTGGTGTGGCCGCGCCCGCGTGGAGTCAACCGGCGGACAGGCTGCCCGTGTCGCCGCCTGGGCAAAGGCGCATGTCATTGACCACTGGCGAACGGCGTCCACCTCGTTCGCCCGTTCGCTCGCTTGCCTTGGAGACGCCCTCGGAGCGGCGTGAGCCGTTCACGTGTTCGTTCGAACTGTGGGACTGGCATCCGGTGCCGTTGGAACTGTACATGGAGGTTACAGCTACCCACCTGACGGAACGCATGACCCAGACCTGGTCATCATCGGGGAGCAGTATCCGCGGGACGCTCACCGCCCACGTCCCCTATAGCGCGAGCGACCAGACAGTCCGGTGCTTTGCCATCGTTTTCGCGCAGGAGTACGGGGAATACGTCTGGGAAGACAAAACCTTCCGCTTGCCTGCGGTCGGCGACGATCAGTACCGCATCACGTTGAATAGCTTCATTCCCTTTTCCATCGTTCCCGATCCCGAGGCGGGCGCGGTCTATTCGTTCTCGACCATCTACGGGGGCAATGATCGAGGGTTCTCCATCGACGGCGACTCCAAAACGACGCAGATTCTGGAGGTATTGAATCCGTACATCTACGACAACTCGTTTGTGACCAGTCCGGCCAACTTCGTCGGCATCACCGAGCGCTACGACTATTGGACATCTGTGGATACGCCGGGCTGCTGCCTGGCGGGCCGGCTCACAGGGACGGCAAAGCACGACTGGATGTGGGGGCACCCGCTGAAGGTCGATTGGGGAACCGCTGGCGCGGGCGGTATGAGCTGCCAGTTTCTTGACCTATTCTTTGGTCTAAGTTCAGCTATCCTTAGCCTGAATTGCTCTGTCGCAGCGGAGAACCCACTGACGCTGGTGTCAGCACCGCCGATCTTCTACGACGTGCGCATGGAGTTCACGTTTCGGAAGTTTGAGCGGGAGGTAGGCTATACTCTGACAGGTACGCACACGTCTTTTCCTGCCTTCGAGTTCTATCTCGGCGGGACACCGATGTTTCAGTCATGGCCTGCGGAGAACAATCCGGCGTTGTTGTTCTTCCATGCTCCGGTCTTCGGTTCTGGAAGCGGTCGGTAGGAGACGTCATGACCAACAGTCTCAATGCCGCAACGCGCGTCATGGTACTCGGCCTCCTCCTGGGGACTGCGGTTCCCACATGGACGCAAGACCTGTCGCGCGCGGCGCGCTTTCAGAACGGAGATACGGCTCAGAGGCTGGCGATCCTCGACCAGCTCAAACTTCCCAAGCCAGGGACGTTTGACGCGCAGGAGTTGGGCTCGGTGGTGACCGCGGCCTTGCGCGACCCAGATGCCACCGTACGGCTCAATGGCTGTTACGTCATTCACGCACGTGCCATGCGTCTGCTCAGTGAGACCGCACTCCGACAAGGCGCCGCGCCAGCGACCCATGTCGATGAGCAGCGGCTGATGACGTCGTTGCGACCCGTTCTGACGGGCCTGCTGTCCGATGACGCACCGGCGGTGCGCGCGGCCTGTGTCAGTCCGATGGCGATCCTCGGTCGAGAGGGACCAGCGGGACCACAGCAGCATCTCGATCGCGCCACCGCAACGCTGTTGGCCCAACGGTATACGGTCGAGTCGGACGGCGTCGTGAGACGAGCGCTCATCCACGCGCTCGCGCGCGGTCGTGCAGACGTTGCGATTGTTCGAGCGGCGCTCGTCGACGCGGTCCGCGACACGTCCGGGCAGGCCCGTCAGATGGCGATTGTTGGGGCCGGCGAGTATCGGCTCGTCGAGGCGCTTCCGGCTCTGGTCGTGGCCCTTGACGATCCGGAGCGCGCGATCCGACTCGAAGCCGCCCGCGCGGTGGGCGCGCTGGGGCCGGATGCGCGCGCACACACAGGAACGATCGTTCGCCGGCTGGGCGAAGAGACGGACGCCGTGGTGCGGCTCGAATTGGAACGGACGCTCAAGACGCTCCAGAGTGTGCGATAGATCCAAACTACAGCAGCAGCTCCTCGCGGCTATCTAACACCACTTTGTCACCTTCGGAGCGGCGGACTGCGGCGGAAGCTATCGCCGAGGGCCGATCATCAAGCGCCCCGTCGTATCAGGAGTGCTGGTAACTCAAGGAGCCGACCATGAGAAGTCTGATCAGTGTGGGGCTGATCTTGATGACAGCCGTCAACAGCGTCGGCGCCGCGCAGCACATCGCTCGCCAGCCAACGGAAGAACAGCAAGCGGAGATCGACCAGCGTGCCCGCATGAGATCGCAGGTAGACGCGCACCGGGCGCTCCAGGGTGGCCGCGTCACAATCCGGGAAGCGATCACGATCGCGGGCGGAAGGCTGACACTCGACCCCAGCCCGAATATCGATGCGTACGAGGTACCGGACTTAGCGACGTTGCGTTCGCACAGCATCCTAGTCATCCTCGGTCGACCGTACGCCGCACATGTTCAGCTTTCCGACGCCGAGCGGCGCGTGGTGACGCGCTACGCCATCCAGGTCGACGAGGTGCTGCAGCGAGACCGTGACTTCTCGCCCCTGCTGGCGCAGGTCTCCGTCGACGTGCCGGCTGGCCGGGTGACGCTACCTGAAGGCATCGCCGAAACTGTGAACGGCCTTGAACTGACGATCGGCGCACAGTACGTCTTTTTCCTACAGCGACCACATCGAGCTGAGGTCGCGACGGTACTCGCGGGCAGCACGTCTGAAAAGCCTCCCGAGGCGCTGGTCGTGTCCGGCCTCTATCGTGAAGGGCTCTTCCGTGTCGAGGGGACCACGCTTCGCTCCCTGGTCCTGCCGACGGCCGATCATTTCAAGCGCCACTACGACGGGCTGCCTGCCGCGACGTTCCTTGCGCATGCACGCGCGGCACAATGGTAGCTCCCGATCTCTCGGCCATGCACCGACGACCTTCCCGACACAGCTACGGTGATCGACGAAGTCGAAGACCGTCCGGTTCAGTCAGCTGAATATCCAGCGTGATCACTTGACGGCAACGTGCGGGAGACGTACTCCAGGTCAGCACCCGCCACCGGCCGGCACGAACGCGGCGCCCCCGAAGTTCCGTACCGCGTTGCGTTTCCTGCGACCCGATGACCGTACTGCAGGTTGCGCCCTCACAATACTGCAACAGCAATCGATGCGCCGCCTCGCACGTGGCGGGTGCAGACACACGACTCGTCACGGTCACCGACGTGTGATCGTGCGCCACATAGAGATCCTCCTGCACAAAGGATCCAGCCTCCTCACCCAGCACGCCGAGCACCGTGCGCTCGCGCACCGCGCCATCGCGGCGCGGCACCGATGCGCCCAGCTCCCGCCGAGCGCTCAAGACGTACGACACTGCGGGGCGGCGCTCACCAACAGCCAATCCCAATGCAGCGGCTTGATCATTCTCGAGCAGCACTTGCCAGACGCCAGGCTCTCCACCCTCCAGCGCATACTCCCAACGCCCGTGTTGAAACGCCGCGCCCAGCGGGAACGGCATTCCAGCAGGGTTCAGGAGCACTGGCCGCATCCGGCCGTCTGTCATCTGCAACGAGAATCGCACAACCGCCTCACCGTCCGGAATCCGAATGAAGTGCCGCGCAAACGATGAATACGGTACCTCCCCACGAAACTCCACTGCCGGCATTCCGCCGGACGGCACATCCGGCGCGACCACAATCGTCAATGGGAACTGCGCCCGGCCGCGCCCCGGCCCCGGTGCCGCCAATCGCACCAGGGCTTCGTGACTCCCCAGCCGCTGCGCTGTGATCCGTACGGGTACGGACACCGCCACACCGCGCGGGAGCGTAATCGACGTCGGCAGCCTGAAGGCCGTCGTGTCCCCCTCCATCGTGATTCTGAACGTTTCCGACTCGGCCGGCCCATCGCGACGCGTGAGCGTCACCGTCCGTGTGCGCTCGACACCAACATCAGCCTGCGTCCACCCTTCGCGTTCATACAGTCCTGGTCCCCACGGTGACACGTCGCCGGCACGACTCAACACCGTCACGACCGGCGCCTGCACCTCGATTCGACGCTCCACGGTCTCCTGCACCAACGCTTCCCAGGCCGCCGGCACCGTGACGAGTCCTGCCCCTTGCTGCGTCACGCCATAGCGCGGCAGATGACGAGCCGAGAAGATCAACGCCGCCCGCAGTTCCTGCCACGACACGGTGAGGCCCTGTTGACGCGCGCCGCTCAACAGCAGTCCCGCCGTGCCCGCAGCCGCCGGCGCCGCGAGCGACGTGCCCCATCCGAGTGTGTAGCCCGGCGCCACGTCGGGCT
>DAINCF010000095.1:0-17016 GCA_036732565.1 Vicinamibacterales bacterium
GGCCTGGCGCCCGCCTGTGTTTGAGGAGGAAGGCCATGTCTTTCAGACGCTCGATGGCGAAAGTCGTCGTGCCCGCGCTGGTGCTGGTCGCGACGCTGGTACGGCCCGTCGTTGGTTTCGCGCAGTCCGAACGCGGCAGCATTGGCGGCGTGGTCAGCGACTCGACCAAGGCGCTGCTGCCTGGCGTGACGGTGAAGGTCGTCAACGCCGCGACGAACGTCGCGACCGACGTGGTCTCGTCCGAGGCCGGCCGCTACAACGCACCCAGTCTGCCGCCGGGCATTTATCGCGTGGAGGCGTCGCTCGAAGGCTTCCAGTCGGGCATCGTCGAGGGCATCCAGCTCACGGCAGGCGCGACGCTGCGCGTCGATGTCACGCTGACCTTGGGATCGGTGACCGAGTCGGTGACCGTCGTCGCCGATAACATGAAGATCCAAGCCGAAGACGCCAAGGTCTCCACCAACATCTCGAACGAGCTGATCGATCAGCTGCCGCTGGTCGTCGGCGGCGCGATGCGCAGCGTGTTCGACCTGGTGTCGACGGTGCCGGAGGCCAAGGGCACGGGCGGCAACGTGTCGCTCGGCGGCGGCCAGGGCGGGGCGTTCGGCGCGACGCTCGACGGCATCTCGGTGAACACCAACCGCAACGCCGAAGTCGTCGAGACCGCGTTCCTGACGCCGTCGGTGGAGGCGATCACCGAGTTCTCGGTCGAGACCAACGGCTTCAAGCCCGAGTACGGCCAGGCCGGCGGCGGCGCCATCACGTTTGCCTCGAAATCCGGCACCAACGAGTGGCACGGATCGCTCTACAACTTCCTCCGCAACGATGCGCTGGATGCCAAAGGGTTCTTCGAGCGGGAGAAAGGCATCTACCGTCAGAACAACTACGGAGGATCCTGGGGCGGTCCCGTGCGCATCCCACGGCTCTACAACGGCTCGAACAAGACGTTCTTCTTCGCGACCTTCGAAGGCTTTCAGAACCGGCAGACGTCGAACGACCTGAACCTGATCTCCAGCGTGCCGACGCCGGAGATGTACGACGGCGACTTCTCGAATTGGGTCGATGCCAACGGCCGGATGATCCCCATCTACGATCCAGCGACGACCAGACCAAACCCCAACGGTGCGGGCTTCATCCGCGATCCGTTCCCGGGCAATCGCATTCCGGTCGAGCGCTTCAGCACGGTCGCCAGGCAGTACCTCGCGCTCGCCCGCTCGACCCTGGTGCCGAATCGCGGTGGCGCGCCGGGCACGCTTGCCTACGTCACCAACAACTTCCTGTCGCAAGGCGGCTCGACGAAGGAAGTGACCAACAAGTTCAGCCTCAAGATCGATCACTCGCTGAGCAGCTCGCATCGACTGTCGTACATGTTCAATCGCGTCGGCAACGAGCGAGAGCCCGGACCGGGCGGAGCGACCGGTCTTCCCGGGGTGTTCAACACGTTCCAGAAGAACACCAATGATGCCGATCTCCATCGCGCCACGTGGGATTGGATCGGATCGCGTCTGGTGAATCACCTGACGTTTGGCGCGAACACGTTCAACAAGAACGCGTTCTCACCCAACGTCGAACGCGACTGGCGCGACACGGTCTGCATTCCCAACGCCGTGGACTGCGACGCCAACATGGGGATCATCGGGTTCTCGGAGCTTGCGACGTGGGGCGGCTCCTCGTACAACGGCACCGAGCAGCCGCGCCTGACGGTGAAGAACGACACCACCATGATGGCGGGCGAGCACACCTTCAAGGCCGGCTTCGCGTTCGATCGCCAGCAGGCCAACGGCTTCGGCCAGCAGAACATCGCCGGACGCGCCAATTTCAGCTTCCTCGAGACGGCCGCGCCAGGAACGACGTCGCTGACCAGCGGCAGCTCGTTCGCCTCGTTCCTGCTCGGTGCCGCCGACTCCGGTAACACCGAAACCATTCGCTATCTGCAGCAGGTCTATCCGTACTACGCGTTCTACTTCCAGGACGATTGGCGCATCAACGATCGACTGGTGGCGAACTACGGCGTGCGCTACGAGTTCACGCGCCCACCGCGCGCCGGCGGCGATCAGTACTCCGACTTCTCGCCGACGACGCCGAACCCGGCGGTCAACAACTATCCGGGCGCGCTCGTCTTCGCCGGCGAGGGCGAGGGCCGAGAGGGCGTCAGCAGCTTGATCCCGTCGTATTACGGCGCGTGGGGGCCCCGGTTCAGCCTGGCCTACAAGTTGAACGACCGGACGACGCTTCGTGGTGGCGTCGGTCGCTCGTTCGGCCGCGTCACGGTGGTGCAGTCGAGCAGTCACTTCGCGGGTTTCATCGGGCAGTACAACTTCGCGTCCCCGGACCAGGGCATCACGCCGGCGTTCAACCTGGATCAGGGGCTGCCGTCGTACCCGCTGCCGCCGCAGATCGATCCATCGTTCGCCAACAACGGCAACGTGGATTATTGGAACGGCCAAGAGTCGACCCGCCCGGCCGTGTACGACAACTGGACGATCTCGATGCAGCGCGAGCTGCGCCGGGGCATGTCGATCGAGCTCGATTACAACGGCGTCTACGGATCGAATCTGCAGGCCAACCTGTTGAACCCGAATCAGGTGCCGATGAGCGTGGTGAACGATCTCATCGGGCGTTACGGCGTGACGCAAGCCGTGGCGCTCTTGAATTCGCAGATTACGTCCGCGCAAGCGGTCGCCGCCGGGATTCCCATTCCCTACCCGAACTTCACGAACCCGAACGTGCAGAGGTCGCGCACCGTTGCCCAAGCACTGCGCCCCTACCCGCAGTACCTGCTGATCAACACCACCGCCAGCGGCGGCGACAAGACCGGCAGCTCGCACTACCACGCCGGCGTCGTCAAGCTGAACCAGCGCTTCACCGGCGGGTTCCTGATGCAGGCCAGCTACACGCTGTCGAGGATCATGACCGACAGCGACAGCTTCGGTAACACGGGCACCGCCAACATCGGCTCGATCGACGCGGCCAGGCCCGAGCTCGAGTGGTCGATCGGCGGATTCGATCAGACGCACAGCATCAAGCTGAATACGGTGTGGGAGCTGCCGTTCGGCCCCGATCGGCGCTGGCTGCAAAGCGGCGTGCTCAGCCACGTCGTCGGGGGATGGCGGCTCGCCGTCATTCAGTCGTACAGCAGCGGCTTCCCGCTCGGCGTGACCACCAACGCGCCGTTGCCGATCTTCAATAACACCAACCGTCCGAACGTGACCGGCCAGCCGTGGCGCGCGCCGACTGCCGGGGACGAGTTCGATCCCAACGTGGACCGTTATCTGGACCGCGCCGCGTTCGTGCAGCCGGTCGGCGAGGTGGGCAACGCGCCGCGCAAGAACGGCGACGTGCGGCGTCCGTGGAATCTCGACGAGAACATGAGCCTGGCGAAGTCCATCAACCTGACGCAAAAGGTCAGCATGGACGTCCGGCTCGAAGTGTTCAATATCTTCAATCGCGTGATCTGGGATACGCCGGAGACGAACTTCAGCAACGCCAACTTCGGTCTGGTGTCGCAGCAGTTCAATCAGCCGCGGCGCATGCAGATCGGGCTGAAGATGTACTGGTAGCAGCCGTCGGCAGGCCTAAAGGCCTGCGCTACGTATGCTGCCGATTCGTTCGCGCTTCATCTATTACGTACGTAGCGCAGGCCTTTAGGCCTGCCTCGAGATCACTCCGTGCCGCGCTGCCACGGATGAATCACAGTCGGTGTGTTGGCGTAGCGCTTCATCTCCAGCATCAGCGTCTCGCCGCTGCCCGGCGCGAGGCGCACCGCTACGTGGGCGGCGTTGATGGGCGTCTTCTGACCGCCGCGCGTGACGCTGACCAACTGGTGCTCCCCGTAGCCACCGCCCTGGACGATGACGGTGCGCGGCTGTGAGCCGACGTTGACCAACGTCACGGCCGTGCGCGTGTCGGAGAGCTCCGAGACGAGCGCGGCCACATCCTCGGGGACGCCGGCCCGTCGTCGATCCGGATCGAAGTAGCGAAGCCGCGCGTTCAGCAATCCACCCGGGCGGCCGGGCATCAGCGCGCCCCACATCAACTGCACCAGCGACTCGGTCGCGGCCGGGTTGTAATCCAGCATGTTGTCGGCCAGCCGCTTCTCCGGCGGCGTCGTGTCCTTCCGCATCGCCTCGAGCCGTTGTTTGATGCCGTTCAGATCGCGCTCCAGCGCCTGTTCGGGGTAGCTCGCGTTCTTGCCCTGGAGGTAGTCCACCCACGAGCGCATCGTCGCCGGCGTCGACGGGCCGTTGACCCGCGCGAGATCCTGCGAGGCCTGCGACCAGTACCACACCTCGAGCGCGCCCACGTCCCACGGTGCATCGCGCCACCCGTACCAGCCCTCGGCGCCGTGCATCGTCGGATACTGCTTCTTGCCGTTCGCGTCACGGGCATGCGCGTTGACGGCGTCGATCATCGCGCGCCAGGCATCGACGTACTTCCGGTCACCGGTGACCAGCAAGACGTTGAAGAACCCGGGCACCGCCCATTGAATGCGGTTGCGATCTTCACGCTTGCCGGTGACCGGATTCACGGGGCTGAATCCCCAGCCGTAGGCATTGCCCCACCATCTCTTGGTCGGCCCGCCGATCGATCCGTCGAGATCCACGAAGCTGGGAATCACGCCGCCGTTGCGACGCATCCGATCGAGCCACGCGTCCATGTATCCGACGAGCCACGTCTTGTACTTGGCCTCCCCGCCGATCAGATACGCATTCGTCGCCAGGGTCGTCGCCGCAAGGTTGAGGAAGTGATCGCCGACGACGTCGGTGTACTCCTGGTAGTGCGCGAGAAACTGATCGAACGTGGACTCGCCATGTTCGGCGTCGAAGCCTTTGACGTCGAAGGGATCGCCCACCCAGTCCAACGCGGTCGCTTTCCGCAGCATCGGCCCCTTGCTGCCGTTCTGCATGCTGCGAATGATCTTGTGCGCGGGATCGTAATTGGGGGCGCTGGGATCTTCGCCCATGTACAACCCGGCGAATCGCCTGGCGCGTTCCTGATATTTCGGATCCGCGGGCATCGACAGGGCCATGCGGTTGAAGAGCTGCAGTCCTTCGCCGTGGTGCATCCAATCGGACTGCACGATGAACTCGTTGTGGTACATGCCCTCTCGCGCGATGGGCACCTCGGTGGTTTTGGCCTCGGTGTATTGCCTCAGCAGGCCCTCGTGGCCCTTGGAATACATCTTGAGGATGTCATCGCTCGCGCCCAGCGCGTGCAACTCGGGCCAGCGGTTGAAGTTCTCGAACGCGTCATCGGGACCGTCGTTGGCGCCCCAGCGCGCGTAGCACTGCAAATAGCCGCGGTCGTCGAAGTACTTGTCGAAGAACGCCTTGGACGCGGGCACGTTGTCCGCCAGCAGTTGCCGCTCGAGCAACGCCCACCGCGGCGGCTTCATCGGCGTGTCGATCGTGATCGAGACGTCGGCGGCGCGGCCGGTCATGGCGATGAGGCTCAGCCCCAGTGCCAGCAGCAGCCCGCCCACGAGGCGCCGATAGGTCGATTCCGGAATGCGACTCAGCACGGGAACCCCCAGGAATGTGCCGATAGTGACACCAAGCGAGGCCGCGATCCAGAGCCGTGTGTTGGCCGCGACCACCGGCCCGACGGACAGAAAGTAGATGGGTACGCGCGCCGCATCGACCAGCAGGGCCGACGCGGTCGCCGTGGCAACGAGCTGGCGCGGCCGCAACTGAAAGCCGAGCAACGCCGCGGCGCGAATGCCCCCCTGATTGCCGACCAGTCCGCCGAAAACGCCAGACAGGATACCGCCCAGCAGGCGCCAGAACGGTGTGCGCGGTAACGGCACCCGCCGTCGCATCAGCTCGGTGGTGCCGGCGAGGATCAGCAGCGACGCCAGGACGATGGTCAGGATTGGGCTTGCGAGTTGCGATTGGAGTGCGGCGCCGGCCAGCCCGCCGACCGCGCTCGCGACGCCGAATTGCTTGAACGTCGGCACATCGACGTCTGACCGCAGGCGCAGCCACCTGATGGTCGTGGCGACGACGTGCGGGATGGCAAGGACGGCGACAGCGTGCGCGGTGGGCATCGACAGCATCAAGATCGGCGTCAACAAGCTGCCGATGCCGAATCCCGAGACCGCGGCGATGGCGCCCGCGAGGATGGCGGCAGCCCCAACCAGCCACTCAGAGGCCGGCACTGCCGATGTCCGTATGGGCCCCTGCGATCTCGATCGTGCGGCCGATGTCCTTGCCTCCGATCGACGTCGTCATCTTGTACGCGCCTGGTGGCACGTTCAGGATCACGAACGCGCCACGCTCGTCCGCCATTGCCGAGTACGGAGTGGTGACGACGAAGATCGTCGCGAACATCCCTGAGTGGAGGTCGCACGAGACCTCGTAGACGCCGGCGTCCTCGAAGGTATGGGCGTGGCGCTGGGTGGGATCGGTCGAGATGTTGAGCACCTCCCGTCCCGTCGGGCTCCGTTTCACGTAGACGTTGTGCGGGATGTCCTCGCTGTTGCGGAATTCGATGGGCTGCCCCGCGCGCACGACGACCGATGTCGGGATGAACTGCTTCCCGAGTTGATCCATCACGATCGGCATCTGCGGTACCGGGAACTCACGCGGGGTCACGGGCTCGAGCACGATGAACGCGCCACGCGACGCTTTCCCGGTTACCGACGAGAGTCCGGCCTCCGATGCCGGCACCGTGCTCGCCGGCGTCGTCGGCGGTGGTGCGGCTGGCGGAGCCGCGCAGGCCGAGATCACAAAGGCGGCAACGGTCGCGAACACCAGCGCAACCCCTGGATGTCGACGCACAGGCGAATCTCCTTACGATGCGTGGCGACGCTTAGATTGCGTTTCAAAACAAACGTGGGGTCCGCCTTTAGGCGGACCTCAGGGCCGGCTGAAGCCGGCCCCCACGAATCTTGAAACGGACGCTCAGAAGTAGAACTTGAAGACCAACTCGACCACGCGCGGCGAGCTGACGGTGTTGGTGATCGTGCCAAACGTATTCGGCACCGAGATGTCGCGCGCCGGAGCGCCGAAGCTCGGGTGGTTCAGGGCGTTGAACGCCTCGATTCTGAACTCGCCGTAGGTGTCGGTACCGAGGCTGACGCGCTTGGCCAGCATCAGATCCATGTTGGTGTACCTCGGCCCGCGCGCCACGCCGACGGGACAGTTGCCAAAGGTTCCGAGCGGCACCATGGAAAACGCGTTGATGTCGAGCCATCGATCGATCGACTGATCGGACGGGACGGGATCGCCGACGCAGTTCGGTCGCTCGTTACCGCGTTCCCCTTGCAGCGAGCGCGCCCGGCTGTCGATGACCGTCACCGGAAGCCCCGTTCTGGTCTGGACGATGCCGCCAATTCTCCACCCTCCGAGGAAGGCATCGACGATGGCCGGCCACTGCGATCCATGTGCGCGTCCGACGCCGAACGGCAAATCGTACGTCGCCGAGAAGACGAGGTTGTGTCGGACGTCGTAGAAGGCCGGTCCCCACTCCGCGTCCGGATCGTAGGTGTTCTGCCAATAGGCGCCTTCCGTGCCGCTGATCACCGTCGACAGCGCCGATCCGCCAGACACACCGTAAAAGCCGCGATTGTTGGTCGTGACCTTTGCAAGTGTATAGGACGCGAGGAATTCGACGCCGTTGGCGGAGCGCTGCCGGACGCTCGCCTGCAGCGAGTTGTATTTGCTCTCGCCGCGCGAGGCGGTGGTCGCGATGGTGGTGACGAGCGGCTGTGCTGCAAACAGCGGGCGCCGCGTGGCCTGAGGCGCCCACGTCGTCGGGTCGCCGACGCCGGGCAGGGCCTGGTTGCCTTCCATCGGCACGACCAAATGATTCGCGCGGTGGCCGACGTAGCCGATCTGCGCCGACATCGCCGACGTGAGCCTGTATTCGCCGAATACGTTGAACTGGTGCGTGAACTGCGGCCGCAGGTCCGGATCGTACGCCCGCACGTTTCCGCTGGGCGTTGTCCCTGGGACCAACTCCGCGAAGCCGGTGCTGATGGTGCCGGGCCCGGTGGTGGTGTTGTAGTTGACCGCCGACTCGAAGAAGAACGGCGGGTTGAGCGGCAAGCGCAGGTTCGCGCCAGTGCCCTCCATGAACTGCGACACGCCGTATCCGCCTCGGAAGACCAAGCGATCGCTGGCGCTCCACGCCGCGCCGAAGCGAGGTTCCCAACCTTTGTAGTAAGGGTTGTACAGTGCGCGTTCCTCGACGCTGCCGTCTTCTGCGAAGAGCTGCTGACCGGTGACGAGGTCGAAGTTCGTCTGCCGGTTCTCCTTTTCCACGAGCGGCGAGGTGTACGCCCAGCGGACGCCGAGGTTCAGCGTGAGGTCGCGTCGGACCTTGAAGTCATCCTGAAGGAACAGCGAGATGCGGTTCTGCAGGTGCGTCCACGGATCGTTCGGGTCGCCGCCGCCTCGGCCCTTGCCCGACGCCTGATCGAGCAGGAAATCCGAGAAGGCAAAGCCGGTGAACGAACCGTTGAAGTTGATGAAACCGAGCAAGCCGTTGTTCCCAGCGTAGAACCGACGTTGGTCGTAGCGTAGGAGTTGCCCACCGATCTTCACGGTGTGCGCTCCCGTGAGCCACGTCACCTTTTCGTTGATTTGGAAGGTTTTGGCGAGCGTGTCCGAATCGGTCGCGATCAAGCCTGGCAACGTGAGCGAGCTGCCAAAGTTGATTTGGGAGAGGCCGCCGATCGGTTGTCCGCCGGCGATCCCGTAGGTGGCATTGGCGTTGCCGACGCCGGCCCAGTCGAAGGTCTCGCCGGTGACGGTGGTGTGGCTGAAGCCGACGAGGAGCTCGTTGATCAGCGACGAGCCGAAAATGCGATTCCACGCGCCGCCGATGTTGTGGAACGGCTGATCGTTGCGACCCGCTAAGAACAGCGGGAAGGGCTGCCGTTCTCGACGGTCCTCGTAGAGCGCAAACGAGTAACGGCCGAAGAACTTGTCGTTGGTGGACGCGTTCCAGTCCAGACGCACGTCACCCTGGTGCGCGCGAATCGCGAGCAGCGTTTCGCCGACGAAGTTCCCGGTGATGCCTCCAGGCACGGTGCGGTTCGGCAGCGGATAGTTGGTCAGGTCGTTCAGCAGCGCGCGGGCGGTCTGGCTGATTCTCGACGCGGGAATCTGATTGCCCGGAAACGGCTGCCCGGTCAGCGGATCGCGAATCGTCGCGCTCACGCTCGAGAGATCGCCGCGCCGCCACGCTTCCGGAGCGACGGAGGCGGTCGTGAATCCCGGCGCGTCCTGACGTGAGGCCTGGTAATCACCGAAGAAAAAGAGGGTGTTCGGGATCAGATGGCCGCCAAACGTGCCACCGTAGATGTGCTGCTTCCGCTCCTGCTTCGCGGCATTCGACCGATTGTTCTCCCAGGTGTTGGCGTCGAAGTCGCTGTTCCGGTAGAACTCGAACGCGTTGCCGTGAAACGCGTTCGCCCCCGACTTGGTCACGATGTTGACGATGGCGCCGCCGACGTTGCCGAGGTCGGCCGCGTAGTTGTTGGTCTCCACGCTGATCTCAGCGATGGCGTCGGGGATGGCCTGAAACGCGATACGGTTGTCGATCGTCTCGTTGACGTCCAACCCGTCGAGCGTGAAGTTGTTGGTCTGCTCGCGGTTGCCGTTCACGATCGGACGGTTCGAGTTCGCGGCCCCGATGTTCGTGAAACCGCGCGGGTTGTAGGTGACCGCCCCGGGCAGCAGCAGCGGGAGTTGCGCGGCGTTGCGACCGTTCAACGGCAGGGACTGCACCGTGTTGCCCGAGAGCACCTCGCCCACGGCGGTCGTCTCCGTCTGCAGAATCGGCGGCGCGCCGATGACCTCGAGCGTCTCGGCCACCGCGCCCACCGTCATTCTGAAGTCGAGACGCGCGATCTGTCGCGCCTCCAGCGTGATCGCCGCCGTGGTGGCGGTCCGAAATCCCGTCAGCTCGGCCTTGACCACATAGGCCCCGATGTTGACCGGCGTGATGGTGTAGTTGCCGGCCTCGTTGGTCACGGCCACGTGGACGGCATTGGTGGCCTGGTTGGTCGCCGTGACGGTGACACCAGGGAGCGTGCCTCCGGTCTCGTCGGTGACGAGCCCGGTGATGGATGCCGTGCCGGTTTGGGCACGAGCGACGACAGGCAGAAGAACGAACAGCAAGCCCAGCAGGGCGATCTGTGGGTGGAGCCGCCTAGACCTCATGGAGGGACCTCCTCACTGAAAAGCAACACCTCCTCGACGTGATGGAGGTGGTTGTCGCGGCGATGTTACATCACACTTTCCCCGACGGAGGCGTTTAGCGCCTGGACAGAAAGGCGCGGGCTTGCTTCACCTCCGCCCGTTCGCTGTCCGCCGTGGTCGACAGCAACAACAGGCGGTTGTAGTAGGTCGTCGCCTTGTCCCGGTCGCCCGCCGATTCAGCAGCCCGTGCCGCCCCGTAGATGCCGCGGTAGCGATTCGGCGTGTGGGTCAACGCTTTCTCGTATTCCGCGAACGCCGCGGCCGGCTGTCCCTCGCTCAGCAGCAGGTCGCCGAGCAGCTCGCGCAACGGGTACAGGCGGTTTTCCATCGCCACGTGTTTGATGCTGGCTTCTTCGCTGTCTGCGGCATGTCGCATCAGCTCGATCGCTTTCGCGTTCTGTCTGTCGCCGCGGGCCACCCAGGCTGAAACCGTACCGATCTGTTCGTTCGTGCGATCCGCCCAATACGACTCGCCGGATTTCAGCAACGCCCCTTGGAGCGCTTCGAGCGCCTCGATTTCCATCCGTGCGCCGCGGAGGTCGCCGGTTCGAGCCATCCCCAGTCCGCGCGTGAAGCGGGTGAGGGCATCGGCCTGCGGGTAGTCGCTTGGCACAACGGGGAGCGCCGCCGCCCCTGCCCAGTCGGCGCGCTCGAGTGCATACCGTGCCGGCATTGCCGCGCGTGCGGTGAAGTTGATGATGGTTGGCGGCCGGTCACCGCGGTCCCGTGTGTTGAGTGCCTTTTCGATTAACGAAGCCGCGTGGGCATCCTGCGCAAGCTGCAGGTGCGCGTACACGGTGAAGTCTGCCGCGTGGTAGTAGTCAGGTTGAATCTCGAGCGCCGACAGATTGGAGGCGATGGAGTCTTCCCACAAGCCGACCATGGAGTAGATATGCGCGGGCATGTGCCGGGCATGGGGGACCGCGGGTGCGATGGCGGCATAGCGCCGCGCGGCCGGAATGCCTTTGTCGGCGAACGGCGCAAAGTCGTAAGCGTGAATCAAATAGTGCGTGATCCCGGGATGCTGCGGCCTTTGCCCGTAGAGCTTTTCCAGCAAGGCCGCCGACTTCAACTGATTGGTATAGCTGACGTCGCTTTTCGGTGCAGCGGCTTGCAGGCTGAGCGCGTAGAAGACCTGCGCCTCGAAATCGTCGGGATACTGCTGCGCGAGCTGCTCCAGCGCTCGAGCGTACGCGAGCAGCCGAGCCTCGACGGCAACGCGCTCGTGATCGCGGTAATACGCGCGGATCGCCTCGATCCACGCTTCCTCGCGCGCACTCTTGGTCTTGGCCGCGCGCGCTTTCTCGAGGGCGTCCCACGCCTCACGAGCCGAAGCCGCGGACGGTGTGGCACCCAACGTGTTGCCGAGCAGGTCGAGTGCGATGCCCCAATACGCCATCGCGCAATCCGGATCTCGTTCGAGGACCGCTCGGAACATCTTGCCCGCGTAGTTGAACCAGTACGAGTGCAGCATGGCCACACCGCGCTCGAACTCTTCCTGCACACCGGTTTGGCACGAGATGGGGAAGGAGACCTGCCCCAGCTCGCCGTGCGGAGTCCGCGGGTCGTGCTGTGCCGCGCTGAACGGCACCCAGCAGCACGAGATGACGACGAGCGCGAGGACCCATCTGACGTTCATGGCCAATCCTCAGTCGTGGTGGGCAGCGGGAGGCGCAACGGCGCGCCCGCCTCCAGAGAGCCCAGGCCGCGGGGATGTGACATCACACTTTCCAGTAACGGCGCCGGCGATGCAACCAGGCCAGCAGCGCGTAGAGCAAGACGAGATTGGCGAGCGCGAAGAGCAACGACGCGTTGCGAGGAGAGGCAATCGGCGCGAACAGCGTGGAGTAGATCCAGCTTTTCAGAGGGACACGTGCTGCCGCATCGACCATCAACACGCCGACCAGGCGACCGATCAGCCCGGAGAGCACGAACAACAGGATCGCGTTGCGCCCGAGCGCGACGAACGGCTCGCTCGTCCGAATCGGCCATCCACCCGACCTGTCGTCCGACCAGGCCGAACAGAGCGCCAACGACATTGCGGCAAGGCCGCCGGTGAAGAGCACGTACGAGCTGGTCCAGAGACTCTTGTTGATCGGGAACCACGGATCCCACAACAACCCGAGGATCACGCACACCACGCCACCGAACACGAGCTGACGACGCCATGCCGCAAGCGTACGCGTCGTCTGTCGCGCCTGCCCGGCGATCACGCCCATCAGGGTGCTCGCAATCGCCGGCAGCGTGCTCAGCAGACCTTCCGGATCCCACCGCGGTTGCCACAGATGTCCCTGCATCAGCAGACGATCGAGCCACGCGCCGAGATTGCCCTCGGCCGACAAATCGCCCGCCTGTCCTCCAGGCGCCGGCACCCACAGCATCACCACCGCATAGGCCACGACGATGGCGACGACCGCAGCCGTCAGTCGTCGCATGTGCGCGAGCGTGTCGCCACCGCGTGGGGTCGTCAGTCTGACGATGACAATCGCGGCCAGGTAACACACCGCGATACGCTGCAGGACTCCTGGAATGCGCCAGGTGGCGAGCGTGAAGAACGGAAAGCCGGCAAGGAAGAGCCCGAGCCCGAAGATGATGGCGCTCCGCCGCAGGACACCGCCGATGCCGCTCCCGCTCGTGGGCGACAGCGTGATGGCGACGCCGACGATGAAGAGGAAGAACGGGAAGATCAGATCGGTCGGCGTCCACCCGTGCCACGGCGCGTGCAGCAACGGCGTGTAGACGGTGCTCCAGTCCCCCGGGTTGTTGACGATGACCATCGCAGCCATCGTCACCCCGCGGAAGACGTCAACTGAGCGCAGGCGCATGGTCGTCAGGACGATGCCAATGCTCGGGCGAGAAGATCGGCGACCTCGAGCAGCGGCGCGTTGGCCTCCAGATATGCACGGTCGAGCCGATCGCCTTGCACCCGGACGCTAGCGCGAGCCAACGTACCGCATTGCTCATCCCGACCGAAGTCGCCAGCTTCTGGGCGGGCATCATACGTCGCCAGGATCGGTTTGGCGTAACTCGATCGCCACGGTGGTGTCCAGGCTGAGCAGCTCATGGCGCACAGCGCGATCATAGCTGACGTATTGTGGATACCTATGCGTTGGGTTTCGCTTGCCCTGATCATGGGCTCAGCCGTCATTGCCGCCGCTCAGTCTCCATCGAGCGATCGGACGCCACCTCCCGGATTCAGCGAAGCGCGGCCGGACGATGTGAAGTGGATGCCGAACCGCGGATTGGCGGGCGGACAGGTCGCGGTCGTGTTTGGCGATCTGACGAAGCCGGGCCCCTACACGCTTCGCGCGCGCTTGCCGGCCGGCGCGCGGGTGATGCCGCACACGCATCCCGAGCCTCGAACCTACACGGTCCTCGCGGGTGAGTGGAAGCTCGGGTTCGGCAAGACGTTCGATGCCGCGGCGCTGCGCGCCTATCCGGCAGGTAGCGTCTACCGCCTCCCCGAAGGCGTGCCGCACTTTCAGGCCGTCGACGTGCCCGACACCATCGTCCAGATCGAAGGGATCGGCCAATCCGCTACGGACTACATCGATCCCGCCCACGATCCGCGCAAGAAACCTGAGCGTTGACCCCCGTCTACAACGGCTCCGTGCGCCGGATCTCCAGAACATATTGGTCTGGCTCCGTGTGCAGCGTGCACCTGGTCCGCCCATTGTCGAAATTGTCCATCCGCGACACGTCACCGTAGGCCGTACCCATGACGAGATCGAGGGGAAGCGCGGCATAGCCGAAGTTCCTCACGTGACGGGTGTGATGGTTGACATGGAAATTGTCGAGGATGGGATGTTCCCCTTGAATCCGCGCATGTCCCACGCGGTTCTTCAGGCTCTGCCAGATCGTGGCGTGCGTGAACGACCATGGCATCAGGCCGGTGGCCAGACACACGCTGATCTCCGTCATCAGCTTGAGCCATTCCTCGGGCATGCCCGAGCCGTGCATGTCGGCATCGAACGGCGTCGAGTCCAGCAAGTAATGGTGATGCCGATGCCCGTGCACGTAGGGGCCCGGCAGATGCACGGCACGATGGTAGTGATAGAACATGGCGCTCGGGAACGTCCAGTGGCGGCTTCCCGGCGGTAGGACGGGCTGCAGGAGGCGCGCCCCGCGCATGATCACGCGATGCGGGATGCAGGCGTAGACACCGAGCGCGAGCAGATCGATGGGGAGGCCGCGCAGCGACAAAAGGAGCACCAGCCAGTACGTCTTGCAATTGATGAACCCGTAGCCGACAGACTGCAGCACCCGCAGCGGCCGCATCGGCGCGGGTCGGCCGACTGGAGTCCAGAAGCATAGGACCAGGCACACGACCTGATCGACCGCGATCCAACCGACGATCAACAACGGCGTGATGGGGAGCTGCAGGTACGCTGCGAGCCATGGATATCGATTGAAGACGAGGGCGGTCCCCGTTTGCAGAATCGCGAACAACGTGAAGTGGATGACGTAGAAGGGCAGCACGCCCAGCCACGCGGCTACCGCGGCGAAGAAGGAATACGGCGCCACCACGAACTGCAGCAAGCTCACGGCAAATGTCCAGAAGAACCCGGTCGTGGCCGCCGTTACCACGCAGGCCAGGCGGATCACGAACAGGGGCGCGATGAACGCGGAGCCGAACAGCCCGCGGACGGCGACCGTTCGTTTGAGGTGGTGCTTCAGCTCTTCGTAGCGCTGGTTGTAGCGATCGATGACGTCGCGTCTGAACGCATAGCTGGTCGCAGGCGTGCCGTGGTCCGTCTGGGTCAGGTGCGGACGATCCCACGCCGAGGCCACTTCGCGCAGGAGCATCCATCCATCGAGAATGAGAAAGCGAAAGAGTTGCCGCTGATTGTCGATGAATGCCATGGGGGCGGGCCATCGTACGCCGCTTCGGTCGATCGTTCAACACGATCGCCCGGAGTCCACATCATGGATCGCCGCGCAGCGCCGTGACGGGAGTGATCTCGGTCGCTCGTCGGGCCGGAACCCACGTCGTCGCGACCTCGAGCCGTTCCCCATGAAGGTGCCGCCCGCGGCGTTGCGTGGTAAAGATCCTGGCGTGAGGTCCCAAATGATTACGCGAAGAGATATCGTCGTGGCGGTAACCGCGGTGAGCGTCACGCTTGGCGTGACCGCGATGGTTCGGGCGCAGGCGAAGGTGATGCCGTCGTCAACCTGGGACTGGACGGCGATGACCGCCCAGCCGACCAAGGTTGGTGCCGTGCGTCGCGTCGTGCAGTCCCCAACGCCCACGCTCGACGAGCTCGAAATCCACATTACGACGCTCAACCCGGGCGAGTCGCCGCATGCGCCGCACTCGCATGTGGACGAAGAGCTCATCATCATCAAAGAGGGTACGGTCGAATCGCTGAATCACGGCGCCAACGTCCGTCTCGGTCCAGGGTCGGTGATCTTCCAAGCCTCCAACGAGCTGCATGGCATCAAGAACATTGGCGATACGCCGGCCACCTACCACGTGATCCGGTGGAACTCTCCAGGCATGCTGAAGAAGAAGTCTCAGTGATGATGATCCTGGTGGCGGGACCCTACCGGTCGGGCACCGGTGACGATCCTGACAAGCTGGCGGCGAACGTGAAGGCGATGGAAGCGTATGCGCTGCCGCTGTTTCGCGCCGGCCATATTCCGATCGTCGGTGAATGGCTGGCGCTGCCGCTGGTGGCGCTCGCGGGATCGCGCGCGGTCGGCGATGAACCGTTCAACGAGATCTTTCATCCGATCGCGATCCGGCTCGTCGAACGGTGCGACGCCATCTTGCGAATCGGTGGACCTTCACAAGGCGCCGACGAAATGGTGAGACTTGCACAGGCGCGTAACGTGCCGATCTTTCGCGCGCTGTCTGAAGTGCCCGGCTGCGAATCGACCTAGATCACAAGCATTTCGAGCCGGTTGGCGTCGCCTCGTCTGAGCATAGGTACTCCTGCCTATGCCAATTCCGTAAAGCTACCCAAGCAAAAGCGGCAAGGCTGCCTATTCCTCTCGACCTGGCCCGACGGCATCATCGCGTGCATCGCGCTTCGACGACGAGTGCGAGCAACGCGTCCGTGGTGGACCACGGAAGGAGGAATTATGAACAGACTTGGTGCGCTGGTTGCCCTGGGGTTGAGCCTTACTGTGACGTTCGGCAGCATACCGGCCCATGCCCAGGTGGTGCAGCTCGAGGCGCTGCGGTACTCCCTCACGATTGATGGCTACGAGATCGCCGCGTTCTCAGAGCTCGAGGCGATTCGCTGGGAAATAGAGATCCAGAACTACTGGGAAATGAACGCGGACGGAAGTTTCGTTGCCAGGGATAAGCCGGCGAAGATGAAACCGCCCAGCGTCACCCTCAGGCGCGGGCTCTCTGGGAGCCTGGAACTCTGGAACTGGCATGAGGCCGTGCGAACGGGATCGATGTCTGCTGCCCGCAAGAGCGCCGCCCTCACCATCTACGCCAAGGACGGGAAACCTGTAGGCAAGTACTGGTTGGAGAGGGCTTGGCCGAGCAGTATGACCTTGGAGGGTCTCAAGGTGGGGCGGTCCGAAGCTTTGTTCGAGTCCGTGACGATCGTCTGCGAAACAATCGTAAAAGTCGACCCGTAACCATGAGCAAGCGGTCCCGATGATCGAGCCGTAGGATTCGTGCCCGCTAGCACGAGCCGAAGGCGAAGTGCGCGTGCCTGAGGAGCTGACGAACCGCAACGCGCGCGAAGCGCGGGGGCTGGAATCAGTGGGATTCGTGCCCGCTAGCACGAGCCAAAGGCGAAGTGCGCGTGCCTGAGGAGCTGACGAACCGCAACGCGCGCGAAGCGCG
>DAINCF010000096.1:0-17007 GCA_036732565.1 Vicinamibacterales bacterium
ACCGCGCCGACGGCGCCGCCAACCTGCCGCGCGAGCTCCCTCAGGTAGTACGCTTCGTCGGCGTGGCCGAGGAGCCAGGCGAGTACGCGCCGCCGCGTGCTGCCGAACAGGACCGTCGCGGGGTCCAGAGCCGCTGCAGTTGTTCCCAAGACGGGGACAACCGTACCCAAAACGGGGACGCCAGGTCAACCGTAAAGGCTGCTCGCATCAGGCGCGCTCGGTGATCGGTGATTCCTTGCGGGCGACACACAGTTGTTCCACGGTGTTCGATCACTCCAGGAGGGACTGCTTAAACACGTTCGAACGGTGGTAATCGAGGTAGGCGTTCTGCTCACGCGAAAACTCGCCAACGCGAACGCCGGCGTCGATTCCCCACGCGTCGAGGAGCTTGTCCCGAACCTCCGGAACGATCACCAGCGCCTGGCTGCTCGAGAACGTGATGTAGCCCTCGTCGAACAGATGATCTATGTGGGGGGACAGCAACAGACCGTTGGCGCCGTCGAGGCGCTCGGCGTCCGTCGCGTCACGCCACGGCTTGATGTGACTGGCTTTGAGGTGTCTGGGCTCGCTGACATGCGTAACGCGGCAGGCATCTTCACGTAGCAGAACGTTGGCTCTGAACACTCCTTGGCCTCGCCTTGACCGCACGATCTGCTCGCGGAACGTCGGCCCGATCAGCGTCGCGTCGATTGTCGCGCCCGCTTCGGCGTCGGTCGGCTCAGGAGCGACTTGAAGCGTGGCAATCGTCGAGTACGCATCCCAGTAGGCTTGGCCGATCAGGCCGATAAGGGCATCGGCGAGCGCCCGCGGCACCTCTGCGAGGTAGACCGATTGCAGGCCGTCTCCGCTCTCCTGGAGCGGCGAGTACTTGGCCGGCAGGAAAGGACGAAGAATCGCCGCGTGATCCTTCGGCCTGATCTGGTTGTTCAGAATGCAGTAGTCCACCGGGACGAACCAGCCCTCCTTGGACCAGTTCAATCCGGCGCTGCCGAAGTCGGGTTTTGGTCCGGTCTGTGCTCCACCAGTCACGACGCCGACTGCCTTGATGCGAGTGTCGCAGAAGGAGAACACGACGTCGCCGGGCGACACCTCTCGCATGTTCTCGTAGAACTGATTGCGGACTCCGTTCGCGTTTCGCTTCGGCGACCACATGAAGCTCCCGCGGACTTCGGCCCGATACGTCTGGTTCTGATTGACCCACCAGTACCGCATTCTCTGCGACCAGCCAGGCGAGCGTATTATGACCGCGGATGAATGGCACTGTCGCCATTACCGATCACGGCTGGTACCGGTTTCTCCTGGCCCAGGATGACCTCGATGAGGTCAACTTCTGGACGCCATCGGCTCACTGGGGGTTCAGGGGCGAGGTCGGAGCGCCGTTCTTCTTCAAGCTGAAGGCGCGGTACGACCACGCCGTCTGCGGGTTCGCTTACTTCGCGCGCTACTCACGCTTGCCCGACTGGCTCGCGTGGGAAACGTTTGGGGCAAAGAACGGTTGCCCGACGCTCGAGTCCATGCGCGAACGGATCAGCGGCATCCGGGCCCGGATCGACTACCGCGCCCAATCGCCATCGAACGAGATCGGCTGCATTCTGCTCGCGCAACCGACGTTCTTCCAGCCCGACGAGTGGGTGACGGGTCCGCACGATTGGCCGCCTGCGAACCTGCGACATAAGCGATACGACCTGACGGCGGGCGAAGGCTTGAGAATTTGGGAAGAGTGCCTGGCTCGAACCAGGCCGCGACATCAAGATCCGGCGGCCACGCAGCCGATGCTCGTTCGCGAAGACCCGCCGCGTTACGGAACACCACAGCTCGTTGCGCCGCGCCTGGGACAGGGGATCTTCCGCGTGGCCGTCATGGACGCCTACGGTCGAGCGTGTGCTGCCACGCAAGAGCACTCGTTGCCGGCACTGGAGGCTTCCCACATCCAACCGTATGCGAAGGATGGTCCGCATGACGTCCGCAACGGCGTCTTGCTTCGTGCCGATCTGCACCGGCTGTTCGATCAGGGCTACCTGACGATCACACCGGAGTATCGACTGGAGGTCAGTCCACGGCTCAAGGAGGACTATCAGAACGGCCGTTCGTACTATCCGCTGCACGGGTCCTCAGTGGTCGTTCCCGCGACAGCGGCTGATGCGCCGAGCGTCGACTTCTTGCGATGGCATAACGACCGCGTATATCGCTCCGTATAGCACGTTGAGGCGTCAGAGAGATCGGCGTTCAGAATTAATGAACAGCGCGAATTGCTGAACGCACGCTCGTGCTCAGAGACCCGGCAGATCGATGATCGTCGGCGCGTGGACGAGCCGGTACGCTTCATCGACCACGCTGACGTTGTAAATCGGAATCCCCTGGTGTTCGTAGCGGCCGAAGCCTCCGTGCACATGTCCACAGACCACGATCCGCGGCCGCACTCGCTCGACCGCGTCCAGCAGTTCGCGGCTTCCAACGTGCTCGACGCGGCCAGCGTCAAGGTTGAACGTGCGGTCCCCGTAGTACAGCGGCGGCTGATGCGACACGAGGATGTCGATGCCTTCAGGAATGGCCGCGTACGCCGCCTCGAGCTCGCTCGGTTTCTTCATGAACGCCCAGCGCATGAACCTGTTTGACCACGGCGTCGCCCACACGGACACGTGTCTCTTCGTGCCATCGGAGCACGGTATCGTGGTTGCCTCGTCCACGAGGATCTGAAGGTCCGTCGAACGCGCGTAGGCCGGCGAGTCCTCGCGAAAGCTGCAGGACTGACCACACCAGTCGTGGTTACCCCATGTGAGGAGCTTGTGCGTGGCGGGCGCAGCCGCCAGCCACGGTCGGACCTCTCGATCGAACCACGCCCGCTGGTGATGCGGATCGTGGACGGCCATGAACGGTCCGAAGCGGTCCGGGCAGACGTCACCGGCCACGATCACGAGATCGCACGGTGGGATGTCTGGAAGAAACCCGTGCTGATCGCTGAGGGCGACGATCCGCATTTGGCGTGTTGGAGCGAACCTGCTTCGCTCACCTCTCCCCGTCGAGCATCCGGATGAGCGCCTCGGCATTGCCGAGCGCGTCGTGGACAGGGTGATGATCGTGCTTGGTCCTCCGCAGGCGCTTCCACTTCTGCGTGCTGCGGAAGTCGCCGACCAGGCCAGCGTAGAAGTCGGCGATACGCCGGCCGGAGTGCCCGAACGGGTTCTCGCCGAAGTAGCGCCAAAAGTAGAAGTTGACCCACTGGAAGTCGTAGGCCGGGTTGTCCGAAACGAAGACAACAGGCTTCCGAGGTTCGAGCCATTCGCGGAACTTGCTGAACGTCTCCTCGGAGCAGTCCGTGCCGTGGAAGGTCTCGGTGCGCCCTTCTCGAAGGGCGTTGAAGTCGACGGCGCCGAACTCCGTCATGTCGCCCACGGACGGCGCGCCTACGTCGAACGGCGCCTCGCAATCAACAACGATCAAAGTTCCCATCGCCCATCACCGTCCTGGACCAGTGTCGCATCGTCGGCGACGATGCCGCCAGCGGGCGACCATCGGCAACGGCCGCGAGCGCTCTCGGAGATCTCGGTGGTCGGGCGCAGAAGCGACTGACCACCAGGCGCGGGCGCATTGAGTCCACGCCGCGATCGAAATCGTCGACGCGGCCCCCCTCTTCCCGGTCACGCTTCCTAACACGACTCTTTCTCCTGCGCTGGAGCTCCTTCAGGCGGGGGATGCACTCGGACCGGAGATGCGTTATCCTGTGCGGCTCTCGTTGTGAGGATTGACCAAATGATTCCAACCCAATTTCTCAAAGGAGGTGACCTATGACGTAGA
Organism: Vicinamibacterales bacterium; assembly: GCA_036732565.1. Classification (GTDB taxonomy): domain Bacteria; phylum Acidobacteriota; class Vicinamibacteria; order Vicinamibacterales; family UBA2999; genus JAIVJN01. Next base: position 3,796 of record DAINCF010000096.1, read on the forward strand.
GGAGGAACACCCATGCGAATCGACATGGCCAAGGTGGTCACCGAAAAGCCACGACGCGGCCACGGAAATCCAAGCAAGAAGTGGGGGCGACGACTCGGAAAGAACGAGCACGACGCCGAGGATCATGGACCGACGCGCGCGTCGATCGCGCGGCGTCACCAGTACGGCTGGAACGCGAAGGAGTTCTCCGACCTCCTGGGACCGCTGCGCCGATACCTGCGAAAGCAGGTCGGCCGTCCCTGGAACAACGTCTGGTCAGAGATCGTTCGCAATCTCGACAGCCGTTCACTGAGCGGCCAGCACATCTTCGACCACATCCGCTGGGAGGTAGCGCAGCACGTCTCGCTCAGCCCAGACGGGAGTCTGCACCACATTGGCTGGTCGGGACTCGTCCCAGTCAGCGGCTTGTACGTTCATCCGATTACGGGATTGCTTTGCTACCGGCGCGAGTCCTGGCGCGGATATCGCGGCGGCCGGTTCCTGAAGACACAAACTGCGCTTCGCGCATTCGGCATCGACGTCTCGAGCGCGGCGGAAATTCGACGCTTCCGCGTAGACACTACGCGAGTGTGGGAGCGGCGGGACTCCGGCTGGTTCATTCACAGCTATCGCTACGTGCCCAAACAACTCGTTCGAGTCATCACCCGCAGCGATGGTCACGACGTGCCGGTCTACGGGTCACCGCGCTACGAACGCGTCGCAACAAAGCAGGCGAGCAAGAAAGAGATCCGAGACGCACAGCGACTTCTGGACTGTGACCCCTTGCACGGCAACAAGCAAGGGCGCGAACGTCGTCGCCAGGAATCGCCAGGCGTCGCCATGCGCCGATGACGTTCCCTGCCGACTTGACACGCACCAATGACGGGCGTAACGTCATTTCATTCGTCAGTGGCGATTAATCGCCACACTCCACGTTCGGTCTCAGACCTGCGTGGACTTGCTTCGCGCTCGTCGCTCTCAGAGCACCTGCATGAAGCACCCGATCACCGGGACGGTGGGAGAAGGTCGCAGCCGGCGCGAGACAGCCTGAGACGGCACGAGGCCACTCGAGGCAACCGGCACTGAACGACCCGCTGACCATTGCAGTGCGTCCTCAGGATCCACTGCACCGGATCACACCTCGATGGGCCGGTGACTCCAACGTACTGAGGGCTCTGCGAACGGCTTCTTCGCCATGCGAGATGTCGACGCGGTGCCTGGAGGCAGACGATAGCCCGCGGGTGCAGCCCTCGGGCATCGAAACTGACCCACGAGCCGAACAGCGCGGGCGCTTGCCCGCCGACACCGTCACGGAGTGAAGCTGACGGATAGTCATCGGCTCAAACCCGGAAAGGCATGAGCGGCCTCAGGTCCCTCCTGCCGCCGGGCCTTCGAGCCGGCCGGCGGATCGGTGATCGACTTCAGGTCCTTCACTCCCGCGCGGGGCCTCCCGGCTCGCCGTTTCCCAACAACATGGTGTCCGCACCGTCGCGGTGCGGCGCCCTTGCGCTGGTCGTCGCCTTGCTGGCCTTCCGGCGGGGCGCCGACCGGCGTGGATCCTCGGAGGAGGCTATGAGGAACGAGTACTCGTATCCGGAACCTGATGGAGTCGAGAATCGAGTCGCCGAGGAGGCGGCGGCGTACGAGTCGGAGGGCCTGCCGAACCGGCTGCTGAACGCTCGTGAAGTGGCCAGGTTCGTCGGTTGCCACGAAGAGACGGTCCGTCGCGCATACTGGCGCGGACTGCTCCGAGCGCAACGCTTCGGCGTCCGAGGAAGGAGGTTTGATCCACGGGACGTGCTCGACTGGATCCGTCGAGGAGCCCCAACGAAAGTTTCGTAACCGAAAGGAGGACCCGTATGGCTGTTCGAAAGCCCTGTCGCAGCAAGGGCTGCAAGACGTGCCCGCGCTGCGAGCATCCGTGGTGGCTGGATGTCATGCACAACAATCGACGCTACCGAATGCCCGTGGACGACTTCGCCCTGGCGCGAGGTGCCACGGCGCCGGTCACGTCCAAGCAGGAAGCCGAGAAGGTCTGGGAACCGAAGTTCATCGCCGAGATCGTCTCCGGGAAGGACCCCCGCGTGCCGATCGAACGCGAGACGAAGTTCGAACGCCCGACGACGGTGGCCGACCTGCTGAAGCTGTATCGCACCCGATACGTCGAGGTCGAGCCGCTCAAGAGCCGAGCGGGGATGTTGAGCCAACTCAATGTCCTCACTGTTCAACTCGGCACTCTGCCGGCGACGGCGCTCGAACGTCCCGACGCCATCGAGGACTTCAAGGCACGCTACGCGAATCGCGCGATCGCGACCACCAATCGCTACCTGGCTCGGTTGCGTCACGTCTGCAACTGGGCGATCGGTCGCGATCTCCTCACCAAGACGGCGTTTCATCCTCGCGGCGTCAGAATCCCCGCGAAGAGCGAGCGCCGGCGAGAGCGGCGCGTGTCCGAGGCCGAGGAACAACGGCTCTTGGAAGCGTGCAAGCTCCTGAACGAACCCACGCGCAGCATGGCGAAGCTGACCTGGGACGATGTCCACGAGATCCGAGCACGAGCCCAGGCCGGGGTCGAGCAAAGGGACATCGCGACAGCGTTCAAGATCTCGCGACCACTGTGCAGTGCGATCGTCCGCGGCCACATCTGGAATCCCGAGGTCAAGCTGACCACGGGTGACGAGATGCGCGACCGGCTCGTCGGAGCCCTCGACACGGGCTGCCGTCGTGGCGAGATGCTCAAGATCCAGAACAAGCAAGTCGATTGGCGACATCGCTGGATCCGGATCCTCAAGGAGCACTCGAAAACTGAGGTGGCTCGTGTCATTCCGTTCGAGGCAGGCAGCCGGCTCGAGAAGCTCTTGCGCCGGCGCGCATTCCTCGGACCGGATGCGTACGTGTTCGGCGAGGCAACAACCGGCGCGTACGTGGCAAGCCTGAAGTCAGCCTGGGAGACGCTGCTCCTCCTGGCCAACGGCATCAAGCCGACGCGAGCCGGAAGTGGGAAGCGAGTGTCGAACCGCAAGGCGCTCGCGCAGATCGACCTCCACTGGCACGACCTCAGACACGAGGCGTTGTCACGGTTGGCCGACGATGGCGTTCCCGTTCACGAGCTGCAGCTGCTCGCCGGGCACTCCAGCATCACGACGACCCAGCGCTACATGAACGCGCGTGCGAGCTCGCTGGCCGAATCGATGCGCCAAGCGCGCGAACGACGCGTCAGTCGTGTCGAACACGCTGATGAAGCGACCGCTCAGATTGGGTGAAGGAATGCGCGACGAGCAGGGTTGGCACGCTACCGATTGTCAGCCAATTGTCAGCCGACGCTCGATCCGCGTTCGCCAGATTCACAAACGTGTGAAAACGTTAAGAATTTTGGTCGGGGCGACTGGATTCGAACCAGCGACCCCCTGCGCCCAAGGCAGGTGCGCTACCAGGCTGCGCTACGCCCCGACCCGGTGAAGATCCCTTATTATCACCGATTTCTCGCGGGTCATGGGTTCGGCCACAATGAACGCGAGTGCCCGCCTCCTCGTTCGTTGCCCTTCGCCACCGCAACTTCCGCTTGATCTGGATCGGCCTGCTGCTCTCGTTCACCGGATCGATGATGCAGAACGCCGCGCTGCTCTGGCACGTGTCGCTCCTCGTGCCCGACAACAAAGGGCTGGCGCTGGGGCTCGTCGGGCTGGTCCGGGTCGTGCCGATCGTGCTGTTCTCGATGATCAGCGGCGTTCTGGCAGATGCGTGGGACCGACGGAAGCTGATGCTGGCGACGCAACTCGCGGCGACTGCCGTGGCGCTGGCGCTGGCCGTCCTCACCGCTCGCGGCATCGCCATCGTCTGGCCGATCTATATGTTGGCGGCGCTTGGCGCGGCCGTTGGAGCCTTCGATATGCCGGCGCGCAATGCGCTGGTCCCCGCGCTCGTGCCGCGGGAGCATCTGCCGAACGCGATCAGCCTCAACACCATCATGTTCCAGTTCGCCGCGGTCGCCGGGCCGTCGCTCGGCGGCATCGTGATCGCGACCGCGGGCGTCACGTGGGTGTACGTCGCCAACGCGGTGTCCTTCGGCGCCGTGGTCGCGGCCCTGCTCATGATGCGTGACGTGCCCGAGCGCCAGCCGGCAACGCCTGGCTCGCACAACGATGTGTCGTGGCGCGCCGCCGTCGAAGGGCTCCACTTCGTGTTTCGCGCGCCGCTGATCCGATCGACGATGCTGCTGGACTTCTTTGCGACGTTCTTCTCGTCGGCGACGGCGCTGCTGCCGATCTTCGCGCAAGACATCCTGCACGTCGGCGCCAAGGGCTACGGCTGGCTGTACGCCGCGCCTGCCGCCGGCGCGCTGCTCACGAGCGCCGTGATGATCCCGCTCACCGATCGCATCCGCCGGCGCGGGAAGACCCTGCTGTGGGCGGTCGGAGGATACGGCCTCGCGACCATCGTGTTCGGGTTCTCGCAATCGTTCTGGCTGACGTTCGCGTGTCTCGCCATGACCGGCGCCACCGATACGGTCAGCATGGTCATCCGCAACATCATCCGCCAGCTGGAGACGCCCGATCACCTCCGCGGCCGCATGATCGGCGTCAACATGCTGTTCTTCCAGGGCGGGCCACAGCTCGGGGAGCTCGAGGCGGGTCTCGTGGCCGACTGGGTCTCGGCGCCGTTCTCGGTCATCAGCGGCGGCATCGGGTGCTTGATCTGCACGGCCTGGCTCGCGAACGCGACGCCCGAACTGCGACGCCATGAGCACACGGTCGCGCCACCAACTGCCGCCCACGTGTAGCGCTCACAGATTGTGCTCGCGCCGATTCCGCAGCATCCGAAGGTCCGCCTCAAGGCGGACTCCACGCTCGAGGGCCGCGCCACGCGCGCCCCGGTGAAGAAGCGCCAGGGACCGCGCGGCCACTTCTTCTTGAGACGCACTCTCACGATCGACGATCGCGGAGCACGAGAGCGTCGATACTGCGCTCAATCGGCCAACGGATTGGCCACACGTGCGCAGTCGCGGGCATGCGTTGCAGATGCTGCATTGCAGCGCTCAACGGTCGGGTATGTTATGAGCCGTGGCGCGGTACCTCGTGACCGGAGCCACCGGCTTTATCGGTGGCGAGGTCGTCAAGCAGCTGATAGGCCGAGGCCATCAGGTCGCGGCCTTGGTGCGCTCGCTCGAGGGGACCGAGCTGCTGAAGACGCTCGGCGTGATGCTGCACGTCGGCGACATCACCAACCGCACCACGCTGGGTGTGCCGATGAACGATGTGGACGGCGTCTTCCACATCGCCGCCTGGTACAGGATCGGCCCGCGGAATCCTCTCGCCGAGCGCATCAACGTGGACGGCACACGCAACGTGCTGGAGACGATGTGCGAGCGTGGCGTCGCGAAGGGCCTCTATGTGAGCACCGTCGCGGTGCTCGGTGACACGCACGGCGAGTTGGTCGACGAAACCCACGTCTCGAGCGGACCCGGGCTCACCGAGTACGACCGCACCAAGTGGAAAGCACACTACGAAGTCGCCGTCCCGATGATCGCGCAAGGACTGCCGCTGGTGATCGCGATGCCGAGCCTCGTCTATGGCCCCGGTGACACGAGCGGCGTGCGCGAGATGATCCTGCGCGTCCTCGACGGACGAATGCCGATCGTCCCGTCGGGCGCGTCGTTCTGCTGGGGCTACATCGAAGATGTCGCACGCGGCCTCGTGCTCGCCATGGAATCCGGACGCGCGGGCGAGAGCTACTGCTTGACCGGGCCGCCGCATCGCCTGGACGACGCCCTGACCGTCGTCGCCCGCTTATCGGGGCGCAAGCCACCCACGTTCCACGCCGGAGCGGGCGCCATGCGCGCCGCGACCCGCCTCAGCGCGCTGCTCGAACGCGTGGGACTGCCGGTCCCGTACCCATCCGAAGCGCTGCGTCTGCTCACAGGCTCCAGCTGGATCGCGTCGAGCGCGAAGGCGGAGCGCGAACTGGGGTTCACCGCGAGACCGTTAGAAGAAGGACTCACGCAAACGATTGAGTACGAGTTGAGGAGGAGAGGAAAGAGGGGACAGGGGGCTTAGGTGCCTGGGTGCCTCGGTGCCTGGGTGCCTGGGTGCTTAGTGCCTAAGGTGCAGGGTGCTCAGGATCTGCCAGGGACGCGGGTCTGACCATTCCGTTCTTCAGGATGTTGCTGATCACGTCGATCGCTTCGTCCGCGCTCATGCCGTAGTGATCCGGCACGCCGAAGAGCACTTCGACGATGAAGTAGTACCAGAAGATGCGCATCGTCATCAGCATGGCCGCGCCGGGTGGGATGCCGGGGCGCAGCTGTTCGGTGATGTTCTGCGTGTCGCGATGATCCTGGACGAACTGCTCGCACCGTGCCGCCAAGGACGAGTAGAACTTGCGGAGGTGGAGGCCTTCGAACTCGACGACGTCCACGTAGATCAGCGCGATGTGCGAGCGCCACCCGGTGACGGCTTCGCGGGCGGCGAGGCCCAGCTCTTCGACGCGTCTCGGAAACGCGCCGGCGTTGAGCGCGCGGTTCATGGGGAAGTCGGGCTCGGCGCTCGCGGCCCAGAACTGCTCGAGCAGCGTGCTGAGCAGCGCTTCCTTGTCGCGAAAATGATGGTAGACGCTGCCCGTCGAGACGCCGGCGCGGGCCGCGACGTCGCGAATGCTCGTGCCGCGGAATCCCTGGCGCGAGAACATCTGCAGAGCCGCATCGAGGATCGCGGCCCGGCTACGCTCCGAGCGCTCTTCCTGGGTCATGGAGAAGCACGCATTATACGCCGCGCCGTTCTCCATGACCGAGATCAGTTCTGGTTACTGGGTCCGGGAGTGCGGCACGACCACGATTGTGGAGGCTGACGCGGTGTTCCCGGCCGCATCGACGCACGTCGCGTTGATGGTGTAGACGCGGCCCGGGCCGGAGCCGCTTCGTTCGGCGCGCAGCCTGACGTCGAAAGGCCCGTCGATCACCCAATCCGGGGAGGTGCTGCCGAAGCCTGGACCGGTCACGGGCTCGGAGCTCTGAATCGACGCCACGCCGCACACTGGCGCTCCGACGTTGTCCATCGCTGCGATGGTGATGTGCACTGGGATGAGCGAGCCATTTGGAGGCCACAGTCTGGCTTGGCTTGGCGACACCGACGAGATCATCGGCTTCTCCGTATCGCTGGGGAACGAGAAATAGGCGACGGCCGGATCGTGATCCGACAGACGCTCCGGGCCGTTGCCGCTGCGCAAGACCTCGGGGAAGTCCGCGTTGATCCGCGGGTGCACGAGCCCCGCGAACGCGGGAAGAGCGGACTGCGACAACAGCACGTGATCCAGCGTCTGGGCATTGCCGTCGAACGAGTATGAGTACCGCTGGTCAGCTGGCAGCGACAGCGCCGCGTCGACGAAATCAGGATCGACCAGGTCAGGCGACGCGTTGCTGACGTCACTCGGTGGCGCGGGGACCCCGCTCACCGTGCCCATGATGTCGACGTAGCCGTCGTTCACCTGAAACGCGTTGTAGTCACCCACCGCGACGATCGGCGTCGACGGATGCGTCGTCTGCAGCTCCTCCAGCACGATCGCCAGGAACTCGGCCTGGGCCTGACGCTTGGCGCGCACGCGCACGCCGTCCGCGGGATCGTCGATGCCGTTCAAGGACCGCAAGTGGTTGACCACGACGATGACCGGTGCAGGAAGGTGGGTCAACGGCTGTCCGCCAACGGTCGCGCGAATCGAGAGCGACGGCCGATCGTTCAGCGTCTCTGGCTGGCCGGTCAGCGGATTCGTGTACTGCGTGTCCTTGCCCCATTGAATGGTCTCGTGCACGGTGACGCGAGACTTGACCAGCAGCCCGACGTCGATGCCGCCGATGTCGTTGCCCTCCACGAGGATCGCGGTGTACCCGGGACTCGGACCGTTGACCTGGGCATCAGCGTTGACGCGCGCGGCGAGCGTTTGCAGCGTCGAGAGGTCCTCCATCTCCTGGACGGCGACGATGTCCGGCAACGACAGCGCCACGCGGATGACCGCCGACGCTTTTGTCAGACGCCGCTCGAACGCCACCGCCGTGAGCGCGACATCGCTCGTGTCGGGATCGTTGGCCGTGTCATAGAAGCGCTGCAGGTTGAACGACGCCACCGTGAACTGACTGGCCGCGGCAGGCGTCGCTCCCGTGGGCACCATGCCGCCAGACGGGGCCAGCACGGGCCCCAGCGGCGGCGGATCGGGCAACACCGTCGACGTGCGGAAGCTGTAGTCGACCACACCTTGGACCCCGGAGAGCGTCGCGCCAGTCGCGATGTCCAAGGCGGGCGCTCCAGGTTGGCCGTCACTGTCGATGCGAATGCGCTCCGGATTCGTGTCGAACACGGGGATGTTGCACGGGCCGGCCGCGCACGACGGAATCGGGTCAGGGGTCGGAATGCCCGGCTCGCGGAACGGCCGGGGTCGATCCACGAACACCGCGTGGAACACGCCGTTCGTGCCGCCGAGCGCATCGTTCTCGTCGACGAATCCCGCGGTGGGGCTCACCGCGCGGATCGGCGCCAGCGATACGCGCATGCCTTCATAGCGTTCCCACTGCAGCAGGCCGCCATCGGGCAAGAGATCTGCGGAGGTCAAGGCAATCGGTGTGGGCAACCCGCTCGAGCCGAGCAGGGCGATCGCCGGCCCGGTGATCTCGGTGAGCGTGGGACCGAACGCGTCGGCTTGGAACTCCGCAACGTTGCCGCTGACGCGAACGAGCGAGCCCACCGCTGCAACCGCGGGCGGCGCGCTCGACGTGAACACGAACAGTCCTTCCGAGCTGAGCGGCTCCACGTCCTCGAGTCCGGGCTGCGTCTGAATGAAGAAGCCGTTCGACTTCCTCGCGGTCACGACACCGTCGACGACGACGGGTTGTGCGACGAGCGGGGAGGACGGGCCCGGGCCCTGAATGTCATGGGGCAGCCGCACCACCACCGGCGCGACGACCTGCACCGTGAATGCGCGACTCGACGTGCGCGCGAATTCGTCCCTCACCGTCGCCTGAAGGTTGCGAACACCGAAGGGTGAGGAGACGACTGGCAGCCGATACGAGAAGAGGTTGTCGCCTGCCGTCGCGTCAGGATCGACGCCGTCATCGAAGAGCGACTGGTTGGCGGCGCCGCCGATCGCAGAGAGGTCCATCTGCACGGTATGGTTGGTGCCCGCGGGCGCGCTCCCTGGCGTCACGAGCGCCGTCAGGAGCAGCGGGTCGCCATTGGTTACGGGATTGGGCGCGGCAGACGGTGTGAGTGTCGGCGTCGCGCCGCCACCGGCAGTGATGGCGATGTCATCGATGCCGACCCATTCGTCGCTGCCGACGGCGTTGGCCGTCATCACGCGGATCTGCACGACGGCCTGGTTGTCTACGGCGGCCGGCAGCGTGACCGCCACCGGCGTCACCAGCGTGGCGAGCGACGGTCCCGTCGTCGCATCTGCCACGAACGCCGCTGGTACATTCGTGAAGGCCCCAGTGGTGCCGACGCGGTAGTGCAGCGCGATCGGCATCACGGCGTTGTCCGTCGAGCCGTCGAGATCGCGGAGGTTGTACGCCACCTGGACGCCGGACTGACCCACGGTGGTGAAGGTGAGGAGGATGAACGGCGCGTCCCCGGTGCCGGAGCCGTTCAACGCCACCACAGGGTTTGCGATCTCGAACTCCGACACGCCACCCGGTGCGTTGGCCTGATCGGTGTTGGTCTGGTTCGCGTTGACGTCGATCGGCGTGCTCGTGCCGTCGGCCAGAATCACCTGCGGATCGGCGCCAGTCGCCGTGGTGAGGTCATCCCCGCGATACCCGACGATGCCGGGCACGCCGTTCCAATCATCGGTCGCGGCGATCAGTGCGGTATTCGTCCAATCCTGTGACCACGGCAGAGCTTGCGGCGTGTGATCCGCGCGCACGAGCGCGGTCATCCCAAGCGCGACAACCAGCGAAAGCACGCGAGCACGAGCAGGGACGAACGTTGTGACCGCCATACGTGGGAACCTCCCGGAACGGGGCGGAACAGTAGCGCACTGGCGCGTCGGGCTTGTAACGCTAGCGAGGCTCCGCCTCGTTCGTCGAGAAGGCCGCGCTGGTTTGGCTTCGCCTCGCTAGCAGGCAGCATCACCTTGCCCGCCTCCGGCGGGTCCAGGCTTTGAAAGATTGTTCTAAACCCTTGACAGATCAGCACAGGAAGCATAGAGAGAGGCAGTCTCCGAACACTTGTGTCATCACGCGGCGTGGCCCCACAACGCGTCGCGTGCCGAGAGCCTGTGTGGTCTGTCGCTCGGGAGGGCGGGGATCATGAAACGACTTCTTGCTGGTGCATGGATACTGTCGGTGCTGGTGGTTTGGGCGTCCGTCGCTTCGGCGCAGATCGAGCAAGGGCGATTGTCGGGCAACGTGAAAGACGCGCAGGGAGGCGTGCTTCCGGGTGTGACGGTGACGGCGACGTCGCCGGCCCTGATCGGGTCGCGCACGGCGACCACCGAAACGGATGGGCAGTTCCTGCTCGCAAACCTGCCGTCGGGCGTCTACACCCTCAGGTTCGAGCTCGCTGGATTCCAGACCGTGCTGCGCGAGAGCATCCGCTTGAGCCAGGGCTCGACGCTGAGCGTCGACATCGATCTGCAGGTCGCCACGCTCGCCGAGACGATCACCGTCACCGGCGAGTCGCCTGTCGTCGACACGACCACCACCAAAGTGGGGTCCGAGTTCAACTACGAAACGCTGGCGGGTGTCCCCAGCGCCACCGATCTCTGGGCGTCGCTGGCGCAAACGCCCGGCGTCCGCATGCGCGGCTACGACGTCGGCGGCAGCCACAAGAGTCAACAGAACGGCTACGAGGCGTTCGGCATCCGCGGCCAGAACAAGGTGATGTTCGAAGGCATCGACACCACCGAAGGGGATAACGCGGCGTTTTTCTACTCGCAGTACTTCGCGGTTGACGAGGTGTCGATTACGGCCGTCGGCGGGGACGTGGAGATGAGCTCGCCCGGCACGGCCGTCGTGCAGACCTACAAGAGCGGCGGCAACAGCTTCTCGGGCGTGCAGCACGTCACCTACGAGGCCGGCAGCTTCGTCGACAACAACAACAGCGCCGAGCTCGCCGAGCGCGGATTCACTGGCAATCCCAACCTGCTGTTCTACGAGGTCCATCTGGATCTCGGCGGGCCGATCATCCAGGACAAGCTGTGGTTCTACACCGCCTACAACTTCTTCAAACTGGACAAGCAGCTCTCGGGGGTTCCTCGTGAAGTCGCCACCGACCCGGTCGACATCGAGGATCCGCTGGTCAAGGTGACCTGGAAGTTCACGGGCAACGACACGCTGGCGTTCTTCTATCAGCCGCGCAACCTGAAGCTGAAGCCGAATCGCAATCTCTCGGCCGCGACGGCCCCGGAGTCGGTGCTCAGTCAAGCCAGCAAGACGTGGATCAAGAAGGTGTCATGGAATCGGGTGTGGTCGAACCGTCTCTTCATGGACGCGCGGGCGGCCGCGTGCTGCGAGATCTGGCCGATGACCACCCGTGTCAGCCCCTTCTCCAACCCGCCGCGTCAGGACAGCACCGGCCTCATCACCGGCGCCGGCTGGGACGCGTTCACGCTGGATTACCAGAAGCCGCAGTTCTCGACGACGTGGACGTACTTCCTGCCGGACAAGGCGGGCAGCCACGACATGAAGTTCGGGTACGAGTGGATCGAGAACCGTTATCAGCAGGGCATCAACGGCCAGTCGGGTCAGGTGCGGTATCTCGATCTCAACGGCAACATCGACCGAGTGTTGTTGAACGACACTGGCGCGTTCGACGAGTTCGGCTCGTCGTGGAATCCGTCCTTCACCTCGAACCGGATGATGGCGGCGTTCATTCAGGATCGGTGGTCGCCGAGGCGCAACATGACGCTGCAGATCGGCGTGCGCTACGGGTACCAGCGCCCGTACTTCGAGGAAGGCACGCGTAATCCGGTGCTCTCGGACGTGTTTCCGGATCTGACGGTGCCGGAGCAGGTGCTCTTCACCCGCCACAACTTCGCGCCGCGGCTCGGCTTCGTGTGGGACTTGTTCGGCACCGGCCGGACGGCATTGAAGACCTCGTACGGCCGCTACTTCGCGATCTACGCCAACAACTTCAACGGCGCCAATCCAGGCGGCGTCAACAGCAAGACCTATCGCTTCCTCGATCAGAACGGCAACCGACTGTACGACGGGACGCACGAGCTCGGCGCATTGCTCGCGTCGACCGGCGGCGCCAGCACCGTTGTCGACCCGGACATGAAGCAGCCATACGCCGACGAGTACAGCGCGTCGGTCGAGCATCAGTTCTGGGGCGAGGCTTCAGTCCGCGGCGTCTATGTGCGGAAGATGACGAAGAACGTCTTCGGCCTGGTCAACGCCGCGCGGCTCGGCACCATCACGGTGCCGCGGCAGGTCGCGAACCCCTTCGGCGGTGTCATCAACGCGCTCGATACGACGACGACGGCGATCGACAACCGCTTCATGACCATTCCGGATGCCGGCGCGACCTACGACTCGATCTCGCTGTCGGCGCAGAAGCGTTTCGCGCGCGGCCTGTTCGTGCAGGGCAGCTTCGACTATCAGTGGCGCGATGAGCTCCGCGAGCCCGCCGGCCCGTCGACCAGCCCGCTCAACACCGACCCCATCGAGGTCTATTCCTACGGCCGCAACTTCCCGCTGGACTACAGCGCCGACGTGCCGAATCGACAGGACAACACCAATTGGCAATATCGCCTGCTGGCGCGCTACGAGTTCCCGCGCGGCATCGCGGCGGCGTTCAACTACCGCGTCCAGAGTGGCTTCCCCTACGCGTCCATCGTCCCCGTGTCGCTGCCGAACGCCGGCACGCAGAACGTGTTCGTCGAGGACATCGCCAACAACTACGCCGACTCCGTGCACATCTTCGACATCCGCCTCGACAAGTCGATCGACGTCAAGGGCGTCAAGCTCACGGGCATCGTGGATGTCTACAACCTGCTCAACAGCAACTCGGTGACCAACTTCTTCCTGGTCTCCGGGTCGACGTTCAATCGCGTCATCGCGGCGCTGGACCCGCGAACGCTTCAAATCGCCGGACGGATTACGTTTTGAGTGGGGGCGGTTCACGAACCGCCCCTACGCCTGAACTGCTTCGTGGACCCCGCTTCGACGGCGTAGGGGCGGTTCCGCCTTCGCGTCGCTCGCTTCGGCGGACAAGCAACGACGCCGCTGCGCTGGACAGGCTCGAGCTCGACGGC
>DAINCF010000097.1:0-16969 GCA_036732565.1 Vicinamibacterales bacterium
GTCCGCGCCGGCGTGCGATACGCCTCGCGACACCTTCCCGCCCGCTGCGCCGCAGCAACTGGCGGCGATCGCGGGCGCCGGCAATATCAGTCTGATCTGGGAGCCGAACGCGGAGCCCGATCTCGCCGGATATATCGTGCTGCGAGGCGATGCGTCGAGCGACCGGTTGACACCGCTCACGCCGGCGCCGATCAAGGAGACGACGTTCAGGGACACGAACGTGCAGCCGGGCACGCGTTACGTCTACGCGATCGTCGCCGTCGACAACGCGTCACCGCAGAACGTCAGCGGGCAATCCGCTCGAGTCGAGGAAACGGCACGACAATGAGAGGAAGAACGTTTAGCCACCAAGACACGAAGAACACCAAGACGGCGGCCACCAAGGCACCAAGGCACCAAGATTCTTTGGCCAGAAGAGATTTCTTTGTGTCTTGTGTCTTGGTGGCCAGATTTCTTCGTGTTCTTTGTGCCTTCGCGGCTAAATCGTCTTCGTGTCTCGGGTGGCGCACGTGTTCTTCGTGAGCTAGGGGAACAGTCGAATGGATCGCATCTATCGCATCAAAGATGGCAGCGGGGGGCGGTGGGCGCTCGAGCGTGATGGCAGCTGGTCGTGGCTCGCGGGCGAGGTGTTCGGCAGCTATCGCGCCGGCGCCGCCATCGCGCCGGATGGGCACACCCTGCTGGCACCGGCGGCGCCCTCGAAGATCATGGCAATCGGGTTGAACTACAAGGACCACGCGGCCGAGATGAAGAAGGCGCTGCCGGAAGAGCCGCTGGTGTTCATGAAGCCCGCGTCCGCGGTGATCGGGCCCGAGGAGGCGATCCGTATTCCCTCGTGGGCCGGTCGCGTCGATTACGAGTCTGAGCTGGCGCTCGTGATCTCGCGGCGCGCCTATCGCGTGAAGGCCGCGCACGCCATGGACTATATCCTCGGCATCACGTGTCTCAACGACGTCACGTCGCGCGACTTCCAGAAGAAGGACGTGCAGTACACGCGCGCCAAGAGCTTCGATACCTTCGCGCCAATCGGACCGTGCATCGCCGTCGGCCTGAACCCCTCGTCGCTCGCGATCGAGGGCTTCGTCAACGGCGAGCGGAAGCAGTCGTCGAACACCAACCAGTTGATCTTCGCGGTCCCCGAGCTCGTGGAGTTCGTCTCGCGCTTCTGCACGCTGGAGGCGGGTGACATCATCACCACGGGCACGCCGGCGGGCGTGGGTCCGTTGCAGCCCGGCGATCGCGTCACCGTCACGCTGCAGGGCGTTGGCGAGTTGAGCAACCCGTGCATCGAGGGATGACAGGTAGGGGCGGTTCGCGAACCGCCCCTACGACGTTCAGCGTATGAACCCTATCGATAAGCTGAAAGACCTCGAGCGGCGCGCCGAGCTGGGCGGCGGCGAGGAGCGTCTCGCCAAGCAGCACGAGCAAGGCAAGCTCACGGCGCGCGAGCGGATGGAGCAGTTGTTCGACCCCGGCACGTTCGAAGAGGTCGACAAGCTCGTCGTCCACCGGTGTCGCGACTTCGGCATGGACCAGCACGTCATCCCCGGCGATGGCGTGGTCACCGGGCACGGCCGCGTCAACGGCCGCGTGGTCTACGCGTTCGCGCAGGACTTCACCGTGTTCGGTGGGTCGCTGTCCGAAACCAACGCGGCGAAGATCGTCAAGATCATGGACATGGCGCTCAGGAACGGGGCGCCGGTCGTCGGTTTGAACGACTCGGGCGGCGCCCGCATCCAGGAAGGCGTGCTCTCGCTCGGCGGCTACGCCGACATCTTCCTTCGCAACACGCTCGCGTCGGGTGTCATACCGCAGATCTCCGCGATCATGGGGCCCTGCGCCGGCGGCGCCGTGTACTCGCCGGCCATCACCGACTTCATCGTGATGGTCAAGCAGACGAGCTACATGTTCATCACCGGCCCCGATGTCATCAGCACCGTGACCCACGAGGACGTGACGAAGGAAGAGCTCGGCGGGGCGATGAGCCACAACGAGCGCAGCGGCGTCGCCCACTTCGCGGTCGAGAACGATGCGGAGTGCCTCGCGCTGATTCGCGAGCTGCTGTCGTTCATGCCATCGAACAATCTCGATGACGCCCCATTGGTCGAGCGCGGCGATGCGGTTGACCGCGATCTCAGCGTGCTCGACTCGCTGATTCCCTCATCGCCGAATCAGCCGTACGACATGCTCGACTTGATTCATGCGGTTGCCGACGATGACTACTTCCTGGAGGTGCAGCAGCACTTTGCCAAGAACATCGTCGTCGGCTTCGCGCGGCTTGGGGGCCGCTCGGTGGGAATCGTCGCGAATCAGCCGGCGCACCTCGCGGGCACGCTGGACATCGACGCCTCGGTCAAGGGCGCGCGGTTCGTCCGCTTCTGCGACGCCTTCAACATCCCGTTGATCGTGTTCGAGGACGTGCCCGGCTTCCTGCCGGGCACGGTACAGGAGTACGGTGGCATCATCCGCCACGGCGCCAAGCTGCTCTATGCGTTCGCCGAGGCGACGGTGCCGAAGGTAACCGTCATCACCCGCAAGGCATACGGCGGCGCCTACTGCGTCATGGCCAGCAAGCACATCCGTACGGACTTCAACTACGCGTGGCCGTCGGCGGAAATTGCCGTGATGGGACCCGAGGGCGCGGTGAACATCCTGTACAAGCGCGAGATCGAGAAGGCCAAGGATCCGGCGGCCCTGCGCGCGCAGAAGGTGGCCGAGTTCCGCGAGAAGTTCGCCAACCCCTACGTCACCGCCGAGCGCGGCTTCATCGACGAGGTGATCCTGCCGCACGAGACACGGCTCAAGCTGATTCAAGCCCTCGCCACCCTCGACCACAAGCGCGACAAGAACCCGCCGAAGAAGCACGGGAACATCCCGCTGTAGGCCGGCGGCTTCGCCGCCGGAAGGCGCACTCGCTCCGCCCGTGTGAGGGCCTGCTCGCGGGCGCTCGGCGAGGCAAAGCCGAGCCGCCTTCCGGTGCGGAGCACCGGCCTTTTAGCTGATAAACTCACGAGGTTGTCATCTGTTACCAAGATTCTGATCGCCAACCGCGGCGAGATCGCGGTTCGGATCATTCGCGCGTGTCGCGATATGGGCATCGCGACGGTGGCGGTCTACAGTGAATGCGATCGTGCCGCGCTGCACGTGCGGTTGGCGGATGAAGCGTGGCCGATTGGACCGAACGCGCCCCGCGACAGCTACCTCCGAATCGACAAGCTCATCGACGTGGCCAGGCGCTCCGGCGCGGACGCGGTGCACCCGGGCTACGGGTTTCTCGCCGAGAACGAGGATTTCGCCGCGGCGTGTGAGCAGGCCGGCCTGACCTTCATCGGACCTTCTTCCCGCGTCATCGAGGTGATGGGCAGCAAGACGGCCGCTCGTCAGGCCGCGATGGCCGCCGGAGTGCCGGTCGTGCCGGGCACCGAGCAGCCGTTGGACGCCGATGTCCCCGACGCCGAGGTCCTCTCGATCGCGCAGCGCATCGGGTATCCGCTGATGCTGAAGGCGGTGGCCGGCGGCGGCGGCAAGGGGATGCGGATGGTGACGTCGCCGGACGAGCTCCCGAGCGCTCTTCGCGGGGCGCGCTCGGAGGCCGGCTCGGCGTTCGGCGACTCGGCGGTGTACCTCGAGCGACGGATCTTGAAGCCGAGGCACATCGAAGTGCAATTGCTCGGCGATCAGCACGGGACCGTGCTGCCGTTCGTGGAGCGCGAATGCTCCATCCAGCGGCGCCATCAGAAGGTAATCGAGGAGAGTCCATCCCTGGCTGTCTCGCCCGACCTGCGACGTCGCATCACGACCGCGGCGGCGGCCGTGGCGAAGCGGGTCGGCTACACCAACGCCGGCACCATCGAATGCCTGCTCGACGAGGACGGCAGCTTCTACTTCCTCGAGATGAACACCCGCCTCCAAGTCGAGCATCCTGTCACCGAGATGGTGACCGGTATCGATCTCGTCCGCTGGCAGATTCGCATCGCGCGTGGCGAGAAGCTCGATGTGGATCCCGACGCGCTGCTGACGCCGCGCGCGCATGCCATCGAGTGCCGCATCTACGCCGAAGATCCGGACAACGGGTTCCTGCCGTCACCTGGCCGCATTCAGGGCCTTCGTGTGCCGCAGGGGCCCGGCGTGCGCGACGACGGCGGCGCCTACGAGGGCGGCGAGGTTTCGATTCACTACGACCCGATGATCTCGAAGCTCATCACCTGGGGCGAGGATCGACCGCACGCGCTGGCGCGCATGCGACGCGCGCTGGCCGAGTACGATGTGCGCGGCATCAAGACGACGATTCCGTTCTTCCAGTGGATTCTCGATGACCCCGATTTCGTGGCCGCGCGGTTCGACACCACGTTCATCGATCGCAAGCTGGCCGAGCGCAACGGGGACCCCTGGCGCGCGCTTGGCGCGGACGTCGAGGAGCTGGCCGCCATCGCCGCCGCCGTGTACGCGGCTACGCGTGTCCCCGTAGCGTCCAACCATCAAGGAGCCGGCACGAACAGTGCATCGAGCAGGGCTGACGAGTCGAGCCGACCGAGCGTCTGGAAGTCCGCCGGACGATCCGAGGCGCTCCGCTGATGCAATTTCAGATTGAGATCGGTGACAGGGTTCGGAACGTCGTCGTCCAGCGGAAGGGAGATCGCTTCACAGTAACCGTCGATGGTTACACGCACACAGTGGACGCGAGGCGTCTCGATCCGGAGACACTGTCACTGCTCGTGGCGCCGCTCGGGCCCGCCGTGGCGCCGGATGGCGCCAAAAGAAACGCTGCGCCGGATGGCGCCCAAAAGAACGCTGGGCCGGATCCCGCCAGAGGACGCACTGAGGACACCGTGCGCAGCGTGGAGGCGGCTGTTGCGCCCGGCCGCGAAGCTGGTGCCTTTACCATCAGTGTGAATGGGCAAGGCGTACCGGTTCAGCTTCGCCTCGGTGGTGCGGGACGTCGTGGACGAGACGCCGGCGGCCCGGCTGGCGCCGGACCGCAGAAGGTGACCGCACCGATGCCGGGCAAGGTGGTGCGTGTCCTCGTGAAGCCAGGCGACGAGGTGAACGCGAAGCAGGGACTCGTCGTGGTCGAGGCAATGAAGATGGAGAACGAGCTCAAAGCGGCTCGTGCCGGGCGCGTCCGCGACGTGCTCGTCACCGAAGGCCGATTGGTGGACGCCGGCGCCGTTCTGGTGATCGTCGACTAGACGTCTTGAAGGTCGAGAATGCTCTCGAGACCAGTCCACTCCGCGCAAGCTTGCAGGCCTGAGGCGGAGCCTCGCTAGATGTTGCGCGCGGCGTATCGTCGGGTCCGCGCGATCCTCCTCGTGTTGGCCGTCATCGTCGCGGTCACCCTGGCGACGACGTTCACGGTCGATCTGGGCCCCGCTCTGCGCGCGCGCGCGGAACGGGCGGGCTCCAACTGGCTCGATCGCCCAATGACCATCGGCCGCCTGGGCGTTCGTCTCGGCGCCGGCCGCTTCGTCGTCGAAGACCTGCGCATCGCCGGGCTCACGCCCGACGCACGACCATGGCTCGAGGCCAAGCGCATCGAGGTCTCGTTGACCTGGGGCGCGTTGATGCGCCGCGAGGTGCTCCTCAGCCAGATCGAGATGACCGACTGGCGCATGCTCGTCGAGACCTTCGCCGAGGGCCGCCACAACTGGCCGCGTCTCAACGGCCCACCCCGGCCACCGTCGACGCGCCCTCGTCCCGTGGTCACCACCCTGCAACACGTGCACGCGTATCGCGGTGAGTTCGTCTTCGACGATCGCGGCTCCAACTGGGGCGTCATCGCGCCCAATCTCGACGTCACTGTCTCGAAGATCGCCGACTATCGCGGCACGGCGGCCTTCAAGGGCGGCACGGTCTACTTCAGCGACTTCCTGCCGATGTCCGCGGACATGTCGACGACGTTCAGGATCGACGGCGGCAAGGTGGTGTTGGACAAGATCGATCTGATCACCGACGGCGCGGTGTCGGATCTCACCGGCACGGTCGACCTCGGGAATTGGCCCGAGATGCTCTATCAGGTCAAGTCGCGCATGCAGTTCGAGCGCATGCGCGAGATCTTCTTCGCGAAGGAGCGATTCACGCTCAGCGGGGAAGGGACCTTCGAGGGCACGTTCCACCTGTTCAAAGGGGGGCGCGAGCTCAAAGGCGACTTCCGCAGCGACGAAGCCGGGCTCAACTCGATGCGCTTTCAGAAGCTGGTGGGCTCGCTCGAGTGGGTGCCCGATCGCTTCGAGGTCACGCGGGCCTCGTCAGTGTTCCTCGGCGGGCAGACCGAGTTCACGTATCGGATGGCGCCGCTGGGGCGACGCGGCGAGCGTGCCATCGCGCGCTTCGACACCTCGTACGAGAACGTCGATCTCCTGGCGTTGAGCGAGTTCGTCGAGTTGAGCGGCATCCAGTTCGCCGGCAAGCTGTTCGGCTACAACCAGCTCCAGTGGCAGCTCGGGAATTTTGCCCAGCGCACGGGCGAGGGCTCCCTGTCGGTGACGCCGCCGGCCGGCGTGACGCCGCTGGCACGAGAGCTGTCGGGCACCGCCGCGGCCGAGGCCGAGCAACGGGCGAGTCAGGTCGGACCGTTCAGTGCACACACACCGCTCGCGCCCGTCGGCCTCTCCGGGTCGGTCTTCTATCGCCTCGACGGCCCGCGCATCCTGCTCGCCATGGGCCGGGTCGCCACCGAGGAGACCTACATCGCCTTCGAGGGCGAGACGACCATGGGCGAGAGCTCACGCATTCCATTCCACGTCACCAGCAGCAGCTGGCAGGAGAGCGATCGCTTTCTCGCGGGGCTGATGACGGCGTTCGGCAACCCTACCCGGGCGATTCCCATCGATGGCATCGGCGAGTTCGATGGCGTGATGCTCGGCGCGTTTCGCCGTCCGCGCATCGAGGGGCGCATGCAGGCCGCCGAGATGCGGGCGTTTGACGTCACCTGGGGCGAGGTCGAGGGCGACGTTGTCATCGAGGATGCGTACGCGACGGTGAAGCAGGCCGTGATCCGCGAGGATGAGTCGCGGATCCACGTGGATGGCCGCTTCTCGCTCGGCTTCCCACGGCGCGACGGGGGCGAGGAGATCAACGCGCGCGTGGTCCTCGAGCGCCGGCCCCTGGCGGATCTCATGCGGGCGTTCAACATCGACGAGTATCCCGTCACCGGCGTGGGCTCGGGCGACTTCCATGTGGAGGGCTTCTACACGCGCCCGCTGGGATACGGACGGTTGACCGTCGATCAGGGCACGGCGTGGACTGAGCCGTTCTCGACCGCGACCGCCTCCTTGCGGTTCGAGGGCAACGGCGTTCGCCTGGATGGCATCGAGGTGCAGAAAGGCGGCGGTGCCATCACCGGCGCGGCGTTCGTCGGCTGGAATGGCAGCTACACGTTCAACGCGGATGGCCGGCGACTCTCGGTCGAAACGCTCAGCTTTACGTCGTTCCCGAATCTGCCGCCGCTGACGGGGCTGCTGGATTTCACGGCCGGTGGCAGCGCGACGTTTCGAGAGCCGCGGTTCGACGTCAAGCTGAATATCGAAGATCTGTTCCTGGGCGAAGAAGGCGTCGGGCAGATCAATGGGCGGCTGTCCTTGCGCGATACCGTGCTGACCTACGAGGTGGAGGCGGCGTCGCCGCGTCTGGCGGTGTCCGGCACCGGGCGGATCGCGTTGACCGAAGCGGCGGACGCCGAGCTGTCGTTCCGTGTGACCGAGACGTCGCTCGATCCGTACCTGCGTTTGCTGGATCCGACGATGTCGCCGTACACCACCGCGATTGCGAGCGGCACCATCCGCGTGGTCGGAGAGTTGAATCATCCTGCCGCGCTTCGCATCGACGGATCGGTCGAGCAGATCGAGCTCGGGCTGTTCGACTATCGCCTCCGCAACCAGGGCCCGGTCGAGATCGCGGTGGAACGCCAGGAGCTGCGGATCGAGAACCTGCGGCTCGTCGGCGACGACACGGCGCTCGAGTTGACGGGCTCGGTCGATCTCGCGCGTCAGGCGTTGTCGCTGCAAGCCAACGGCGCCGCCAACCTCGCTGTCCTGCAGGGCTTCTTTCCAGACCTGCGCAGCTCGGGTCGCGCTGATGTCACGGCGCTGATCGGCGGCACGGCGACGAGGCCGGCACTGTCGGGTCAGGCGCTGCTGACCGATGGGCGACTGCGGCACTTCTCGTTTCCTCATGCGCTGGAGGAGTTGAACGGGATCGTGTCGTTCAACGCCGCGGGCATTCGTTTCGACGGCGTCACCGGCAAGCTGGGTGGGGGCACCGTGGCGTTCGGTGGGCGTATCGGGATGACCGGCTATCGGTTGACGGATCTCGATGTCACAGCACAAGGCGAGAGCCTGCGCGTGCGTTTTCCGGAGGGCATGCGCTCCCTGGTGGATACGAGCCTGGCATTGCAGGGGCCCATCGAGGCGCCGGTGTTGGCCGGCACGGTGACGGTGCACAACGCCACCTGGACGCGCGGTCTGGGCGGATCGAGCGGCATGCTCGGCTTCGGCGGCGGCGAAACGAGCATCAATGTCCCCACGCCGGCCGGCGCCGTGCAGACCGCGTCGACGATTCCGCTCCGCTACGACATCCGCATCGTCGCGCCGTCGACGCTCCAGATCGACAACGGCGAGGCGCGCATTGTCGCCAGCGCGGATCTGACGCTGATGGGCACCGTCGATCGACCGCTGCTGTTCGGGCGCGCCGACATCGAGCGCGGGGAAGTGCGATTCGAAGGGCGTCGCTACCTCATCACGCGCGGCAGTCTGGACTTCACCAATCCGGGCCGTATCCAGCCGTTCTTCGACATCGAGGCGGAAACGCGGGTACGAGTCCCAGGCGAGACCTACCGGGTCACGTTGCGCGTGTCGGGCACCACCGAACGGCTGCAGCCCGTGTTCGATTCGGATCCGCCGCTGGCCCAACTGGACATTCTGACGCTGCTGTTCAGCGACAGCGTGCCGAGCGGGGACGTGGAGCTGGCGTCCCGCCGGCAGCCCAACGAGCGTGAGCAGCGGCTGCTCGAGGCGCGCGCCACGCGCGCCCTCACCGGCACGCTGTCCAACGAGGTCGGGCGCGTGGTCGAGCAGACCTTCGGTGTGGACACGTTCCAAATCACGCCGCTGCTGGTCGATCCCTACCAGCAGTCGTCACGGCTCAACGTCAATCCGGCCGCTCGCGTCACCATCGGCAAACGGATCTCCGAGCGGATCTACCTCACCTATGCCCGCAGCCTCTCGTCGACGATCCGCGACGAGATCATCCTGCTCGAGTACGACCAGAGCGACAGCCTGGCGTGGGTGCTCTCGCAGAACGAGGATCGGACCTACGCGCTCGAGGTCCGCAAGAGGCACACGTTCTGATGGGACGTCCCTCAGGGTCGGCTGGGAAATCGTGCGTCGCGCAGCCCATTAGGGCTGCCGGACCGACGTTGGCCTGCGCTACGTACTGGATCGTGGCGACGCTGATGCTCTGTGCGCGGCCAAGCATCGCAGCGGACATCACCGACTTCCTCGGACGGCCGATAGCTGACGTGCAGGTGCAGATCATCGGCGAGCCGGTGAAGGACGCCGCGGTGCTGGCCGCGGTGGAGACGCGGACCGGCGAACCCTTGTCGATGGAGCAGGTGCGAAAGACGCTGGATCACCTCGTCGGGTTGGGACGATTCGAGGACGTGCGCGTCTTCGCCGAATCGGTTGGCGGTGAGCCTCCTGGCGTGCGCCTGCGCTGGGAGCTCGTTCCGATCCAGCGCATCGTGAAGATCGACGTCACCGGTAATCCAACGTTTCCGGAGGCGCAAGTTCGCAGCACGCTGACCGAGCGCCACGGTTCCACGCCGTCGACGGCGCGGCTGGACGAGATGGTCGCCACGCTGCGTGCGTTCTATGCCGACCGCGGATACGACTCGCCGACAATCACGCCGCGCGTGGTGACCCGTGCGCCGATCGAAGAGGCCGAGCTGGTGCTGACGATCGACGCGGGACGGCGGACGACGCTCGGCGACATCGTCGTGGAGGGCCTGGCGAACGAGCCGACGCAGCCCGTATTGTCGGCGCTGCGCGTCCGGGTGGGTGGTCCGTACGATCGACAGGAGCTCGCGCGTCGCGCCGATGCCTATGCGGAGAGTCTGCGCGAGCGCGGCTACTACGAGGCGGCAATCGAGCACTCGGCCCAGCCCCTGGAAGACAAGAGCTCCGTTCGCCTGACCGTGAACGTCGAGCGGGGCCCGCTCGTGCGTGTGGTCTTCAACGGCGATCCGTTGCCCGCCGATCGGCGCAACACTCTCGTGCGTATCCGCGAGGAGCGATCCGTCGACGAAGATCTGCTGGAGGATGCGTCGCGAAACATCGCCGCCTACTTGCGTGAGCGCGGCTTCCGCGAGGCGTCGGTGCGTTACCTGCGCGCTGAGCAGAGTGGCGAGCTGACCATCACCTTCACGGTCACGCAAGGCCCGTTGCATCGCGTCTCCGGCATCGAGGTGGCCGGTAACGTCGGCCTGGACTACGCGGACATCGCGCCACTGTTGCAGTTGAAGGAAGGCGAGCCGTTCGTCGACGCACGCGTGGCGGCGGTCGCTTCCGCGCTCACCGAGCTCTATCACGTCAAGGGCTTCAACGAGGCGGTGGTCAAGCCAGAGACCACGGCGCTGCCCCCAGCCGTCGTCGATGGCACGCCACTTCGACCGGTATCGGTGCGGTTTCAGGTGACCGAAGGTGTGGCCTCGACGGTGACCAGCGTGACCATCGAAGGCGCGTCGGCCATTCCCGAGGAGCAGGTGCGATCGAACCTCGGGCTCGTCGAGGGGCGGCCGTTCTATCGCCCGCAGCTCGATGCGGATCGTGACGCGGTCGAGCGGGCCTATCGCAATCAGGGCTTTCAGAACGCCGCGGTTCAACCGCGAACGGATCTCTCGCCCGACGGCCGAGAGGTCAGCGTCGCGTGGACCATCCGTGAGGGCCCTCAGACCCTGGTCGATCATGTGCTGGTCAAGGGATCGTCGGACATCAGTCTCGATCTCATCCAGCGTCAGGTGTTGTTGCAGCCAGGGAAGCCGCTCGGCGAGGACGCGCTGATCGAGAGTCAGCGCCGGCTCAGCGCGCTCGGCCTGTTCCGGCGCGTGCGGATCACGCAGCTGCCGCGCGGAGCCAGCAGCGAGCGCGACGTGCTGGTGGAGCTGGAGGAGGCGCCGGCGACCACGATTTCGTACGGTGGTGGCGTCGAAGTGGTGCCGCGCCTGCGCCCGGCGAGCGGTACCGGCGAAGCCACCGAGCGGCTCGAGGTCGCGCCGCGAGGCTTCTTCCAGGTCAGCCGGAGCAATCTCTGGGGCAAGAACCGCACGGCGACGCTCTTCACGCGTGTCTCGCTGCGATCGCGCGATCCGGCAGTGGACTCGACGGATCCCACGGATACTGGCGGCTATGGGTTGAACGAATATCGTTTCGTCGGCACCTTCAGGGAGCCGCGTATCTTCAATACGGCGGGCGACGCACAGTTGACCGGGTTCCTGGAGCGCGCGATTCGGCCGAGCTTTACGTTCAACCGGCGCGGCGTGCGCGGCGAGTACGCACGTCGTGCGCGCGAGTACTTCACGTTCAGCGGCCGGTATACGTTCGACCGGACGCGCCTCTTCGACGAGCAGATTGTTCCTGAAGATCAACTGTTGATCGATCGGTTGTTTCCGCAAGTACGCTTGTCGACCTTCACCGGCTCGGTCTTGCGCGATTCACGAGACGACGTGCTGGATCCCACGCGCGGGACGATGGTGAGCGTCGAGGGATCGATGGCCGGGCGTGCGGTGGGTTCCGAGGTGGGGTTCTCCAAGAGTTTCTTCCAGGGGTTCTTCTATCGCAAGGTCTCGTCGAGCCCGAGCGCCGTCACGGTCGTCGCCGGTGCGCGGGTGGGACTCGCGCTCGGTTTCCAGCGTGACGTCCCGAAGGTCGATGAAGAGGGCAATCCGGTCATCGGCGACGACGGACAGCAGGTGATTGAGGTGGTGAAGGAGTTGCCGGCGAGCGAGCGGTTCTTCGCCGGAGGCGACACGACGGTGCGCGGCTTCGCGCTCGATCGTCTGGGCACCGACGACACGCTCAACGACAAAGGCTTCCCGAGTGGTGGCAATGGGCTGCTGGTCATGAACCTCGAGCTCCGTTCGGCGTACTGGAAAGGGCTGGGCGTCGTCGGTTTCTTCGATGCCGGCAACGTGTTTGCGACCGCCTCCGATATCGCCCTTGGCGAGCTACGGTCGGCCGCTGGGTTTGGCCTGCGTTATCGATCGCCACTCGGCCCGCTGCGCGTCGATCTCGGCTTCAAGCTGGACCGTCGCGTGCTGGCGAGCGGCAGTCGCGAGCGTCTCGCCATCCTGCACGTCTCGCTGGGGCAGGCGTTTTGATCGGTCTCGCGTGGCGTGTCGGCCTGATGATGCTGGCGGTGACGCAGCCGCAGGGCGAGCTGATCGACCGCGCCCTGGCCATCGTCGGCGGGCAGGTCATCGCGCTGTCCGATGTCCAGACGATGTTGAAGCTCGGGCTCGTGGAGGGAGGCAGCGAGCCGGACCCGGTGAGCGCTGCCACGCCCAGGCTCGTCGATCGCGCCCTGATGTTGCGTGAAGTCGAACGCTACACTCCCGCGGAGCCGTCCGCCGATATCGTCGAGTCGCGCCTGGCGGTGGCGCGCGATCGAGCGGGCTCGGCCGAGGCCTTCGCCGCCATCCTGGCCGCCGGCGGCATGTCCGAGCCGCGGCTGCGCGACTGGATTCGCGACGACTACCGCATCACGAACTACCTCGATCAACGTTTCGCCGCAGCAGGAGCGCCGACCGATCAGGAGATCTTGGCGTACTACACCGAGCACCAGGACGAGTTCACGCGAGGCGGTCTCAGCTTCGAACAAGCCGCCGGCCTGATCCGCGATCAGCTGACCGCGGACCGCCGCAGTGAGCTCATCATGGATTGGTTGTCCGATCTGCGCAGGCGAACCGAAGTTGTCTACGTCAAGTAGGGGCGGTTCGCGAACCGCCCCTACCGTGAGATAAACGCGGCTCCCAACAATTCAACCGTGTTGAAGAGGGCGTGGTTCACGATCGGGCCGGCGGCGCTGCGACGCCACAGATAGGCACCCCCCCAGAGTGCGCCGAGGGCGCCGGTGATCAAGGCGGCATCCCACCCTTGCAGAGTGTGACCCAGTCCGAACAGCACGCTCGTGACCGCCAGGCCGACGATCGGCCCGCCGAGAGACTGCTCGAACCGATGCAGCACGAACGCGCGCTGCAGCTCCTCGCGCACTCCTCCAGCCACGATGGCGACGATGAGGAACATGACGAGGCCGCCCGGCGCCTCCAGCAGCGCCTCGAGCGGGTTCGTCGGCACGTTTCTCAGATGCGGGAAGTAGGCCCGCACCGTCAGCGCGATTGCGCCGACGATGGCGAGCGTCACCGGCAGCATCAGCGCACCCCATCCCGCTTCTCGCGCCGGTCGGGTTCTGCCGACCAGCACGGCGCGCGGCGACTCGCCGCCCTGTTTCAGGAAGAAGACGATGAGGCTGACGAGCAGCGCCGCGTCGATGATCGAGACGGTGAACAAAAACGGACCTGAGAGCCGGCCGTTGGGGGCGAATGGCGACAGGCCGGCGAGCCGAACCGCGGTCGCGACCGCAATCTGCGTGGGAAACCCGGAACACAGGACCACTTCGAAGAGCGCCCGGGCACGTTCGGGAAACACCGCGTCGATGGTACACTCGATTTTGTGGCAGACGCAGTCAAGGGCCCGACAGCGGAGCGTGTGCTGATCGTCGAAGACGACACGGCGACCCGCGTCGGCCTCACCGAACTCATCCGAACCTGGGGATTCGCGGCCGAATCGGCGGCCAACGGCGAAGAAGCCCTCGCCCTCGTGACCTCCTTCCGGCCGGCGATCGTCGTCAGCGACGTCATCATGCCGAAGATGAACGGCCTGGAGTTGCTGCGCGCGCTCAAGGACGAGGAGCATCTCCGCGTGATCCTGCTCACGGCGCAGGGCACGGTGGAGACCGCCGTCGAAGCGGTCAAGGACGGCGCGGAAGACTACCTTACCAAGCCGGTCGATCCACAGAAATTGAAGCGACTGCTGGAGCGGATCGCCGAGCTCAACGCGCAGAAGCGCGAGAACCTCGCGCTCAGGCGGCAGCTTCGTGAGAAGGGCAGCTTCGGGCGCATCATCGGCAACAGCCCGAAGATGCGAAAGATCTACCAGGTGATCGAGCAGGCGGCCGATACGCCGGCATCCGTGCTGGTCATCGGCGAGTCTGGTACGGGCAAGGAGCTCGTCGCGCAGACGATCCACCAGCTCAGCTCCCGAGCCGAGGCGCCGTTTGTCGCCATCAACTGCGCCGCGATCCCCGAGACGCTGCTCGAAAGCGAGATCTTCGGTCACGAGAAGGGCGCGTTCACGGGCGCGATCGATCGTCGCGCCGGCTGCTTCGAGCTGGCCGACCACGGCACGCTGTTCCTCGACGAGATCGCGGAGATGATGCCGACGACCCAGGTCAAACTGCTGCGCGTGCTGCAGGAGCGGACGTTCCGTCGCCTCGGCGGCCGCGTCGAGCAGGACGTCGACGTCCGGGTGCTGGCGGCCACCAACGTCAACCCGCTCGACGCCATGCGCGACAACAAGCTGCGCGAGGACCTGTATTACCGCTTGAACGTCTTCACCATCGATCTGCCGCCGCTCCGCGACCGCAAGGTGGATCTGCCGCTGCTGATTCAGGCGTTCATCGACGAGTTCAACGCGCGGGACCGTCGTCAGGTCAAGGCGGTGTCGCCTGAAGCGATGCACTTGCTGGAGCAGTACGACTGGCCGGGTAACGTGCGCGAGCTGCGCAACGTGATCGAGCGCGCGATCATCCTGACCAAGGGCGAGTTCATCGAGCCGTCGCACCTGCCGCCGCTGGGCGCCACCGCGGCGTCCCCACGCGTCGCCGAGAGCACCAACGCCGTGACCATCGCGCCCGGCATGACCGTCGACGAGGCCGAGCAGAAGCTGATCATCGCGACGCTCGACGCCGCCGGCGGCAACAAGACGCGCGCCGCCGAAATGCTGGGAATCAGCTTGAAAACGCTGCACAACAAGTTGAATCGGATGAAGCAAGGAACCTGATAGCGTTGGTTCCACACGGTGGTTCCTTCGATGGTTCCGCACGCTGGTTCCGCACGAAGGTTCGACGGGGTTCCTACGATGGTTCTCAGGATGGTCCCAGCGAACTCTGTCGGAACCTCCGTGGGGCCTCCGTGAGGCACCTTCGCGAGGCACGGTCGTGAGGAACCGAGTGCGGAACCCTCGTGTCTAGTCAATGCATTTCTCCATCAAACAGAAACAGGTCCTAGGCGTCACCTCGATCGTCGCGGTCCTCACCATCGCGCTGAGCGTGGTGCACCTCGTCGTGCTCGCGCGCGTGCTGCTCGAAGAGAGCCGCGCGCGTGGCGAGATGCTGGCGACAGCGGTCTTCCATCGCGCGCAGGAAGTGGTCACCGATCGCGAGACCGCCTATCAGGCCATCCGCACGGACCCTGGTGTCCGGTCGACGCTGGAGTCTGCCATCTACTCGCAGGAAGTGACCTACGCGGCGATCGTCGACACCGCGGGCACGATCGTCGCGCACAGCGATCCCTCACGCATCGGCGAGCGCCTGGTGGAGAGCGGCGGCCTGGAGCAGCTGCTCGCCGAGAGCGCGCTGAATCAGCTGCGGGAGGTCTATCTGACCGGCCGCACCGTCGCCTGGCGACAGCCGATGCTGCTCAACGACGAAGAGTTCGGCGAGATTCACATCGGCATCTCGACGCTCCTCGTGCGCCGCGAGATCGACGCGTCGCTCGGGCCCGCCG
Organism: Vicinamibacterales bacterium; assembly: GCA_036732565.1. GTDB lineage: Bacteria > Acidobacteriota > Vicinamibacteria > Vicinamibacterales > UBA2999 > JAIVJN01. The sequence continues at coordinate 15,836 of DAINCF010000097.1, forward strand.
CACTGGTGGCGGGCATTGCGCTGGTCGTCGCCATCTTCATCGCGATGCTGCTGTCGCAAGTCGTGCTGCGGCCGATTCATGTCATCCAGAGCGGCTTGTCGCGCCTGGGCCGCGGCGATCTCGGCGTCACGCTCGATCTCAAGGACGACGAGTTCAAGGACCTCGGCGATGTCTTCGCCAGCGTCACGGCACAGCTGAAGTCCGTGGCGCCGGAGGGGGCCAAGCGCGCGCAGCTGCTCGAGCTCTCGCGCCGGGTCATGGCATTGGGCCGGCTCACGGCCGGCGTCGCCCACGAGGTGAAGAATCCGCTCAACGCGATGACCATCCACCTCGAGCTGCTGAAACAGAAGCTGGCCTCAGGTGCGCCGGACGCGTCGACAGCCTCGCACCTCGACATCATCGGTCGCGAGATTCGTCGGCTGGACGACGTCGTGCAGGGCTTCCTCAAGTTCGTGCGGCCCGAAGAGCTGCAGCTGAAGCCGGTGCAGCCCGCGGTGCTCATCGACGATGTCGTGCGCGTGATCGAACCCGAGGCCCGGGCGGCCAGCGTGGCACTCGAGACGTCATGTACTGACGGGCAGCCGATCGAGGCCGACACGACGATGCTCCGTCAGGCACTGATGAATTTGGCGCGCAACGCCATGCAGGCGATGCCGTCGGGCGGCCGCTTGCGGATGACCTGCGGCCCCGGCCGCGATGGCCGCGATGGCCGCGTCGAGCTCCGCATCGCGGATACGGGCATCGGAATCGAGCCGGAAAACCTGGCGAAAATCTTCGACCTGTATTACACGACCAAGGAAACCGGCACCGGAATCGGGCTGTCGCTGGTCTATCGGGCGATTCAGCTCCATCACGGCGAGATCGACGTGGAATCGACGCCGGGAAAAGGCACGACTTTTGTGATCAATCTACCTATAGCGCGGTAGGATCGAACTGATGCGACGGCTGTTGTCTCCCCTTGTCGTGGTCGCCGTGATGGCCGCTGGCTGCGCCAAAGCCAAGGCGCACGTGGAGCCCGAGCTGCCGTCGCTGACGCCACCGCCACCGCCACCGCGGGTGGTCGCGGTGTACGAGGCGGAGATCGAGGCCGTGCCGGTCGCCGAGCCCGAGCCGGCTGAGGCAGCGGTGCCTCCA
>DAINCF010000098.1:0-16768 GCA_036732565.1 Vicinamibacterales bacterium
ACCGCCCCCGCGACGGCCGCCGCCGCCCTCGCCGAAGCCGCCGGCCCGGGGCTCACGTGGACGCGCTTCATTGACCGTCAGCGCGCGTCCGCCGAGGTCTTTGCCGTGCAGCTGATCGATGGCGCGCTGCGCTCCCTCCGGCGTGCTCATTTCGACAAACGCGAAGCCGCGCGCGCGCCCGGTCATCTGGTCCCGCATGACGCTGACGGACTCGACGGCATCGACTTGCCCAAACAGATCCTGCAATGCCTGTTCGTCGGTATCGTAGGGCAAATTGCCGACATACAACTTTCTGTTAGCCATGGACACTCCTCGTCTCGCACTGCGAGACCCTTGCACTCGAATGGGGACAACTGAAGGCTGCTAACGTCGTGCGGAGACGAGTGAGGTGAGACTCCAGAGACGCGAACGGCCGCCTCCTTGGCGGCCGTCACCAACAGACGCAAACATTATATACGAAGTCACCCAAGCTGCCTCAGCTCAACGTGGTCAGCCTCCTGCCCAGGATGGCCATCCGGTCCGCCCAGGCGAGCGCCGACCTCGGTCCATACGCAAGGGAGACGCCAACGCTCGCGAAGCTCTAGCTTGCGCGCCAGCCTTGCTTTCCCGCCTCCAGCGGGCATCTAGCGTTCGGCGCCGACGAGCTGCCAACTCGCGCCGCCGCGTCTGAAATAGAAACGTGCGGGACGCGACCAGTCGGGGTGTTGGGGATGGCGGCCGGTGATGGTCACACCGACATACTCACCCGAGGTCAGTAACCCATCCGGCGCGCGCGAGGTCATGGTGGTTGTGGTCTGCGCCTCACCGACGTTCGAGGCCTGGTCAGTCGAGTTGTCGAACCGGAACCACTGGAGCGTGTAACCCTCGCCAGGCTGGGCCGCGCGCGCCTCGACGGCCGCGTTCTCGAACGTCAATGTGCCGTCGGCTTGCAACGTCGGGTTGACCACCGGGTTGACGACGTTCAGCCACGTCGCCACCACCTTGTCACGGCGTTTGATGATCACCTGCGTGACATAGTCAGTCGCCTGCGGATCGCTGTACTGCGCCTTCTCCACCACGGCGCGCACGTGCGCGTCCGAGAAGCGCGACACGATCCTCGCGGCCCAGAACGCGTCATCCGGCCGCATGTTGTCGAAGGCGGTGTTGGGATATTCAGGTTTCCAGCTCACCGGATCGAAGGAGTCGGCTTCGATCCGACCAACGGACGGAGGCACGCGCGGATACGAGATCCGCATCCAAGGTCGAAGGTACAAGCCGAAGGTCGCGAGGGTCACCCAGCCAGGCCTCTGCTCGAAGATGTATTCGTTGCCCGCGCGGTGCACCTGCGCGTGAACTGTGCCGCTTCCGAGGATCGAGCCGAAGTCGAACATGTAGTGCTTGATCCACGAGCGACCGTCGGTCGTCTCCAGCATGTTGAGGCTGTTCACTCCGCGAGAATCGTCGTGATTGAGCCACGCGCCGAACACGCGCGCGCCGCGCAGCTCTCGCCGGTGCTCGTGCGCGACGATGTCGTTGGGATCGTCGGGACGCGTCCCGTAGTAGCGGAAGTTGCCGAGCGGTCTGCCGCTCGCGAATCGACTGACGATCACGCGATAGCGACCATTGGGCTGGCGCGCCGACTGCTCCAGCACGCGGTCGACGTCGCGCCGGGTCATCCGCCGGCGTTGTCCGTTGAGCTCGTCGCGCAACGTCGCTTTCTCGGAGATGACGAGCGTCGAGGCGTCGAGCTCCGCGACGTACACCTCGACGACGTGATAGCCGAACGCGTGATAGAACGCCGTCCCGATGATCTCGGCGGCCGACGCCATCTCGGGATTCGATGGCGGATCGACCTCCACCTGGTACAGCTGCCCGGACGGATCGGTCATCCGAAACCCAGGCTGCCTGCCCGATCCCTTGCCGCCTGACACCACCCAGCCGTCGAACGAAATGCGGTCGATCCGATCGGGCCCCTTGACGACGTCCGCCACTGACATCGGCTGGCGGCCCATGCGGTTCGTGAACCAGCTCGAGTCGCGCACTTCGTCGACGGTGTTGACGTTGAGCGCGCGAACGTCGCGCCGCTCGCCGACGTTCCCGAACGTGTTGATCAGGAAGTCGAATCCGTTGCCGTCCTCCACCTCTTCGATCTTCCCGACGCTGACCACACTGTCATCGTCGACCCACAGCGGATCGTCCGAGAGGAAGCGAGGCGCGGCCGAGCGACTCGTCGCACCGAGCATCGCGGCTATCGCCACCGCCGCGGCACACACGACCAAACGTCGTCTCATATGTGCTTGCTCCTTAGAAGATGCCGCCGAAGACGATGTAGAGGTGTTTGCCATCGCGGCTGCCGAACGCGGCGTCGACACGGAAGACGACGCCGTTGTCGGTGTTGAAGCGGAATCCAATGCCATACGCGCTTTCGAGATCGCTGAAGTCCAGATCCGAGCGGCGATTCGCGACCTTGCCGGCGTCGTAGAAGAGGGCACCGTCGAGGCCGCTCCAGATCTCCCAGCGATACTCGGCGGACGCCACCATCGCGTGCGGTCCCCTGAACCGATAGTTGCGGAAGCCCCGCAGCAGGTCGTTGCCGCCGAGCGCCGGCATCAGGTAGAACGGCACCTCGCGCCCGTCCTCCGCCGTCGACGTCGAGGTGAAGAGCCGCAGCGCAATGACGCGGCGACCGGCGAAGAAGCCAAAGTACTGGCGAAGGTCGGCGGTCACGCGATCGTGGGTGAATTGATCCAGCGTGCGATCGTCGAGGTGCGTGAGATCGAGCCGGTAGAAGCCGCCCTGTCGGGCGTTCAGGGGCCGTCGGTAGTCGACTTCGACGAACGCGTTGGACTGCAGGAAGTTGACCCGCTCGTTCAAGCCAGGGGCCGCCGGCTCCTCGAAGACTTGCTCGATAGAGGGGAGCTTCTTGTCGCGTCCGCCACTTGCATGCGGGCGCAGGTATTCCAGCCCACCGCCCAGCAGCAGCGCCGGCGCCGGTCGCACCCCGGCGCGGCCACCGACGCGCGTGGAACGCAACGCGAAGTTGGTGTGGTCGTCTCGGTTCGAGTCGGGACCAAGGCCGAAGAAGTCGTCGGACGGGTTGTCCCGGGTGCCGACCCACCCCTCGACCATGAATCGATTGCGCGCCAACGCGGGCAGTCGGAATCGCGCCTCGGTGGCCCAATAACGTTGAATGCTCCCGGCCGCCCAGATGTCAAAGGTGCCGCGATACCCGAACAGGTTGCGATCGCGATAGCCGACGCCGGCCGCAAACCCGCTGGCTACGCTCAACGACCCGAGCTTGGGATAGAAGCCTTCGCGATCGTAGAGAAAGACCGCGCGATCTTCCGCGAAGTCCATCGCGCGCTCGAACGCCGTCGGCTTGTAGGGGACAGGAGCGCGCGCCTTCTCTTCGCGCGCCAGGCGCTCGGCCTCCGCACGTGTCTGTGGCGTGTCTTGCGCCAACACCGACGTGGCAGCGAGACACACCACCACCGTGAACTTCACGAGGTGACGCATCCGCCAAGTCTAACGCAGAGTTCGGAGCATGCCGCACACGAACTCGCTACGGCTTGGCGAAGCGAATCACATAGTCCGACTTCCCACCCATGTAGAAGCGAGCGGTCTCACCTGCCAGTTTGTCGGTCCCCACGCCCGGAGCCAGGCCGAGGACCTGCGGGTACCACTCGCCACCTTCGTGAAGCAGTGTCGGCGCCGACCAGGTCTTGGGGTTCGTGAGATCGGGAAGAAAGGCGATGTAGACGCCACCCTGCTGCCACTCGTTGGAGACCGCCTGATTGAGCAGCATCACGTAGGACCCGAGGAAGGTATTCCAGTGGACCGACGGGCCCCACCAGACGTTCACTCTCCCGTCGCCCTCGTCCCATCGATGCTGCGCGATGTAGACCGGCGTGGCGACGTCATAGACAAACCCGATCATCAAGGTCGATCGGGGCACCGTCGACACCTGCGCCGGGAGCCACGCGCCGGTGTGCCAGACGGCGAGGGCACCGGCTGGCTTGTCTCGACTGGCCCAGGGCATGCGCCCGAGTGCGACGCCGACGCCGCCGTCGCGCTCCACGTACTGGGTGTAGAAGAAGTAGAGATACTCCTTGTCCGCATCGAGAACCGCGCTGAAATCGCCGACGCCACCCACGAAGTAGTGGTTGCTGGTGTCGCAGTGCATCAGGTGCGCGGGCATCTCGAGGATCGGGCCGAGGTCCTCCCAGGTGCGGCCGTGATCCTGTGACCGCGCGGCGCCGATCCGCGGCGCGACTTTCCTTTCGCCAGGACATGCCGTGCTGGCAACCTCGTTGTGGTAGTAGCCGTACCACGTGTCCACGTCGTCTTCGATCACGGCCTCCATCCACACGCCTCCTGGCGGGGCGGCCGTGCTGAATTTCACCTCGTCCACCGGCTGCAAGCGGAGATGGTTGCGCCCCGCGCTCAGCTCCGCCCGGCCGTCGATCGAATTGACCACGTGCAGCGTCGGTCGGCCGTCGATCAGATCCCAGACAGCTGGGCTGTTGGAATCCGATGCGCCAACGAACTCCGTGAGTGGCGCCGCGGCCAACGTTGCGGTCGGCGTCGGCCCCTGCTGAGCTTGAACGCGCGACCCGCGCGTGTCACCTGAGAGCAACAAGATCGCGAGGAAAAGAATGGTCAATCGGCACGAGAAGAGGACAAGAGGGGGAAGAATCGTCATCAGGGAGCGCCGTCAGCAAGAGCGGTACCCGTGCGATGACGCACGGATCTCACTCGCCCAGAAGCTCCGAGAGCGGCTGTAGGTCGTCGACCGACCTGGCAATCGTGCTGACAATCACCAGCAGCGGCAGCGAGAGCAGGAGGCCGACACTGCCCCACAGCCATCCGCAGAACAGCGCGGTAATCAGCACAGCGACCGGGTTCACGTTGGCCAGACGGCCGAACAGGACTGGTGTCAGCCAGAAGCCTTCGACGGTCGTAATCGCGACCGTCACCCCGCCGACCAGCGCCGCCGTCCCGGGGTCGCGAAACTGCAGGAGCGCCGCCAGCGTCGCGGCGAAGGCCACGATGGTGGGACCGAGATAGGGCACCGCGTTCAGCAGACCAGCCGCGATCCCGAACAGCCCCGCGTAGTCCACACCGATCCAGCGCAAGGCAAGCCAGGTCGTGAGTCCGACCAGCAGGCCCGTGGTCAGCAAGTGCATGAGCGATCGCGCGACGCGATCGCCAATCTGATCGATGACATCGAGCGTGACGCGGCGCCGCGAGAGCGGCGTGCCGCTCAGGCGTACGAGCTTGCGCTTGAAGACGTGGCCGTACGACAACAGGAAGTAGGTGAGGAACAGCACGATGACCGCCTGAGTACCGATGCCAACGAGCCCCCGCGATCCATCGAAGATGAAGGCTCGTAGGTCGAGCGGCGGCTCGACGACCTGGACGGCGGTCACACCCTTCGGCGGCGTCGGCCAATCGGTTGACTCGTAAGCCGCACGCTCGAGCTCGTCGATCGCACGCTGCATCTGCGAGAAGAGATGGCCCTGTTGACTCTCGGTGGCCACCCGCAACGCCTGGCGCAGTTGTCGGCTCCACTGCGGCATCGCTGCGGCTGCTGTCGCGATGTCGTCGGCGGTGCTGTAGGCCAACGCTGCAGCCCCAGTCAGAAACGTCAGCACGATCAGCGCCGAGGCGAGCGCTCTCGGGAGCCAACGTGACAACGCGCGTACGACCGGCGCTAGCGCCAGAGCAATCACCACCGACACTGCCACGGGGACGACGAAATCGCGGGCCTCGCGCAGCGCCGCCACGGAGACGATGATGGCGATGACGATGATCGCGTATCCCTGAAGGCCTGTGTGTCGAACCGGCGCCGTCTCCTCGGGCGACACCGGCATCAAGCGCGTTGGCTCCACCTCGCGCGGCGTCGCCGTGGTCGTCGTCCGGTGGGCCATGTTCAGGGGCATAGTCAACATCCATGCCAACGGCGTGTGACGAGAACCCCTGTCAGACACTGCACAAGCACGGCCGCATGGACTCGATGAGGAAGCCGAATCTACACTCTGGACGTTTTGAGCGATACTTGCCCACCTCATGCTCGCGAGGCTCCGCCTCGCGAGAACACGGTTGGCGTTGCCCCGACACCGGCGGGGCGAAGTGGAGGATCGGGCATGGCGGCACTGGACGAGACGCGACGACGATTCATGGCGCACTTCGCGGGCATCGGACTGGGATCGACGCTGGCGCCGGGCGTGCTCTGGGCGCGCATGCAGGATGCCGGAACCCAGAAGGTCACGCTCGCGATGCTCACCGACGCGCTCCGGTTGTCGGGCATCGAGCTGACCGAGGAAGAGCGCAAGGGCATGGTCGAGAGCGCGAACACCAACCTCTCGCGCTACGAGGAACTGCGCAAGATCCACATCCCGAACGACGTCTCGCCGCCGTTTCACTTCAGCCCGATGGTGCCGGGTCTGCGCGTGAGCAAGACGAAGCTGCCGTTCAAGTTGAGCCCGGCGCCGTCAGTCAAGCGGCCCACGAATCTCGAAGACGTCGCGTTCTGGCCGGTGCGGCATCTCGCGGAGTTGATCCGCACGCGCCAGGTCTCGTCAGTCGAGTTGACCGAGATGTATCTCGCGCGGCTGCATCGCTATCAGCCGAAGTTGAACAACGTCGTCACCTTCCTCGACGACTACGGCCTCGCCGAAGCGAAGCGTGCCGATGCGGAGATGGCGGCGGGACGCTACAAAGGGCCGCTGCACGGCATTCCGTGGGGCGCCAAGGACATCATCTCGGTCAAGGGTTTCAAGACGACCTGGGGATCGCCGGCGTTCAAGGAGCAGACCTTCGACTACGACGCGAGCGTCGTCGAGATGCTGCGCGAGGCCGGGGCCGTGCTGATCGCGAAGCTCACGACGGGCGAGCTGGCGTCCGGGGACAACTGGTTTGGTGGGCAGACGAAGAACCCGTGGGATCCGACCCAGGGTTCGAGCGGATCGTCAGCGGGTCCCGCGTCGGCCACTGCCGCTGGGTGCGTGGCCTTCGGCATCGGCACCGAGACGAGCGGCTCGATCCTCAGCCCGGCGGCGCGCTGCGGTCTCGCCGGTCTGCGGCCGACCTTTGGCCGGATCAGTCGCTACGGAGTGATGGCGCTCTCGTGGACGCAGGATCGTCTCGGCCCTCTGTGTCGCTACGCCGAGGACTGCGCCATCGTCATGCAAGCCATCGCCAAGCCGGATGGCCGCGACATGAGCGTCACGGATCTGCCCTTCAACTGGAACGCGGAGCTCGACGTCCGAAAGCTCAACGTCGGGTACATCAAGGAGTCGTTCGACGAGTTGACCAACGAAGCCGCCAAGGCCAACGCCGCCGCCACGCTGGCGACGCTGAGGATGTTGGGCATCGGTGAGATCGTTCCGATCAGCGTGCCGGAGTTCGCCGTCAACGTGGGTGGGCTCGGCGTCGAATCGACGGTGTTCTTCGACGGGCACGCGCGCGCCGGCCGCATGAAGGAGGCGCGCAACGGCGGTCGGCCGAACGGGCGGCTGATTCCGGCCGTCGAGTATCTGCAGTCGCAGCGGGTCCGCATGATGATGATGACGAAGTTGGCCGAGGCAACGGCGCACGTCGACGTCTACATCGTCGCCTCCAACAACAACGGAATGGGAGGCCCCGGTCCCCGCGCGGCGGAAGCCGCGGGCGACACGCCGCCGCCGCGGCAGCCCGAACGGCCGCAGACGCCCACCCAGCGGCACTTCGCCATGGCCAATCTGGCGTGCTATCCCGCGATCAACCTCGCCAACGGCCTCAGCGAGACCGGCAGCCCGACCAACGCCGTGCTCTACGCCCAGCCATACCGTGAGATGGAGCTTCTCGCGCTGGCCAAGGCGTATCAGGACAAGGCCGGCTTCCACTTGAAGAAGCCGGTGCGTCTCGACGTCGAGACCACAGCGAACCGAGAACCCTAGAACCTAAGAACCCTCGTCCAACGCCCGGACATCGCTCCGCAACCGTGAGAGGTCGACCTCGTGATCGTTCGCCGGCAGTGATCGGTGGTACTCGATGAACGGCTGATCGTCGGTGAGGACGGGCCCCTCGCCGACAAACTGTCGGAGCTCGGTCGGGCCGGCGGTGAACCAGCTGCGGAGGGAATCGAACGAATCGAGGCCGACCGCGTCCAGCGCGTCGCGCGTGCGTGGGTCAGCTCGCTTGGCCTCGAAGGCGGCTCGCGAGAGCCGGAGGGGCGCGACGCTGCCCACCATGAGGTTGCCATCGAACCAGAGCGTGGCATTGGGAAACACCTCGACAAACGTCCGCATGATCAGCTTGTACTGACTGTCGGAGCGACGGCCGATCCACTGCATCACCAGCCCACCGTCGCTGAGCACGCGGCGAACCAGTGAGAAGTATTCACGCGAGTAGAGATTGCCCGCGCCGGCGTGGTGGGGCTGAATGATGTCCGCCGTGACCACATCGAACCGGCGGTCGGTCAGCAACAAGAAGTTCCGGCCATCGTCGATGCGGAGATGAACGTTGGGCTGATTGAGCACGTCGTAGTTGACGTGCGAGAAGAACCGCGCGGCCTGACGCACCCCGTCCGACAACTCGACGATCTGCACCTGGGCGCCGGCGTGCTGGCTCACCGCGCCGGCGGTGGCGCCGCCGCCGAGACCGACGACCAGCGCGTCGTGTGGCGAGGGGTGGAGCACCATCGGCAGGTGGCCGATCACGCGGTGCAGGCGCACCATGTCGGAGGTGTCGTTCGCCTGATGCAAGCCGTCGAGGAAGAGGATGCGCTGGAACTGATTGCCATGGACGCTCACCGCGGTCTGCACGCCTTCGTCGCGCCAGATCTCGCGCGTGCCGGCGCCATGACGTCGCTCGTAGGCGGCGTCGAACGGGTCTGGCACCCGCGCGGCGACGTACAGGAAGGCGATCAGCGCAAGCACCATCACCGGCACGAGCCGCATCCGCCGAGGATGAACGACGAGCAGCACGATCGCGCTGGCCACGTACAACGCCGCCAAGGCGATGAGCGCAACGCGCGTGCCGAGCGCGGGCAGGATCAGGAACCCACCGGCGAGTGAGCCGAGGATGGCGCCGATCACGTTCAGCGCGTAGATGCGTCCGACGTTCTTCGCCGAAGCCTCGCGATCGTCATTCGCCGCGAGATGCGTACTGCCGATCCTCAGCGCGACCGGGAAGCTGAGGCCCATCAGCAGCGCCGCGGGCAAGATCGCGGCGATCGATCCCTGGATGGTGCTACCCGTTCGCCACCCCGCCTGATAGCTCCACCCGAGGAACCACATCGACGCAACGGCGGCGATACCCGTGCCGATCTGCGCCCAGGCCAGCAACCGCACCCAATCGCGCTCGCGACGAAGGAGGCGCGATGCCAGGGCGGCGCCGACCGCGATGCCCAGGAGTACAGTCGCCAGCATCGTGGTGAAGGCGTAGGTGGTGGCATTCAGAAACTGTACGAGGATGCGGAACCAGACGATCTCGAGGGCGAGTGACGCCAGACCGGAGATCGCCACGACGATCCAGACCGCGCGAACGGTCGCAGAAGCGGGAGATGGCGTCGGCGCCAGGTGCGGGTGAACGTCTCGAGCGTCAGTCCGATCAGGCGGAACGACGGACGGGCTGCTGGGAAGACCCTCGTCCCGGGACAGGACGAACGCCATCACGCCAACCGCCACGTTGACCGCGGCCGCGAGCAGAAACGTGCGCTGCATGCCGATCGCGCCAATCAGATAGAAGCCCGTCAGCACGGCGCCGAAGACGGCACCGGCCGTGTTGGTCGCGTAGAGAGCGCCCACGCGCGAGCCGTGCAACGTTCCAGAGACCAGCGGCGACGCGCTCAGCAACGGCAGCGTCACGCCCATCAGCATGGTCGGCACGAGCAGCACGGTAAAGGAACCGACGAGTCTCGCCGCCGTCAGCAGCGCTGGCGAGTCGGGCGCCGTGCGATTGAGCGAGACGTAGGCCCCCGTGACAATCTGGAGTGCGACCGGCGTCGCGACCGCCGCGATGCCGATGAGAATCTCGGCCGCGCCAAACGCCACGAGTGGCCGCTTGATCCACCGCAGCAGCCGTTCGGACAGCAGGCTGCCGAGCGCCAAGCCGGTCATGAACGCCGCCAAGACGGTGCTGGCGGCGTACACCGTGACCCCAAACACCAACGACAACTGGCGGAGCCAGAGCACTTGATAAGTGAGCCCGCAGGCACCTGAGAAAAAGAACAGGCTCAACAGAAGCGGAAAGCGGCTGCGCGCGGACGGCACCCCATCACTTTACCGGTTCTTCGTGATAGCTTGTGATGGGTCATGACCGCTCTCGATGCCGCCTTTGGTCCGCTGGAATTGCGGGTGCTGCACGCGCTCTGGCGACACGTCGGTCCGGCCACCGTGCGCGATCTGCACGGCGACTTTCCCGCCATCGCTTACACGACGTTGATGACCACGCTGGATCGGTTGCACCGCAAGGGCATTCTCGATCGGCGCAAAGAGGGGCGGGCCTTTGCCTATTGGCCCCGGTCGTCGCGCGAGGCGCTGCAGTCCGAGCTGGCCCACGCGACACTGGCCGACCTGATGCAGTCCGACGAGCGCGCGCTCCGCCCGATCATGTCGATGTTCGTAGACGCTGTCAGCGCCAAGGACGCGGCGCTGCTCGACGAGCTCGAGACCCTGGTGCGCGAGAAGCGAGACGGCTCCGGGAGCGACGAGCGATGACGGCTCCTCTCCTCGCCGCGCTGGTCGCTGTTGCCTCCTTCTTCGTGCTCAGCACGTTGCTGGCGGCGGCCGTCACCGCCTGGTGGCGGCTCGCACGGCGTTCGATGGTGGACGCCAACCGCCTGCTGGCGCTTCGGCTGCTCCCGGCCGCTGGCGGGCTGCTCCTGACGCTCGGTATCGTCGCACCTGCCTTCCTCCGGTTCGAGCCGGTTCATGATGCAGAACAACCCGGCCCGGCGCTGGTGGCGCTCGGCGCGGCGGGGATCGTTGTCCTCTGCGTCGGCGGGACGAGGATTCTCCGTGCGGTCGTTCTGACCCGCCGGCTGCGTCAACAGTGGCTGGCCCGCGGGTCGGCGTTGCCGGCGTTGCGAGGCGACACACCAGCGCATCTCATCGATATCCCTTACCCACTCGTCGCCATCGTTGGCATCCTCCGCCCCGTGCTCGTCGTCAGCCGGAAGGTCGCGGGCGAGTGCTCGGCCGACGAAGTGAGCCTCATCGCCGCCCACGAGCGCGCGCACTTAAGGGCGCGTGACAACTTGAAGCGACTCATCATCGATGGCTGTCCGGACATCCTGCGCTGGACGCGAACCGGCCATGAGCTCACCGCGGCGTGGTCGGCGGCGGCCGAAGATGCGGCCGACGACGTCGCCACGGGCGATGATCGTCGCGCGCGGATCGCGCTCGCCTCGGTGTTGTTGCGCGTGGCCCGCATGGCCGTCAGCGGAGCGCCCGCCCCGCGCCTGGCGAGCGCGCTCGTCGGGTTGAACGGCGTGGAACGGCGGGTGCGGCGACTCGCCAACGCCCGCCCCCTGCCGTCACCCTCGCGTGCCGGTCTAGGAGTCCTCGTCGGCCTTGCAGCGGTTGCCCTGGCCGCCGCCGCGACCAACCACCAGCTTCTCGCGACGACCTATCAGGTCGCCGAATTCGTCGTCGGCCTCGGGCGGTAGATTCATTGCCGGCGGGTCTCTAGACGCGGCCTGCCGCCGTGGTCATTCCGTCGTCCGGACCGTCAGGGTCGGCACGTCGAGTCCTTCGACGGTTGCGCTCCATTCCTCGCCCGGCACGATGGGCTTCGATTCGGTGAGTGTGCCGGAGCTGACGATTTCGTTCATGGCCAGCGGCACGGCGTCCGGGCGGCGCGCGGTCGCCGACGCCAGCTCGCCGAGACTGAGGGCGGGACTGCGCAGCACGTTCTTCCCCGCCCCTTCGGCGACCAGCTCGCCGTTCTTCTCCAATCGCACGGTGAAGCGCGCGAGCTGTTCGACGAGCTCCGGAATCATGCCGGCCTCGACCCGCACCGGCTCACCAACGATCAACGCCGCGTGAAGGCCGAATGACGCCACGAAATCGCTCGGCTGAAACTTCCAATCGGCGTACACGCAATCGATGACTTCGAACCCCAGCGCGAGCCATTCGACCGCTTCGAGTACGGTCGGTGGCTCGTGTGGTCCCTCTCCAAGCTCGGACTTCATCTTGAAGACGATCTCCGGCTCGATCTTCGGCGACGTCATGCGCGCCAGCGAGAGCAGCGCCGCGTTTCTGGTCGCGTGTCGCACCGTGTCGTCGTACATGTGCCCCCACACGACGGTGTCGAGCTTGAGCGCTCGCCACACCGCCTTGTTGGCGTAGCCCACCTTCCGACCGACGATGGCGTGACCGTCCGCGCGACGCTGCCGCACCAGTTCGGCCTCGACGGCGTAGGCGGTTGACAGATCGAAGCTTGTGTCGCGCGCTGACGGAGGCACGGCGATGATCTGCCGGCTGACGTGCGCGTCCATCAGCTCGCGGGCAAGGGCCGTCACGTCGAACATCTACTTGACCGTCGCCGGAATGCCGACCGGGGCGTGGCGGAGCGCCGCGGCCGAGCGCAAGCCGATCGCGAGGAAGGCCGCGATCAAAGCCATGATCGCGCTTCCGTAGAAGCCGACCGACCAACTGCCGAACCGCTCGAACAGGAACGCGCCGAACCAGCCGCCGATGATCGACGCGACGCCCTTCGCGGTGTACAGCACGCTGTAGTTCGACGTCGCGTGCTTGGTGCCGAAGTAGTCAGCGGCCATCGACGGAAACAGCGAATAGATCTCGCCCCATGTGAAGTACACCAGCACGAGGGTGATGGCGAACCACGTACCCGACCTCGGGCCGAGGATGAGCACCAGCAGCAGACACAACGCCTGCAGGAAGAACGCGATGATCATCGCCGTCTCGCGGCCGATGGAGTCCGACGCCCAACCCCAGAAGATGCGGCTGGCCGCGTTGGCCAGCGGACTGAGCGACGCCGCGAGGGTCAGCACCGCGGCGGCGTATCCCCACGACTGCGCGATCGGACCGGCCTGCGCGGTGACGAGCAAGCCGCCCGTCGCCATCAGGACGAACATCACGTACATCACGTAGAACCGGGGCGTCTTCAACATCTCGCCGGTGGTGAACTGCTGCGGCGCCTGTTGCCGCGCCGCGCCGGCGGTGGACGCCTTCCCGGCCGTCGCCTCCTGCGGCGGATGCCGCAGGAACTGCGCGACGACGAGGATCACGAGGCCTTGGAAGATGCCGGTCGCGACGAACGCGGCTTCGTAGCCGCGCGACGCGATGATCCACTGGATGATCGGAATGAAGAGCGCGGTGCCGCCGCCAAAGCCCGCGGCCATGATCCCCGACGCCAGCCCGCGGCGGTCCTTGAACCACTTCAACGCCGACCCGATCGAGCCGCTGTACACGAACGCCGCGCCGATGCCGGCGACGCAGTACATCGCGTACAGCATCGGCAGCGTCTTCGCGTAGCCCATTCCAGCCCAGGCCACGCCGCACAGGATTCCGGCGGCGCTGATGAACCATCGCGGTCCGAGCCGATCGATCAGCCAGCCGTCGAGCGGTTGAATCCACGTCTGGAACAGGATGAAGAGCGTGAACGCAAATTGAATCTCCGAGAGCCTCCAGCCGGTGTCGGTTTGCAGCGGCCTGACGAAGAGCGTCCAGGAATACTGCAGGTTCGCGATCATGATCATCGCAACCAGCGACGCGCAGAGCTGTAACCAGCGATTGCCGAGGCTCATGACACTCCGACCTCTCGCCCCGCCGGAGGCGGGGCAAAACCAACCCTGTCTTTGTGCTCGTCCAGCATCTTGGCACACGCATACACGGCGCGCGTGGCGGGCATCGGCACCGAGACCCGGTCGCCAAGCTCGATGACCGCGCCGACCACCGCCTCCAGCTCCATCGGGCGTCCCGCCTCCAGGTCCTGCAGCATGGAGGTCTTGTGCGCGCCCACTTTCTCCGCTCCCGCCATCCGCTGATCGATCGAGATCGGAAGCTCGATCCCGATCTTGGCCGCCACGGCTTCCGTCTCCACCATCACCTCACGCACGAGTCGCGAGGTGTCGGGATGACGCACCAGCTCTTCGAGCGTGCCGCGAGTCAACGCGCTGATCGGATTGAAGGCCACGTTCCCCAGCACCTTTACCCAGATCTCGTGGCGAAACCGGGTCGTGACGGGACAGCGAAAGCCGGCGTCGATCAGCGCCTCGGCGATGCGACGCATGCGGTCGGAGCGCAGACCGCTGGGCTCGCCGAAGCTGATGCGGTTGCCCTCGGTGTGCTGAATCACCCCAGGCGCCGCCACCTCGCCGGCAAAGTATGCAAGCGACCCGACGACCCGTCTGGGTTCGATCGCCGAGGCGATGACACCACCTGGATCGACGTGCTCGAGGTGCAACCCGTCGAGCTCGCCGCCATGGCCTTGGAAATACCACCACGGAATCCCGTTCTGCGTGCTGACCACGACCGTTTCCGGCCCGAGGAGCGGCGAGAGCTGTGGCGCGAGGGCCGTGAGGCTGTGCGCCTTGACGCCAAGGAAGACGACATCGGCCGGACCGATCGAAGCGAGGTCACCGGCGAGCTGCGGCATCACCTCGAAGTCGCCATCCGGGCTGCGCACCTGGAGGCCGCGCTCCTGCATCGCGCGCAGATGCGGTCCGCGCGCCAAGAGCACGACGTCCGCGCCGGCACGGCACAGCCGCGCGCCGATGTACCCGCCAATTGCGCCGGCACCGACGATGACGATCCTCACGACGTCTTCTGCGAGTAGGCTTCCGCAACCACGCGCCGCTGGATCTTGCCGGTCGCGGTGCGTGGAATCGTGTCCGAGATGTGAATCTGCTTCGGCCGCTTGTAATCGGCCAGCCGCTCCTTGCAGAACGCGACGAGCTCCGCTTCCGTCATCGTCGTGCCGCCCTCGCTCGGGCGCAAGACGACCACCGCCTCCACCTCTTCACCCCACGTGACGTGCGGCACGCCGAAGCACACCGCCTCGGCCACCGCGGGATGAGCGAGCAACACTTCGTCGATTTCGCGCGGCGAGATCTTCTCGCCCCCGCGATTGATCAGCTCCTTCAGGCGTCCGACCAGCGTCAGATAACCGTTGGCGTCGAGGAACCCCTGGTCACCCGTACGGAACCAGCCGTCGGTAAACGATGTCGCGTTGGCGTCGGGATTGTTCTCGTAGCCACGAATGACGTTGGGGCCTTGAATGACGACCTCGCCGCGTTCGCCCGGCGCCAGATGCTTGCCGTCGCCATCCATGATGCTGATGCGAACATCGGTCCCAGGTCCCACCGACCCTGGAAGGCGATCGCCGGGAGGCAGCGGGTTCGACGCCATCTGATGCGCGGCTTCGGTCATGCCGTAGGCCTCGAGCACGGGCGCGCCGAACGCCGTCTCGAGATCGTGCATGACCTGCGGTGGCAGCGATGCGCTGCACGAGCGGATGAAGCGCAGCTTCTCGGCGCCCGCGGGCCGTGCGGCGCCGGACTCGACACGCGCCAACAGCAACTGATGCAGCGTCGGCACCGCCGAATACCACGTGACGCCATGATCGCGCGCGACGCGCCAGAACGACAGCGGACTGAACTTGCTCGGCACGACCACGGTGCCACCGGTGGCCAGCGTCGCCAACGTCGATGCGACCAGTCCATGGACATGGAACAACGGCATCACGCAGAGCGACACATCGTCCGCGGTCAGCGCGTAGCTGCGTGCGACGTTGCCCGCGGAGATCGTGAGGTTGGCATGTGACAGCGGCACGCGCTTCGGTCGGCCGGTGCTGCCGCTCGTATGCAGGATCAACGCGACATCGTCAACGCTCGGCGGCTGTGCCGAGCCGGTGCCGGTGGCTTCTCGCAAGCGGACGGTACCGTTCGCGTCCATCTCGACCGTCAGAATCGGGACGCGATCGCCGGCGGCACGACGGGCCTCGTCGGCCCCCTCCGGCGGCAACAGCAGCACGCGCGCGCCGGTGTCTTCGAGGTAGAAGCGGAACTCGTCTTCCTTGTAGCCCGGATTCAGCGGCGCGGCCGTGCCGGCTGTCGAGGCGGCCAGGAACGACACGATCGTCGGCAGCCCGTTGGGGAGCGCGATACCGACGCGATCGCCTTGCTTGATCCCGAACGCCGCCAACGCATCGGCGACGGCTTGCACCTGAGCGCGGAGCGAGGCGTAGGTCACGCGGATGTTCTGTTCGGGGAGGATGACGGCCGTCTGCTCGGCAGGTGTCGACGACAGCAAGCCGAGCAGTGTGGAGGGTGCGCCCGAAGAAGTCATAGGCGCTAACTCTGGCGCACCGCGATTCAATCCGTCAAGGCTAGCGAGGCTTCGCCTCAGGACTGCCCATAAGAACCTCGCTGGTATGGCGTCGCCTCGCTAGTGACAGCGTCTTCTGGCCCCGCCTCCGGCGGGGCGAGACGTCTTGAAGGCCGTCAGACTTTGACTCAAATATGAAGAATCGCCGCCTTCAAGACGTCTAGGGTGTCATTCGTACCTGAGGGCCTTCATCGGATCGATGCGCGACGCACGCTGGGCGGGAATGAAGCCGGCAATCAGCGCAACGAGGACGAGGACGATGGCCGCACCTGCCAGCGCGGCCGGATCGCTGCCCTGCAGTTGATAGAGCAGCGACTTCGCAAGCTGTCCGAGGCCGATCGCGGCGGCCAAACCGACAATGCCGCCGATGAACGTCATCCAGCCGACCTGCCGCAGCACCATGCCGCGCACGCGACGGCCGTCCGCACCCAGCGCCATGCGCAGGCCAATCT
>DAINCF010000099.1:0-16724 GCA_036732565.1 Vicinamibacterales bacterium
CCTGGCGTGATGCTACTCGTTTTGGGAGATACAAGGCCTGAAGGCCTGCGCTACGTACGCTGACCCATTACGTAACGCAGGTGCGAACGACGCACCGCCGTACGTAGCGCAGGCCTTTAGGCCTGCCAAAGGCCGGGCAGTGTCGACGGAGGACCGCTATGCGCTCACGGTTTACGGTTGTTCGGCCGGTCGCGTTCGCGTTGGGTGTCACGTTCGTCGTCGGCACATGGCCTCGCGTCGGCGTCGCGCAGACGCAGTTGACGCTCGACTACTCCGCCATCGCGCGCCGACTCGTCCAACAGTTGGCGCTGACGCCGGGCGAGAAGGTGCTGTCGATTGCCCACCCCGGCATGTTCGAGCCGCTGCTGCCACATCTCCGTTGGGAAGTGGTGAGAGCGGGCGGGATCGATCTCGGCGTGATCGACGTCATGCCGGAGCCGGTGCCCGCAGGTTGGGACGTCACCGTGCTGCAGAAAGCCGAGAGGACGGCGCGCCAGTACTACAAGGCCATGTTGAAAGACGTCGACGCGGCGATCATGATGCCAGGCGCGACACCTGCGCACGCGGCGTATGCGGCGATGCAGGACTGGTTGACGGAGGGGCGCGGGCGCACCGTGCATTTCCACTGGATCGAGAACGGCAGTGCGTATCCACTACCAGGACAGCCGCTGCCAGTCCGTCCTGTCATCGACGCGCTCTATCAGCGGGCGCTGCTCGAGACCGACTACCGCGCGCTCGCCGAGACCCAACGGCGCTTCGAAACCGCGATGCGTGGCGAGGAGGTGCGCGTCACGTCGGCGTCGGGCACGGATTTACGGTTCCGCATTGGCGATCGACCCGTCAATCGGCAGGACGGAGACGCGTCGGCGAGCCGCGCGCGCGACGGCGTGATCCTGATCGACCGGGAAATCGAACTCCCGGCGGGTGCCATCCGTGTCGCGCCGCTGGAAGAGAGCGTCGAAGGCACGATTGCGTTTCCGCCGTCTCAATGGGACGGCCGACCCGTCGACGGACTCGTCCTGCGCTTCGTCAAAGGCCGCGTCGTCGACGTTCGCGCGACGAGCGGCCGGGAAGCGGTCGAGGCGGAGATGACACGCGCCGGCGAGGCCGGCCGACACTTCCGAGAGCTCGCGCTCGGGTTCAATCCGCTCCTGGCCGTTCCCGATCGCCAACCGTGGATCCCCTACTACGGCTACGGCGCCGGGGTGGTCCGTTTGTCGCTCGGCGACAACAGCGAGCTCGGCGGCACGGTCGGCGGCGGCTACGTCCGCTGGAACTTCTTCACCGACCTCACCGTGACGGTCGGGAAGACGGAGTGGGTCAGCAACGGCAAACTGACCGTGCCGCGGTGAGCGTGTTCGGGGCGTGCGTTCTTGCATTTGACATTCAAATGGAGCAGGCATAGAGTCCATTTGCATGTCCAATAGAGACCCGAAGACCGAGGTGCTGCAAGGAACGCTGGATTTGAT
Source organism: Vicinamibacterales bacterium (assembly GCA_036732565.1). Classification (GTDB taxonomy): domain Bacteria; phylum Acidobacteriota; class Vicinamibacteria; order Vicinamibacterales; family UBA2999; genus JAIVJN01. Next base: position 1,470 of record DAINCF010000099.1, read on the forward strand.
GATCTTGCAGACGCTGGCGACGCTCGGGTCGCTGCACGGCTACGCCATTGCGGCCCGGCTGGAGCAAGTGTCGGCAGGTGCGCTCCAGCTCAACATGGGCACGCTGTACCCGGGCCTGATGCGGCTGGAACAGCGCGGTCTCGTGCGCGCCACGTGGGGTGTCACCGACAACAATCGCAAGGCCCGGTTCTACGCGATTACCGCGGCAGGGCGACGACGGCTCGTGACCGAGAAGGCGGAGTGGGAGCGCATGACCGCCATCATGCAGGCGCTCCTCAGCGAGCGTCGTTGAGCGGCGGGAGCGTCCCATGACCACGCTTCGCGAGTGGCTCACGCGTCTCTGGAGCACGCTTCGCCCGACTCGTTCGGACGAGGACCTCGAGCAGGAGCTCCGCACGCATCTCGAGCTCGCCATGGAGGACGCGAAACGGCGTTCGGGCGCGGGTCTCGAGGCCGAGCGTGCGGCCAGACTGCGCTCGGGCGGTGTATCGCAGGCGATGGACGTGCTTCGCGATCAGCGCGGGCTGCCGTGGCTCGACAACCTCGTTCGTGATGTCCAGTACGCGATCAGGATGCTGCGACGATCGCCAGGCTTTGCCACGGTGGCGATTCTGACCCTCGCCGTCGGTATCGGCTCAACGACGGCCATCTACAGCGTCGTCGACGCGATTCTGCTGCAACCGTTGCCGTTTCCGGAGTCCGACCGGCTCGTGCGCGTGGTGGAGAACGTCGGCTCGCGAACCGGAGGACCGCCGCTGCCGAATGGGGTGAACGCGCGAGACGCGCTCGATTGGGGCCCGCGCAGCCGGACGTTGTCCGACACTGTCGCCATCTCGCACACGAGGGGCCTGATGCGCACGAACGCCGGCATGGCGCGTTTATGGGGAGCGCAGGCATCCGATAACACATTCTCGGTGTTCCCCACGCCAGCGCTGCTCGGTCGTACGCTCGACGCGGGCGACGAAGCGCACCCGGATGTCGTGGTGCTCAGCTTCGACACGTGGCGACAACTGTTTCAAGCGCGTCCGGATGTCGTCGGCACCACAGCTGAGTTTCAGACGACGGTACCGCCGGTTTCGCGCGTCGTGACCGTCGTTGGCGTCTTGCCCGAGACGTTTGCGTTTCCGATCGAGCGTTTTGACTTCTATATGCCTTTGGCGGCTGCTGATGCGACGGCGCCGCGCGTCAGCGGCGTCATGATCGGCCGGCTTCGACCTGGCGTCTCGATCGAGGCCGCGACTGAAGAGGCCAACGTGATTGGCGAAGAGATCTCGCCGCCGCCGCGCGGGGAAGCGCTTCCTCGCGGCGTACACCGTTTCGAAGTGCAGCGGGTGAAGGAGGTCATCGTCGAGGGATGGCGATCCCCTTCGCGCCTGTTCCTTGCCGCCGTGGTCGTCGTGCTGGCCATTGTCTGTGCGAATGTCGCGAATTTGCTGCTGGCACGCGGCACGACCAGGCAGCGTGAGATCGCCCTCCGCCTTGCAATCGGCGCGGGCCGTGGGCGGGTCGTCCGTCAGATGCTGACGGAATGCCTCGTGCTGGCCATTGCCGGCGGTGCGGTCGGTGCGCTCCTCGCGGCCGCATGCGTCAAGCTGATCACCGCACTCACGTCGGTCGACGCACCCGGTATCTTCCGGTTCGCCCTTGGCACGTCAATTCTGCCCCGCGCCAATGAGATCGCGATCAACTCGAAGATGTTTGGCGTTGCGTTCGGCCTCGCGGTGATGGCGAGCGCGATCTTCGGCCTGCTCCCAGCGCAGCGGCTATCGCTAGCCAACCACACGCAAGTCATGGCGAATCGAGGCCATGGATCGAGAAGGGGAGAGTCGCGTCTGCGCGCGGCTCTGGTCGTCGCCCAGCTCGTGATGGCCGTGGTACTGCTGGTCGGCGCGGGCCTCTTGGCGCTCAGCTTCGTCAAGCTCTCGACCGTCGAACGCGGGTACGAGCCGCGCGGGGTCGTGGCTCTCCAGGTCGTTCTGCCGCCCGATTATTCGATCGCGCGCAAGACGCAGACGATTGACGTCTTACTCGACCGTTTGCGTGCGATGCCGTCCACGGAAGCAGCGGGTTTCACCCGGTCAGGGCTTCTCATCCCGGAGGAAATCATCCTCGGCACGTTCGTGCCGCCGGGTCGATCGCTGGACGAAATGCGGAGCGATCCGATCAAGCCCCTGACGCGCGCCGTCAGTCCAGGCTACCTCACTGCCATTGGCGCTCGAGTGCTCGAGGGACGTGAGCTCGATGCCGAGGATTGGAGTCGCCCAACGCCCGCCATCGTGATCACCCGCACGGTCGCTCGGCGGTTCTTTGGGGCCGGGGGCGCCGTCGGAAGACTCGTCGCGTGGCACGCCGGCAACGCCGCTGCGGTCGAGGCGCAGGTGGTAGGAGTCGTCGAGGACGTCCGGAACACGTCGCTGGATCGTGACCCGAAGCCCGAGGTTTTCATCGACTATCGTCAGTTGTTGGCGCTGCAGCAGCGATGGGGCGAATCGATCGAACGGCAAGATCGCATCGCCATCGGCTTTCTGTCGTTTGCGGTCCGCGCGGTCGGCGATGCCGCGGCGGCGCTCCCACGGATTAGTCAGCTCGTACGCTCGGTCGATCCCAACGCGGGCGTCGACGCGATCGTGCCTCTGGAACGGCTCGTGGCAAGCTCGATCGCCCGCCAGCGCTTCTACGCGGTGTTGCTCGGCGTCTTCGCCGGCGTCGCCGGTTTCCTCGCGCTGATCGGCGTCTACGGCGTGCTTGCCTACGCCGTGGCGCAGCGGACGCGGGAGATCGGCGTGCGCATGGCGCTCGGAGCGCAGCGCGCGCAGGTGTTGGCGCTCGTGCTTCGCCAAGGCTTGTTTCTCACCACCGTGGGAATCGCCTTTGGGCTTCTCGCTGCAGCCGCGGGCGCTCGGCTGGTTCAGGGCCTCTTGTTCGGCATCTCACCGTTGGATCCCGTCACGTTCGTCGCGGTGTCGCTCATGTTCGGCCTCGTCGCGATGGTCGCATCCTATGTGCCGGCGCGCCGGGCGACGAAAGTCGATCCGGCAATGGCGTTGCGAGGCGACTGAGCGTTCGTAGGCTACTTGTCCGACAAGAACAGCAGCGAATAGCCGTTCAAATCGCGGATGCTGAACTGGCGTCCGCCGTAGAACGGGGCGTACAGGTCCTCCTCGAACGTGATGCCTTCATGCTCCTGCGCGTCGCCGCCGAGCGCGGCTTGGGCGGCGGTGAGTTGTCGCGCCTTGAGCAGCTGGTAGAGCGCGTCGATCTTATCCGTGTAGAACCAGAGGCTCACGTCGTGGTGTTCTGATTTCGGACCGGGCCGCAGCATCAGTTCGGCCTTGCCGAACGACAGCATGCCGAAGTTCACGACGCCATCGTCCGCATACCGCCCCAGCTCGGTGAAGCCGATCGACGTGTACCAATCAAGCGTGGCCGCGATGTCGGGGACCGCGATCATCGGCACGCCTTTCTTGACGGAGTCCGCCAATGTCGCCATGCCCGTTCTGAGCTCGGGTCCTGCGATCGGTGTTGGCGGTGTCGCGCCGGCCGCGTGCAGGCGACCGGTGGCCTCGCGATCGCCGCGCAGCATCGCGGTGACCAGCGGCGTGTGACCGTTCGCGTCGCCGGCTTCGAGATCCGCGCCGAGCTCGATCAACAAGCTCAAGATGTCGTGGCGTTGCCGGTTGATCGCGTAGTGGAGCGGCGTCTGCCTTCCCTCGAAGCGCGACAACCGCCGATCGATCGCCTCGGGGTTCTGCTCCACGAGTGACCGAATCAGCGCGAGATCACCGAACGCGATGGCCGAGAAGATGTGGTGACGAGCGCCGCGCTCGACCAAGAGGTGAAGCGCGTCCCATGCCTGATCCGGCTTGTGAAACACTGTCGCCCACCCGATGGCGTCGAGCTCGTGGGCGTCTCCGATGCCATGCACGTCGCCGCCGGCATCCAGCAGCGTGCGAACGATGTCACGATACGCTCCCGCGGCCGCCCAGTGCAGCGGGTAAGTGTTGTCGCCCGCCTCTCGGGCGTTGGGATCCGCGCCGTGCTCGAGCAAGACGCGAACCGCGTCCAGATGGCCGCCCCTTGCCGCGGAGTGCAGACCCGTCCAGTCGGCGTGATGCGCTCCGGGGTTGGCGATGCGAACCAGACCTGGATCCACGGCGAGCAGCCCGCGCAGCGCCTCGACATCGCCGCTGGCACAGGCCCCGAAGAACGTGCTGACGTGTGGTGTGGGCATGGACACCATTCTCTTCATTGTCACGCAACGTCCGCGTGTAGGTCGACCGCGACCGGGTGTATCTTGACCGTGCACATGCCGGCTCGATTACCGCGCACGGTCGTGTCGGCCATCGACGACAGCAAGATTCTCGGGATTCGCGCTGGAGCGCGCTCCGAGCATCGCTTCATCGGCGTCTGGCCCGTCGTCGTCAACGGCCGGGTGTTCGTGCGCTCGTGGACGCTCAAGCCAGATGGATGGTATCGGACGTTTCTCGAGGATCCGTTGGGTGCGATTCAAGTCGGCGAACGGCAGGTGCGCGTCAGGGCCGTCGGTATCAAGAGCGCTCGCCTTCACACGGCGATCGAAGAGGCGTACGCAGCGAAGTATTCGACCCCTGGGTCGCGCAAGTACGTGCGTGGCTTCCGCACCGCACGTCGGCGGGAAACGACGATTGAGTTTGTTCCTCGGCGCGGGAGGGATTGACGAATGTCCGCAGACGCGACCAACGCACTTGGCCGTCGATTTCGAGGCGCAGGATCGGATGAGGGGCGGTCCAGACCGCAACTTGTGCGCATCGGGCTACGTCGCACACATCGCTGGCTATCCTCCGATGACCGTTGTAGACCACGAGAACTTCGCCAAGGCCTTCTATGGAGGTTCCCCGATCTCCAGCACGTGTTCGATCAGATGGGGATGATGCGCCAGCTAGGCATTGTTGTCTGACCGGCCTGTCGTCGGAGGAGCGTTGAATGCGAATGGTCAAAGCCGTTGCAGACGTTGACGAGACAAGTGCGGTCGATACGATTGTGCTCGCCTTTGGCGCCGATCCCGCCGCGCGCTGGACCTGGCCTGACGCCAGCCAGTTCCTGACGCACATGCCCAGCCTGGTCCGAGCGCTTGGCGGCAACGCCTTCGTCCACGGCGGCGCTTATTGCACTGACGGGTGCACAGGCGCGGCGCTGTGGTTGCCGCCCGGAATCCCTCCGAACGAGCAAGGGTTGACCGCGCTCGTGGGGACGACCGTCGCGCCGGCGATTCAGGCGGATCTGTTCGGCGTCTTCGAGCAGATGGCAACATTCCACCCGAGCGAACCGCACTGGTACTTGCCGTTCATAGGGGTCGATCCCGCGCAACAGGGCAAGGGTCTCGGCGATGCCTTGATGACCTACGCCCTGGAACGATGCGATCGCGATCACGTGCCGGCCTACCTCGAATCCTCGAACCCGCGAAACATATCCCTGTATCAGCGGCATGGATTCCGGGCCGTGGGCAGCATCCAGGTGGGCACCTCACCACAGATTGTGCCGATGCTCAGGGCCGCTCGCTAGACGCCGGATCACCGCGGCCGCTTGAGCACGACGATGGTTCCGCCGCCGGTTGCGGCTGGGATCTGCAGGCCCGTCGTTTCCCACCCGTCCGCGCCCGCGTTGTTCAACAGTGCCGCCGCGTTCTCGTTGGCCCCGATGCGCACCTGCGTGTACTCCCAGGCTTGCCGTGAGGCCCTGGCGGTCACGACGTTGTCGACGCGGCCGGAGAACGGGTCCGCAATCTGCACGCGCATCGGCTGCGGGGGCTCCACGAGGGCGACTGGAATCGCCTGCTCGGGTCCACGATTCTGCACCCAGACATTGGGGGGTGACATTTCGCCCGGCCGCGGCCCCTGCGCCGCGACCACGAGCGAGCCCACGACCAACACGCAACTCGACAGCAGGGTGATGTGCACGACCTTCATGTCGGCGGCCTCCACGTTAAGACTACACGGCGGCGTGCCGATCTGATGGGGCGCGCTGCGTGTGCCCGAGCCACCTTCGCCAAGACCACGGTGGCCAAGGCGACTCAAGCACACGCGACCGCGCGGCGTTCACTGGACTTTCAACTGCCAGACGCCCTGCCCGTGCGTGCCGGCGTAGAGCACGCCGCGCTCCGGTACCAGGACGAGATCGGCCACGGTCACGTTCGGCAAACCCGGCGCGGTGTCGTGCCACCCGGGTGCGTTCTTGCGCCGCCGCACGACGCCGAAGTCGTTGGCGACGTACAACGTGCCCTTGTCGCTCACGACGATGGCCTGCGCGGGGATGTCACCGTAGGCGTGGTTCTTGTGACCTTCGAGGTTCTCGAAGATGATGCTCGCCGAGTTGCCTCCCGAGGCCGGCACATAGCGCAACTCGAACACGTGCCCTGGTGTGTCGGGCGTCTTGGCGTTGAAGCCGCTGTAGGTGATCCACGCGTGGTTCGGATCCTTCGGATCGACGAAGATTGAGGTGGGATACCGTGGTGGATCGTTCGTCGCGAGTGAGTCGACGCGGACGAACTGTACGGTGGTCGGGTCGTTGGCGTCCGCGTTCTTCGACACGAACACGCGGCCGACGCTGGTCGCTGCCCACAGTGTGGAAGTGTCGTTCTTGCCGCGCTCGACGACCGCGACGTGGCCGCCCGTGCGATCGGCTCCGTAGCCGGTCTGCGTCAGCCGTCCCGCGACCCCGGGATCACCGAGCGGCCGGAAGTCGTCGCACAGATCGATGGCCGGCTGATAGACGCCGTTCTCGTCGATGTCGCCATCCCCAGTCCACACGTTGCAGTGCTCCAGGACCTTTTCGCGCGCAAAGGCGGGATTGAGGCCGTAGTTGCGCGAGCGGAAGACGTGCTCGCGGCCGGTCCAAATCCATCCTGGCGTCACCGGATCGGTGATTGCGTTGCCGATGAACGGCACGCCTTCACCGCCATAGAACACGAACAGGTTGTCGGAGATCCAGGTGATGTCCTCCTGGTCCTGCGGTGTGAAGCTGGCTTCCAGCTGACCGCCCTGCCACGCCGTCAGCCGGAAGGTAGGATTGCCGCCGAGCGCGTCGAAGGCGTTGTGGCCGCCGTCGGCGATGTTGACGTTGGTCCAGGTGGTGCCGCCGCGCGTCTCCCACGACCCGTTGTCCTGGGTGCCGCCGGCGATGATGTCCGGGTCGTGCTTGCTGTACTCGATCTCGTAGAAATGAAGCGTCCTCAAGCCCTTGTTGATGGCGTCGATCCGTTCGGGCACGCGCGAGAGCACGAGTTGGCAGAACGCCAGGCGTCCTGGATCCGTGATCTGCTTGGCGCCGCCGCAGTCGCCCGACTCATCGACGAAGACACCATTGGACCGGGCCACGCCGCCGTCGCCGAAGTCGAAGAACTGCTGCCAGTTGTTCGGGTTGGTGACCAGCGCGTGATGATCGGGGTGGAGCTGGGTCGGGTACACGTCATCGGACGCGTCCTCGGTCATGTCGGTGAAGTGCACGCCGGCGTTGGTCGACAACAGAACCGCCCGCCCATTGGATCGGCCGAACACGTAGTCGTTCTCACCGTACTCGTTGTCGCCGAGGAGGTAGACGACGTCCGGACCCGCGCCGGGAGGCACGTAGACGTAGTTGTCGTAGCTGCACTGGCCGTCGCAGTAGCCGAAGCTGGAATAGCCAGGCGTGTTGGCCGTGACGCTCGTCAAGACGTTCCACGTCGCTGCCACGCTCGCGGCCGGCGTGTTGCGCACGGCATCGTGGCGACGGAAGTGCGCCACGATCCCGCCGCCGCCGACACCGACGTACATGCGGGTCTCGCCGCCGAGTTGCACGACATCGAACTCCGCGCGTTCGGCGGTGCCGGTGGCCGGTCCGATCCGCGGCAGAATCTGCTCCCAGCTGTTTCCGAGATCCTTCGATCGCCAGATGCCGCGCGCGAAGAACGACACGTAGACGGTGTTCGGATCGACCGGATCGAACATGACGCGGCGCGCCCCTCGCGCCGAGCACGCGGTCTGATTCAGCGACACCTGATCGGGCGTCGACGAGGTGCAGAGCGCGGGTGCGCCTTGGCTGACCAGCGTCCAGGTCCCGCCGCCGTCCAGCGATCGATAGAGACCGAAATGCGGGGCGCCTGGAATCAGCGCGTCAGCCCCGCCGCAGCACGTGTTGGAGACGCCGAGCACGCCTCGTCCCGACGCGGCGAAGACCACGTCGGAGTTCCCCGGCTGCACCGCGATCGACCCGACCGCGCGACCGGCGAAGTGCTCGGGTGCGATGGGGCCGAACCACCTCCTGCCGCCGTCTCTCGTGTAGTAGAGCCCGACGCCCGCCGTGCAGCCACTGCCGCACGCGTTGGGCTCGCCAGTTCCCGCCCAGAGCTTGTTCGATCCTTCGTCGTTGGGATCGAGGGCCAGGGCGGCGACGTTGTTGTGCTCGAAGCTCTCAGAGATGTACGTCCACCTGGGCTCCCGCGCCAACGCGTCCTCGGTCATCCACACGCCGCCGTTGGCGTTGCCAATCCACAGTCGACAATCACCTGGCCGGCAACTCGGATCGATCTCCGCCGCGATCGTGCGCCCGCTGAAGTTCTCGGTGCCGGCGTTGTACACCGATCGGTCGCGGTGCTGGTTGAAGAGACCCAATCCATGAACAGGTCCGAGCGGCGTCCACCCACCGCCGCGACGTCCGGCGGGTGTGTCGTCCCCGCGCTCCTTGACGTCTCTCCAACTCTTGTGCGCTCCCGCGAACGCGAAGAATGGGATGTCGATGCCGGGCGTGGAGTGCTCGAGCCAGTCCTGTTCGGCCGCGCCGCGATACTCACCTTCGAGAGCGGCGGTGATATCCGGTGTAAAGGCCTGCATCCGTGCCAGCTTGCGCGCCAGGGCGGGGGGCACCTCGCCCTCGACTTCGTCCTCCTGCTGTGTGAATGGGAGCGTGGATGGTGAAGGGACCAACGACAGCACGAGCAGCCCGACCAGAAAGGTCAGCGCCGCGATGAAGAGGGGCTTCCGCATCGTGGTTCTCCTATCGCCGATAGTACTGAGGGGCAGTGGAGACTCGCACCACTGACCCCATGAAGTCAACAATTCGTCACCGTGATGAGTTGTAGCGACTTGAATGGATCAGCTGGTGATTCGATGGTGCGTGTCGGCGCAACGTAGACTCGAAGCATGGAACCCGTGAGTCCTGCGGCGCTCGCCGCGGATCTGCGAACGCTGGGCGTGCAGGAGGGCGGCGTGCTCCTCGTGCACATGTCGTATCGGGCGATACGCCCTGTGGAAGGTGGTCCGTCGGGTGTGATCGACGCGTTCGGTGCGGCGCTTGGTCCCAAGGGAACGATCGTCATGCCATCGTGGACCGGCGACGACGCTGCGCCGTTCGACGCGCGGAGTACGACCGCTTCTGCAGATCTTGGCGTGACGGCGGACACGTTCTGGCGGCTCCCGAACGTGCTACGCAGCAACCATGTCTTTGCGTTCGCGGCGCTGGGCCCGCACGCCTCGCGCATCACCGCGGATCCGCTGCCGTTGCCGCCGCACCGCCTCGAGAGTCCGGTTGGGCGTGTCTATGAGTTGGATGGGCAAGTCCTGTTGCTGGGCGTCGGTCACGACGCCAACACGACCGTCCATCTCGCCGAGCTCATGGCTCGCGTGCCGTACGGCGTGCCGAAACACTGCACCGTCCTCGAGAACGGCCGCCCGACTCGCGTCGATTACTTGGAAAACGATCACTGCTGCGTACGCTTTGCGCTGGTCGATGAGTGGCTGCGCGGCGCCGATCGGCAACGCGAGGGCCGCGTTGGCAACGCAACCGCGCGCCTGATGCGATCGCGCGATGTCGTCCGGGTCGCGGTCGAGCAGCTTGCCAAGGATCCGCTCGTGTTCCTTCACGAGCCGGACGCACACTGCGAGGAATGCGATAAGGCGCGCAACGCGCCGCTACCCGTCGACCAAGCCGATCATGGCTGAGTCGTAGCGCGCGCCCGCAGCCATGCCCTTCGGTGAGGCCTGTTCGATCCGCTCGAGATCGGACGGCGACAACCGGACGTCCGTTGCGTGCACGTTCTCCTCGAGCCGCTCCATGCTGCTCGTGCCCGGAATCGGAATCACGTCGTCGTTCCGCGTGAGCAGCCAGGCCAGCGCGAGCTGCGCCGGCGTGCGGCCCTTTTCCACGGCGATCTTACGGAGGCCATCGGCCAGCGCGAGGTTCTTCGTGAAGTTCTCACCCTGGAATCGAGGATTGCCGCGCCGCCAGTCGTCCGGCGCCAAATCGTCGATCGAGCGGAAGCGACCTGCCAGAAACCCACGCCCCAACGGGCTGTACGCCACCAAGGCGATGCCCAGTTGACGGAGTGCCGGCAGCAGCGCCAGTTCGGGATCGCGCGTGAACAACGAGTACTCCGTCTGCACCGCCGCGATGGGATGAACGGCATGGGCGCGACGGACGGTGTCGGGGTTGGCCTCCGACAAGCCGAGGTGCTTGACCTTGCCTTCGCGCACGAGGTCCGCCATCGCGCCGACGGTGTCTTCGATCGGCGTCTTGGGATCGACGCGATGCAGATAGTAGAGATCGATGTGATCGACGCCAAGCCGTTGCAGCGATGCGTCGCACGCCTCGCGCACGTGCTCGGGGCTTCCGTCGATCTCGTCCGCCCTCCGGGGGCCGCTGGAGGTGCTCGACGTGAAGCCGAACTTGGTGGCGAGCACGACCTGATCGCGCCGGCCGCGAATCGCTTTGCCGACTTGAAGCTCCGACACGCCGTAGATGTCGGCGGTATCGAGAAGGGTGATGCCGAGATCGAGCGCGCGATGAATCAGTGCGACTGCCGCGTCATCGTCTTGCGTACTGCTGGTGTAGACATCGGCGATCCCGATGCTCATGCAGCCAAGACCGAGTGCCGAGACTCGGGGACCGTTTTGACCGAGCTTTCTGAACTCCATTTCTCCACCATATCCGAACCGATGCCGGACCGAGCTCATCAGTCGTCCGCGTGTGCTGTAACTTCGGTGAGTCGAAGGCGATTACCACCTGATCGCGTAGTGACGCCCGCTTCGAGCCCGGATACCGTAACGATTCGGTAGCCGCTATACTGCTGAGCGCTGACGACCGCCCTGAGCACGGTTCGAAAACTCCTCATCGGGCTCGCGCTCGGCGCGGGCGCCCTCGCGGTCGCGCTTCTGCTCTCGCTGCTGCCGTTCGTGCAGCGCATGGAGCTCGCCACCTACGACCTTCGACTCGACGTCACCGCACGGCCCGCTGAACCCGCCGCCGACATCGTCCTCGTCTCGATCGACGATGACAGCATTCGGAGGCTGGAGCCGGTCGTGGGCCGATGGCCGTGGCCTCGTGTCGTGCACGCCACGCTGCTGGAGTATCTGACACGCGCACCGGCACGCGTGATCGTGTATGACGTGTTGTTCGCGGAAGCGGATCGGCAGCGCTTCACTTACGGAGACGATGAGTGGACGGGCGCTGAATCCGATCGCGCGCTGGTCGAGGCGACGAAGAACGCCGGCAATGTGATCTACGCCGCGGAAGCGGCGAGCGCCGAGCTCGTGGATCCGACGAACGCGATTCAACCGGCGCTCGACGGCATCCCATCGCTCAATCAATCGTTCGACGTGAGCGACTGCACCGAGACGCGTCCAGTGCTGACGCCGCCGTTCCCATCGCTCGCGAGCGCGGCGTTCGCGGTCGGTCACAGCTTCGTGCCGATCGAGAACGGGATGCTGCGACGTACGGCGCCCTTCATTCACGTCGGTCCCCGCGTGGTCCCCTCGTTGGCGGTCGCGGCGGCCCTCGCGGCGCGCGACGGCGGGCCAAGCGCCGTTCAGCGGTCAGGTGAGGGGCTGGTGATTGCCGGCGCGCGTCTGCCGCTCATCGAGGAAACCGTTCCCGACTACTACGGCCCCGCCGCGCGGGTCTGCCGAGCGCTCGTCCCCTACCGCGGCCCGACGCTCAACCCGTCGGGTCAGCCCTCGTTTCGATCGCACTCGTTCTACGATCTGTTCTACTCCGAACAGCAACTCCTCGAAGAGCAAACACCGGTTGTCGACCCGGCTGCCTTCAAAGACCGCATCGTCGTGGTGGGTGTTTCGGCGCAGGGGCTGCACATCGACAACTTCACGGTACCGTTTCGCGAAGGCCAGATGCCGGGTGCGGAGGTGCATGCCAACGTGATCGACGGCCTGCTGCACGACCGTTCGATCGCGGCATCGAGCTGGCTGACGGGTGTCACGATCGCGGCCGTCGCCACACTAGTCGTGAGCCTGGTTGGTGCGTTCGTGCCGGCGTGGATCACAGGGGTGTTGGCTGCCGCGATGGGCGTCGCCCTCTGGTTCGGCAGCGTGCAGGTTTTCGCGCGCGGACTCTGGACGCCGCTGGTGACGCCGCTGAGCGCCGTGGCGCTGGCGTTCGTCGGCGATCTGGCGTGGCAGTACTTCGTGGAGGGCCGCGAGAAGCGGCAAGTCAAGAAGCTGTTCTCGCGCTTCGTCTCGAAGGATGTCTACGACCAGCTGATGGCGAACCCATCGCGGGCCGCCCTGGGTGGCGCGCGGCGGACGATGACGGTGCTGTTCTCGGATGTGCGCGGATTTACCGCGCTCTCGGAGAAGGGTGAGCCCGAGGACGTCGTTGGCCAGTTGAACGAGTACTTCTCCCGCATGGTGCAGGTCCTGTTCGACAACCGCGGAACGCTCGATAAGTTCGTTGGGGACATGGTGATGGCGCTCTTCGGCGCGCCCCTGGACGACCCGGATCACGCCGAGCACGCGGTGCAGGCGGCGTTGGCGATGTCGGCGGCCCTGGACGACCTCAATCGCCAATGGGCCAGCGAGGGCCGCGCCCAGCTCGATATCGGGATCGGCATCAACAGCGGCGAAATGGTGGCCGGAAACATCGGTTCCGTCACCATCATGAGCTACACGGTCATCGGCGACGCCGTGAACCTCGGGGCTCGGCTCGAATCGCTGAACAAAGACTACGGCTCGCGCGTCATCATCAGCGAGGCGACGCGCGTACAGTTGAAGGGGCGATATGATATTCGCCCGCTTGGTGAAGTCACGGTGAAAGGAAAATCGCGTCCGGTCGCGATTTTCGAGGTCAAAGGATGAAACGAGCACGACACGGATTCGCAATCGGCGTGGCCATGACCCTGCTGCTGGCGGCGCCCGCGCGTGCGGACGACGCGGAGCAGTTCGGTGGCATCGGCGGTGCCATCAAGCGCGCGCAGCAATTTCGCGAACTGCAGATGACGGACGAGGAAGAGCAGAAGCTGGGCGCGGCGGTGAGCGAGCGCATTCGCGATCGCTACGGCGTCGTGCAGGACGAGGCCGTCCATCGTTATGTCACGCTCGTCGGGAGCGTGCTCGCACAGGCCAGCTCGCGTCCGAATCTCCCGTGGACGTTCATCGTCCTCGACGTCGGCTCGGTCAACGCGTTCGCCGCGCCCGGCGGCTACGTGCACATCACCCGTGGCGCGCTGGGCCTGTTGAAATCCGAGGCGGAGCTGGCTGGCGTTCTGGGTCACGAGCTGGTGCACGTCGCCGAGAAGCACACCATCAAAGCCATTCAGAAGAGCAAGGCCGTCCAAATGGGCGCGGAGGAGACGCTGTCGGGCAACGCCGGCCTGTTCGAGCGGGCCGTGACGGCGACCTACGACAACATCGTCGACAAAGGGTTCGGCCGCGCGGAGGAGCACGAGAGTGACGAGATGGGCATCGCGCTCGCCAACAAGGTGGGATACGCGCCGCAAGGGTTGGGCGAGTTCCTCACCCGCATCAAGGAGCGCAACTCCGGGTCCACCGAGAAGCGGGGGCTGTTCGCGTCTCACCCCGAGATGGACGAGCGACTCTCGAACCTGACCAAGGCCATCGCCTCGCAGAAGCTCGTGGCTAAGGCCACGCTCGAGGATCGCTACAAGAAGTTCATCACCTACGAGCCGACGCCGCTCACCGAGATAGCGACCGTCGAAGCCGGCTCCGCGGGTTTGGCCGGAGGCGGATCGGACGCGAAGAAGGAAGACCCCAAGGAGACCGCCAAGGAAGGCGAGAAGAAGGAAGAGCCGAAGAAGCGCGGTCTTGGCCTTGGGCGTCTGATGAACGCGGGCGGCGGCGAGAAGAAGCAGGCGCAGACGACCGGATCGGCGTCGGCGCGCGGGCTCGACCCCGAAAAGGACGTGAAGGGCAGCGGCAACCCGAAGCCGGTGCCGGTGACCGTCACGGCCGAGGACCTCTCCGCATTCAAGAAAGAGGGCGGGCTCACGGGCGCGTAGTCGATCGACAGCCGAATGAGTCTCGAGACGAACGGCCTCCTGATCGCGGGCGTGGTGGCCTTGGCCATCACGCTCGGCTGCCTCGTCGGCATTCACAGCCGGTTCTTGCGCGGACGCCTGCGGCTGTCCGCCTACCTCCTGGTCGCCTTCCTCGCGCTCGGGGCGGCGAGCACACAAGCGATTCCTGAAGCGCAGGCGGTCGGGTCGATCGCGCGGCTGCTCCTCGTCCTCGCCGTCATCAATCTCGTCGTCGCGCTGCTCGTCAACCCATGGCGCGAGCATCGCGCATCGGATCGCTTCCCGGCCATCGCGCAGGACGTGGCAATCATCGCTCTCTTCACCGTCGTGGCGACGGTGTTGATGCGCGACCAACTGTTCACGATGTCCGCCGTGGGCGCGGTCATCGTCGGCTTTGCGTTGCAGGATACGCTCGGCAACTTCTTCGCGGGCCTGGCGATCCAGATCGACAAGCCGTTCCGCGTTGGCCATTGGATTGCGGTGGCCGATCGCGAAGGGCAGGTCGCCGAGATCACGTGGCGCGCGACCAAGCTCAGGACCGAGGCCGGTCAGTTCGTGATCGTGCCGAACAGCATCATCGCCAAGGACCCGATCCTCAACTACTCCGAGCCGTCGATTCCCACACGGATCGAGGTCGAGGTCGGTGTCGCGTACCAGTCGGCGCCGAACCTCGTGAAGGCGGCCATTCGAGAAGCCATCGCCCACGCGCCGCTCGCGTTGGCGGATCCGCCCGCCGACATCATCCTCAAGGACTTCGCCGCCTCGTCGATCGTCTACAGAGTGCGCTTCTGGATCGACGACTACGAGCAGCACGAGCCGGCGCGCGATCAGATCCGCAGCGCCATCTGGTACATCTTCACGCGGCGCGGCATCGAGATCCCGTACCCGATTCAAGTCGAGATCTCGCGCGAAGAACAGGTGGGGCGCTCGCCGGCCGCCATCGCGGCCGGCGCCGAGCGGTTCGGTGGCATCGATTTGTTCTC
>DAINCF010000100.1:0-16710 GCA_036732565.1 Vicinamibacterales bacterium
GAGGCGTTCCCCCAGCGGGTACGTAGCGCAGGCCTTCAGGCCTGCCTCATTCGTACGATTGCGAAAGGCGTTCTTTAGCAGTACGTAGCGCAGGCCTTCAGGCCTGCCTCCCTTGCCAGGCGACCGCGGAGTGATGTTTACAGAACCGCCAGGTTAGAGAGCAGACGTTGCCGGCAGCCTGCACCGTTCGGAATCTTCGTGCTGACCTGACAGGGACCGCGGTGGCTCGCACGATCACGTTCCGTGTCAACGGCGTTTCGACGGGTCTCACGTGCGCGGTATCAAGTGGCGCGCCAACCTGCACGCACTTGGTGAACACCACAACCATCGTCGCGGGAGACCGCCTCTCGTACGAGATCACTGGTGGCGTGATCGAAGCAGCAGTCGGAGCGTACCTCTCGGCGGTCTGCCAGTAGCATCGCGATGTGAAACACAGGAGCGGTCGCGGCCGCTCCCGTGCCTTACAGGATTTCTCTCGCATCGGCCAGCCGCGTCAGCGTCAGTCGTCGCTTCGACGCCCTCCGCTGCGCTGTTCCTTGATCCTGGCGCGCAGCTTCTTCGTCATCAGTCGGCGTTCGCGCGCGCCGGCACCCGGACGCGTCGGCCGGCGGGACTTGGGGCGTCGAGACGCCTGCTGTAGCAGCGCAATCAACCGCGCCCGTGCTTCCTCGCGATTCTGGGCCTGCGTGCGATGGCTCCGGCTGTCGATCAGGAGGATGCCATCGGTGCTGACCCGGCTCCCCGCGAGCGCGATGAGCCGCGCCTCCACGTCCGCCGGCAGTCGTGCAGCGCGTATGTCGAAGCGCAGTTCCACCGCGGTTGCGACCTTGTTGACGTTCTGACCCCCAGGACCTGAGGCACGAACGAAGCGCTCTTCGATGTGGCGCTCGTCAAGCACGAGCGTGCTGGTGATCGGAATCATGCGACGGCGCCCCGCACCCTTCCCGCCCCTTCATGCCTCAGAACGGTGGTTGATAGAACAGCCACGCGCTCGACGACGTCTCGTCCCACACGCACCCGCCATGGCCGCTGACCCACGATGGTGACGCGAGCCAGTGCTGTCCCAGATCGCCGATCGGCGCCCCCGGCGGCGCGGGTGAGGTGGGCATCAGCTTCGCGACTTCAGCCGGACGCTCGAGAAAGCGCTTGATGTCGGCAGCAAGCAGCGTGTGCTGCGCCTGATCGGCGTCGGACTTCCCGGTGACGACGCGCAGGCGTGCCGCGAGCTTCTGCAACTTCAGCGAGGCGAGCGCGCGCACTTGGGCGTTCGGCGCGGCCGTCGCCAGCCACGTCACGCGATCGACCAGTACGCGCTCTTCGGCCCGCCGCACCTCCGCTTCGTACGGTGACGCGGTGACCGCATCGAACGTCGCCTTCGTCAAGCGATCGATGACGTCCTCGAGTCCGGGCAGCGTCGGATCGACGGCATGTTGCGCGACCATGCGCGCGGCCCGATCCGGCTGCAGAAGGAAGCCGATGGTCACGTCCGCCGCGATCGTGCCCGGTGCCAGCGGATCGAACCCTTCGCCGGTGGTGCGCGGGAACAGCTCGCGATGCATGCCGAAGCCGGGCGGCCGTGGCGGGATGAGACCCAGCAGCGCCTTCGGAATCGTCAACTCGGACGGCTTCAGCGTCGCGGCCAGCGCCTCGAGCGCCTTGCGCTGATTCGCCGCCGACTCCCACTTGGTCGGCGTCCGGCCGTCGCCGCGCATCGCGTAGACGTAGTCCTGACCGCCGATCATCGACGAGGCACTCTCGACCGCATAGCGGTGGTACATGTAGATTGGCACCAACGGCTCCTCGATGGTCGTCATCGGCGCGCCCGTGCGAATCGTCCGCTCGCCAATTCTATCGAGCGCGGCGCGCCTCACCTTCATCAGCCGGGTCAACTCGTCAGCTTGATTGATGCCGTTGGACCACTGATCCGACTTGGGATGAATATCGGTGTCCTGGTTCGTGAAGTACCGAACGTCTTGATCCCACGCCGCGTCGAGGATCTTCG
Source organism: Vicinamibacterales bacterium (assembly GCA_036732565.1). GTDB lineage: Bacteria > Acidobacteriota > Vicinamibacteria > Vicinamibacterales > UBA2999 > JAIVJN01. Next base: position 2,003 of record DAINCF010000100.1, read on the forward strand.
TCAGCTCCTGCTTCTCGTCGGCACCCTTTGCGAACTCGCGATAGCCGTAGTTGATCGCGACCGAGTCCCACTCGCCAATCCGCGCCTGATACGCCTCGGAGAGATCGATCGTGCCGTCCTCTTTCAGCTTCTCGAGCGGGTGGGGGTAGTCCATTACCGAGATCCACCCCTTGCCGCTGTCGTAGTAGTTGTGCCCGAGGCCGAGCGTGTGGCCGACCTCATGGGCTGAGAGCTGGCGAATGCGCGCCAGAGCCGTCTCGTAGAGCACCGCCGGTTTCTCGTTGCCGTTGGTGTACGGCGACAGCAGGCCCTCGAAGATCATGTAGTCCTGACGATCGCGCAGCGATCCCAGCGTGACCGTGGCCTTGATGATCTCGCCGGTGCGTGGATCCGAGACGGTGCCGCCCGAGCTCCAGCCCCGTGTCGAGCGATGGACCCAGTTGATCATGTTGTAGCGGATGTCCATGGGATCGGCGCCGTCGGGCAGCACCTCGACCTTGAACGCGTTGCGGAACCCCGCGGCCTCGAACGCCTGGTTCCACCACGCCGCGCCTTCGACCAGCGCCTTCTTCACGTCTTCCGGCGCGCCGGAATCCACCCAGTACTGAATCGGCTTCACCGCTTCACTCATGGCGGCGCCCGGATCCTTCTTCTCGAGACGATGACGACGGATGTAGCGCATCACCATCGGCTCGCCGATCGCCACGCTGTAATCGACGAAGCTGAGGCCGCCGTATCCCGCGCGCGGGTCGTCGATGCGCGGCTTGAAGTTCCCGTCCGGCAGCTCCACGAACGACGCGTGCTCGCGCAACGTCACGGCGTCGGCCGAGGGCGTGACGCTCGCGACGCTTCCCGTGAACAACCCGCCGCCTCCGAACCCACCGCCGCCGCCACCGCCGGCGGCGCCGATCGCCTGGGGACCCTGCGCCGGACCACCGCCGCCACCGCCGCCGCCCGTCGCCTCGTTCACGAACGTCAGGGTGACGTCGATCTCGGTGTTCTTCGGAAAGCCTTTCGTATTGGGCAGGAAGAACGCGCTGCGCGTCCGGTCGACGCGATACGTGCCCGGCCGCAGCCGCCCCGCGGCGTTCGTCAGATCGCGCAGGAAGAAGTCGGTGGCATCCACGACCACGCGGCCGCCGGATTCAGCCGCGACGGTGAAGCCCCAGAGCACCGACTTCGCGAACGAGTCTTCGACCGACTTCTGCTCGAGCGGATTCTTGCTGCTCGATCGAAACGACTGGTTCCCCTGCACGAGCAGCACACGCGGGCCCACGCGCTGGAAGCGGACGATGCGGCCGGCGCCGCCCTGGCCGCGGTCCAGGCCGATGTCATTGGACCCGAGGCCCGCCGACAGCCCTGTGGAGAACAGGAAGTCGGTGTCGACGCGTGGGATCTCGAGCAACATCGAGCCGCTGCGTTCGTCCCAGTACAAGGGAAAGTAGCCATCGATCTTCCGCAGACCGTTGGTACGGTCGTCGATCGACGGAATGGGACCGGGTCGCTGCGCCTGCTGTGCGTGCAGCGATCCCGTGGAGATGAGTAGGCAGATAGCGCCAATGAGCGCAAAGCATCGTTTCAACATGAGAGATTCCTCGCGCGGGATCTTACCGCAGCGACGAATCGCCGTCGGATCGCCTCGGGAATCGCGGTCGGGGATCGCCGTTCGGTATGGCCGTAGGGGCGGCTCGCGAGCCGCCCCTACACCTGCCGCCCTACGCGCGCGCGTTCAGGGCAACCTTGACACGCTCGGGCGTGAACGGTACCTGACGGATGCGCGCGCCGGTGGCGTCGAAGATGGCGTTGCCGATGGCCGCCGCGACCAGCGTGATGATGGTCTCGCCGGCGCCCATGGCCTTGCCTTCGAAGCGGTTGATGAGCACGGCCTTGACTGGAGGCAGGTCCGATCCAAGCGACAGACTCCGATAGCTTCGCCAGTCGACGGATGTGATCTTGTGATCGTCCCAGACCACTTCTTCGAGCAGCGCGCGGCTCATGCCCTGGAGCGCACCGCCTTCGAGCTGATTGGTCAAGCCGTCCGGGTTGGAGATCGGTCCGCAGTCCGATGCCGCAAAGAACCGGGTCACGCGGATGTCGCCGCTGTCTTGGTTGACGTCGACCTCGGCGACGAGCGCGCCGTAGCCGTTGTCGCCTTCGTACAGCACGCAGGAGATGCCACGGCCCGAGACCCAGCCGGAAGGGCTGTGCCGTGCTTTCGGCGACGGCCGCGATTCCCAGCTCGCGATCTTCGCGGCGGCCTGCACGACGTCCTTGAGCCGTGGGTCTTTCAGATGCCGGAGGCGGTAGGCAACGGGATCGGCCTTCACGATGGCGGCGGCCTCGTCGAGGATGCACTCGTGCGCGAACGTGTTCTGTAGACGGTTGGGAGAGCGCAGCGGGCCAGTGAAGAGGTGAGATCGGCCGATGTGCGTGAGCACCCGCTCGCTGGCGATCGTACCGGTGCCGCCGGACACGCCATCGACGACTCCCGCGACGTACGACGGCGCGTCGTTCCGTCCGTTGCGCAGACCACCTGAAGGCGGCGGCGCCGGCGACCGCGGCGTGAACGGAGGCGGATCGAATCCGGCAAGCATGCCCGAGACGACGCTCCCGGGCGTGGCAGAGGGCCGGCCCCCGAGCTCGGCGGACCACGCTTCGTAATCCCAGGCGATGATGCGGCCGCCGGCATCGAGTCCGAGCCGCTGATCGATCACGAACGGCACACCGTAGTTCTCCCACCCCATCTCGTCCGCGCGCATCAACTGCACGCACACCGGTTTGCCGACCGCCTGCGACATGATTGCGGCGTCGTACGAGACCGTGTCCGCGCCGTTGAGGCCATAGCATCCCGAGCCCATGCGGTAGATCACGCGGACGTTGTCCTGAGGCAGGCCGAGGATCCGAGCGACGGTCGCCCGCTGGGCGTAGAGACTCTGCGTCGGCGACCAGATCGTCGCGCGATCGGGGTGCACGTCGGCGACGGCGCACGACGTGCCCAGCGATCCGTGCATCTGATACGGATGTAGATACGTCGCCTTGACCACCGTCGTCGCTTTGCCGAGCTGCGCGTCGACGTCACGTGAATCCACCAGCAGCGTGTCGCGCGTGGCGGTGTGCTTGCGCAGATACTCGTAGAACGTAGCGTGAGGCGGGAGCGTCGGGCCGTCACTCCATGACGCCTTCAACCGATTCGCGGCCTGCACCGCCTGCCACGGTTTCTCCGCCACGACGCCGACGAAGTTCTTGCGGACGACCACCTTGACGAGGCCAGGCGCATCTTGCACCGAGCTCTCGTCGACGCCGACCAGCGTCGCGCCGATCGACGCGGGACGTACGACCCGGCCGTGCAACATGCCAGGCACGCGCACGTTGTGGACGTACTCGAACGTGCCGTTGAGCAGCGCCGGAACCTCGACGCGCGGCACCGACGTGCCGAGCACGGTCCACTCTCGTTGAGGTTTCCGTTTCGCCGTCTCGCTCAGTGTCAGCTCGAATTGCTTACCGCCGATCAGCGAGCCGTAGCTGGCCGACCGTCCACTGTCCCCGTTCACGCTGACGACCCCGTCGCGGATCGTCAACTGTTCGGTCGGTACGCCGAGACGAGTAGCCGCGAGCGCCAGCAGCGCCTCGCGCGCGGTCGCCGCCGCCTGGGCGAGGCTGCGCTGATTGAAGTTCGTGGGATGCGACTGGCTGCCGGACGTCGTGCCTTGATCGGGTGTGCGCGCCGTGTCGCACTGGACCAGCGTCACGCGGTCGACGGGGACCGTCAGCTCCTCGGCGATGAGCTGCGTCTGGGCGGTATAGAGGCCCTGGCCGAACTCGCACTTGCCGGTGAACGCTGTCACGCGGCCGTCCTCGCCGATGGCGATCCACGCGTCGAGTTGATTGCTGCTCGCCCCATCGAGCCGCTGCGCCATCGTCGCGTGTGACGCCGCGCCAAACGACGTCGCGAAATCAGGGAGGGCGAAGCTCACCAGGAGCACACCTGAACCCTGCAGGAACGCTCGTCGCGAGAGTGGGCGCGTCATCGCGACTTGTCCGCCGAAGCGCCGCGCGCGACGGCGGACGCTCCAGCCGCGTAGCGCATGATGGCGCGCAGCATACGAGTGCCCGCGAAGCAGCGGCACAATACGCCCGATAGGGCCTGCTTGATCTCCGCTTCCGTCGCCTTGGGGTTACGGTCGAGCAGGGCCTTCGACGTCAGGATGACGCCGCTCAGGCAGAAGCCGCATTGGACCGCTTGCTCATCCACGAAGGCCTGCTGCAGAGGATGAGGACGCTCGGGCGTGCCGAGGCCTTCGAGCGTGGTGATAGGCGTGTCCTGCACGCTCTCGATCGGTGTGACACACGACCGAATCGCCCGATCGCCGGCGATCACCGTGCACGCCCCGCACTGCGCGAGGCCGCAGCCGAACTTCGGCCCGCGCAGCTGCAGGTCGTCGCTCAGCACGTACAGCAGCGGTGTCTTGGGGTCGACATCCACCGTGTGCGTCTGCCCGTTGACGCGCAGCAACAGTGTGCTCATGGCGGGCTCAATCGGATTCTGCCACGGGTGAGGGGAAGTTCGCGACTCGTCCGCCGAAGCGAACCGCGAAGGCGGAATCGCCCTTACGGATTGCGGGCGGCGGCTTCGAGGTCCTTCAGGCCGCTCGGGCGACCCAGCACAACCAGATGGTCGCCGGCCAGAATTTGCGTATTGGGCTCCGGGTTGAACTCCATACGGCCGTCGGCCCGCAGGATGCCGATGACGACCACGCCGTAGCGCTGCCTGAGATTTGCGGTGATGATCGATGTGCCGGCCAGCGACGATCGCCCCTCGACCCGCACTTGCTCCATCGCCAGCTCGAGGTTGCCGGAGCTGGCGAGCTGCAGGAAATCCACGACCGCCGGACGCAGCGCGGTCTGGGCGATGTGCAGTCCGCCCATCTGATACGGCGAGACGATGCGATCGGCGCCCGCGCGTTTGAGCTTCCGTCGCGCATCCTCCGTCTCGGCGCGGCTAATGATGAACAGGTCCTGGCGCAGCAAGCGCGCGCTCAGCACCGTGTAGACGTTCTCGGCATCCGTGCCGACCGAAGCGATGAGTCCTCGCGCTCGATCGACGCCGACGCTCCTCAGCACTTCCTCGCGACTTCCATCTGCCTCTACGGCCAGGCCGCCTCGTTGCAGCACCTCGTGCACCCGATCCGGATCGCGATCGACGACGACAAACGGAATGTGCTGGCGTTGGAACTCATCGACGATGATCGAACCGATGCGCCCGTAGCCGCAGACGATGAAGTGATTCTGGAGATCGTCCAGCATATGTGCCAACCGCCGCCTTTCCTCCCAGCGTTGATAGATGCCGCTCTCGACGAGCTGCGCGGCGAGCAACGTGAATGAATAGGCCACCGTGCCGACGCCGCCCAGGATGAGGAAGGCGGTGTAAACCTCGCCCGGCCGCGTCAGCGTATGAATCTCGCGGTAGCCGATGGTCGCGACCGTGATCACGGTCATGTAGAAGGAATCCCACGCGCCCCAACCCTCGACCACCATGTAGCCGAGCGTGCCGATGCCCAACACCGAGGAAAGTAGGATAATCGCCCGGGCTGTGGGGGACGACCACCAGTGCAGTCGCTTGGTCCCGTAGGGCAGCAGCGGGCGAGGCGGCTCCGAGGGCATGGACGCCCGATTCTATGGCATTCAGGCGAGCGCCACGCGGAGGCGGTCGACGATGGGTGCAGGCACGTCGACCGCGCGCATCGGGCCGTTCGAGGGTTTCGTGACACACGCGGCGGTCAGCGTGCCCGAGCCGATGATGGTCTCCTGGCGGTTGATGGCGAACGCGAACCGGATCGTCCGCCGCGAGACCTCGTCGACGCGGACGGCGACCTCGAACTCGTCTTCGAAGTGCAGCGGGCTGCGGTAGTCGAAGGCGGCCGCGACCCTCGGCCATCCGAACGCCGCATCCGGCGCCGCCACGCTCATGCCGGCGGCGCGCCACAGCGCGTGCTCGGCTTCCTCCATGTAGCGGAACATCCACGAGAAGTGCACCATGCCCGCCAGATCGGTCTCGGCGAACTGCACACGACGGCGATAGCGAAACGTGTCTGACATTCCGTCAACCAACCGCCCCGCCGGAGGCGGGGCAAAGCGATACTGTGCCTCTAGCGACGCGGAGCCGAACTAGCCGGTTCTTATCACGGTCTGAGGCGCAGCCTCGCTAGGGTTTCGGGCCTGCCGGGAGCACGAGCTCGTGTGCCTTCTCGGGCGCTTGTTCCGGCGCCGCACCAGCATCCCATGCCGGGATGGGTGTCTTGCCGGGCGGATACAACGACTCCATCGGCGCCCACACCTTGTCGACGCGATCGGTGAACAGATCGCCGATCAGCAGGTCCGTCACCGTGTTGCGCAGGTCCGGATAGGCGCGCACGAAGGCGCCAAAGCTGAAGCCGTCGTAGTACTCGCAGACCAGTCGCCGCATGCGATCGACGCCTTCGTTGAAGCCGGCGCCCCACCGGCCCAGTTGGGCTGCGCTCGTGTCGTCCCGCTCGAAGCCATCGCAGATCGCATCCGCGGCCATCTCACCGGATCGCAGCGCCAGCAGGACGCCGGACGAGTAGAGCGGATCGAGGAACCCGAACGCGTCGCCCACGAGGACCCAGCCGTCGCCGGCAACCTGGCGCGAGCGGTACGAATAGTCTCGGGTCACGAAGTATCCCGTCGCGCGCTGCGCGGTGGCGACGCGCGACTTGACCGCGGGCGCCTGCGCCACCTCTTGTTCGTAGGTGAGCTCGTGATTGTCGCGCCCCTTGAACAACCGATCGAACGGCGCGACGACGCCCACGCTGACGATGTCGCCGTGCAGGGGGATGTACCAGAACCAGCCCTGCTTGTCGGCGGTCTGCAGCACCATCGTCGCGCCTTCGTCCCGGCCGGTGTCGCGATACGCGCCCTTCCAATACGTCCAGATCGCGCCCTTGTTCAGCACGGGATCCCACAGGCGCAGCTTGAAGCGATTCTGCAGCAAGGCGGCCTGGCCGCTGGCATCGACGACCACGCGCGCCCGGACCTCGCGGCGCGTGCCATCGACGTCCTTGATGCGCACGCCGACCGCGCGATCGCCTTCGAACAGCACGTCGAGCACGTGCACGCCCTCGTGGGCCTCGGCGCCGTGCTCGCGCGCGTTCTGCAGCAGCATGTGATCGAACTCGCTCCGGACGACCTGCCAGGTCTGCGAGCACTCGTGCGGCTTGTTGTCCCAGAAGTAGAACGGCGCGGAGAGCTTGCCGCTGGCGTTGACGAACTGCACGCTGTACTTCTTGACGAAGTGGCTCTCCTGCATCTTCTGCAGCATGTTGAGGCGCTTGAGCACCCAGTAGGTCTCGGGGATCAGCGACTCGCCGATGTGGAAGCGGGGAAAGCGCTCGCGCTCGAACAGCGCGACGCGGTGGCCGCGCTGCGCGATGAGCGTGGCGGTGGTCGACCCCGCAGGTCCACCGCCGGCCACGATGACGTCGTATTCAGGTGTGGGCATGGTGAAACGAGATCAGGTGTATCTGACGCCGGCGTGGTGCGCCAGGAAGAAGTGACGAAGCAGCACGTCGACGCGGAGCAGGGCGTCGCGGGTGAGCGCGACACGGTCGGGATCGGCGGCGGCGAGGTACCCGTGCTGACGAAGATGCGCGAGCGGCTCGCGGAAGCGGTGCAGCACATCGACGCCGTATTTGTCGGCAAAGTACGCTGGAGCGATGGACCCGCGTTTGAGCTGCAGCACGAACTCGCGAATCATGCGCTCTTCGTGCGTGGGCCGGTAGGCGCGTCCGAGCGGAATCTCACCCTGCTCGATCGCCGCGGCGTAGGTCTCCCACTTGTCCAGATTCTGCATGTGCACGCCGTTGACGTGCCCGAACGACGCGACGCCGAGGCCGACGAGATCGGCGCCTTGCCAGAGCCGATCGCGATAGACGAAGGTCGTGACGCCAGGATTCTTGACGGCGGTATAGGCGCTGCCGACATGGTACCCGGCGCGCTCCAGCGCCTCGAACGCCTCCTGCACCCAGCGGCGCTTCGTCGACCAGTTGGCGACCGGCTCCGCGAAGCGTCCTTCGCCCTTCAGCAGGTCGCCGCTGATGGTCGTGTTGAACGGCAGCTCCATCTGGTAGATGGTGATGCTGTCTGGTTCCAATGCCAGCGTCCGATCGATGCACGCCCGCCAGTTCGCATCGGTTTCGCCGAGCATGCCGGCGATCAGATCGATGTTGATCTGCGGAAAGCCGATCGAGCGCGCGAACGCGTACGACTTGCCGATCTCGGGCGAGCGATGCGCGCGTCCGTTCAGCTCGAGAATGCGATCGTCGAAATTCTCGACGCCGAGGCTGAGGCGCGTCACGCCCATGCCGCGAATCGCCGACAGCTTCGCCTCGCTGAGGGTGCCGGGCTCGCACTCGAACGTGATCTCTTCGGCGCCGGACCAGGGGGCGATGGCGTTGAGCCGCGACACCAGCCCATCGAGTTGCGTCGTCGACAGGAACGACGGGGTGCCGCCGCCGAAGTACACGAAGTTCAACGGGCGGCCGGAGAGGGCGGCGGTCGCCGCGTACATCTCCCACTCGCGGACGAGCAAATCCAGGTACTGCTCGACCTCACGCGCGTTGCGATCCGTGTAGACCCTGAAATAGCAGAAGTGACACCGCTTGCGGCAGAACGGGATGTGCAGGTACAAGCCGAGCGGCACACCCGTCGCGGGCCGCGACTCCAGCGCGGTCTTGGCGTCCGACGAGACGGCATCGGCGGTCCAGACGGAAAAGGGCGGGTAGTTGGCGACGAAATAGCTGCCGACCTCGGTCTGGTCGAGGTCGGCCACCGGCGACGTCTCGGGCATTATCTCCACTATAACGACTTGGACCGGGTCCCGGTTTACATGATGGCGTACGATGGGACCCATCTCGGAGCGTCCCAGATGTCATCCCACCGTTACGTGCACCTCGATGTGTTCACCGACCGGCCCTTCGAAGGCAACCAGCTGGCGGTGTTCCTGGATGCGCGCGGTTTGCGTCCAGAACAGATGCAGACGATCGCCAACGAGATGAACTTCTCGGAAAGCACGTTCCTCCTGCCGCCGGAATCCGCCGATACGGACGTGCGGATGCGCATCTTCACGCCCGGGCAGGAGCTGCCGATGGCCGGTCATCCGACGGTGGGCAGCGCGTTCGCGCTGGCGCAGGAGGGGACGATCGCGGCAGGTCGCGAGACGTTCGTCTTCGGCCTTGGCGTCGGCCCGACGCGCGTGGAGCTCCGCTGGACGGGCGGTCGGCTCGACTTCGCGTGGATGGATCAGCGCCGGCCCGAGGTCCGCCGTCCAGCGACCGAGCCGGGCGAGATCATTCTCGCCGCGGGCCTCGAGCCCGAAGCGGTCGCGCGCACCGGTCTGCCGATTCAAGAGATCTCGTGCGGCAACCCGTTCATTCTCGTGCCCGTCGATCGCCGAGCCGCGATCGACGCCGCGTCCCCCGACGGCACCGCCCTGCGCCGTCTCAAGAGCGCATTCGGCGGCGATCACATCGGCGTGTTCATGTTCAGTCTCGAGCCGGTCGAGCCCGACGTCATCGCCTACAGCCGCATGTTCGGCGCGGGCCTGGGCATCGTCGAAGATCCGGCGACCGGCAGCGCTAGCGGTCCGCTCGGCTGCTATCTGGTCGCCCACCAGTTGGTCCCGCATGGACGCGCCGGTGAGATCGTGAGCTTGCAGGGCGTCGCGATGGGGCGGCCAAGCCGCATTCATATCGCGATTACCACCGACGATCGCGACGAGATCACGCGCGTGCAGGTGGGAGGCAAGGCCGTGCGCGTCGGCGAGGGCACGATCACCGTCGGGTAGGGGCGGTTCGCGAACCGCCCCTACGGGCTCAATCGCGTGCGCGTCCACAGCCCATCGTCGCCGAGCGTGTAGAGCAGTCGATCGTGCAGGCGTCCGGGTCGGCCTTGCCAGAACTCGATCCGCGTCGGTGCCACGCGAAAGCCACCCCAGAACGGCGGACGCGGGACCGCGCCACCCTCGTAGCGCAGGCGCGTCTCGTCGAATTGGGCTTCGAGCGCCGCGCGGTTTGGAACCGGTGCGCTCTGCCGCGATGACCAGGCGCCGATTTGGCTGTCGAACGGACGCGTCGCGAAGTACGAGGAAGATTCGTCGGCCGAGATACGGCTCGTGGCGCCGGTGATGCGAACCTGGCGCTCGAGCTCGGCCCAGAAGAAGAGCAGACACGCGATCGGGCTGGCGGTCAGCTCCCGCCCTTTCGCGCTGTCGTAGTTGGTGAAGAAGACGAACCCGTCCTCGTCGAATCCCTTGAGAAGCACGGTGCGTGCGGCCGGTGCCCCATCCAGGCCGACCGTGGCCAAGGTCATCGCGTTGGCGTCCAGCAGATCGGCGCGGACGGCCTCCTCGAACCACTGCCCAAACTGATGGGACGGGTTGGCCGCGGCGGCGTCCTCGGTCAGCGCCCGCTGCGCATACTCGCGACGGAGATCAGCGATGGACATGGATCACCTTTGCCACGGAGGCACGAAGACCACGAAGAGAATTAAGCTAGCCAAGACACAAAGGCACCAAGGAATTCTTTCAAAGCCAATTTGCCTTCGTGTCTGGGTGCCTTGGTGGCCACCGTCTTGGTGTTCCTTGTGTCTTGGTGGCTAGTTTCTTCGTGCTCATGGTTTCTTCGTGGCCTCCGTTCGGTCGTTCGCGGTGCGCACGCGCAGTCGAGGATCCTCCACTTCTATCCAGGCGCCGAGGTGCCGACGATCTTTCGAGGTCGTATCGAGTTGCGCGGGAACGAAGCCACGCTCGGTCGCAATCTCCAATTCAACCACGCGCCGCCCCGAAGAGGGTAGCGTGACCGACTCGGGCATGCCGGGTTGCAGGACGACGGTCTGCTGCCATCCGGGTGAGGTGAACGCGACCCGGTTCGGCTCCGGACCGCCGTGTAGAAGCAGGGTCGTTGGCTCGGAATCCGCGTTCGTACCGGCAACGGCCACGCGCACGCGTTGCTCGCCGACGGTCCAGAACCCCGTTGGTTCCGGAAACACCCGGTCGTCGTGGAAGAGGAACATCGTCGGTCCGTACTGCGCGGCCGCCAGCACCTCGGGCGCTTGCAGTCGTCGCGATCGGTCGACGATCGAGACGGGTGTGACGGTAATCCGCGTCGTCGCTTGCTCGAGCTCCCGCGATCCGACGAAGCCGACGAAGCCGGCGTTGAGTGGAAGCTCGAACTCGGACTGCCACTCGCCGCCGGGCTTCGGCGCGAGGGGCCACTGCCGCGCCGGCGGACCGAATCGGCCAATCTGCAGCCCGAACGGCTCTGTGGGCGCTGCTGCAAACGGATTGGCCGTGCCCCACCTCACATCGATACGGTAGCGGCCGGCCGGCAGCGAGAAGCGGCCGTTGTGCAAGACGCGCACGGGCTGCCGATCTCTGCGCGTCCCCGGGTTGACGGTCACCGCCAACCGGCCCTCGGCACCTTCCGCGGACAGTAGGTGCAGCGGATCGTAGAGCACGGCGTTCGGAAGAGCGGCGCGATCGAAGCGGTCCAGGCTCGCCAGCCGCGCGCGACTCGCGAGATCGACGCGTGGCCACGGCGGATCGGCGGGCAAGACGGCCATCGTGAGGTTGACGATCACGAGTGCGGTGAAGAGGGTGGCCATCGCGGTCAGCGACGCTTGCCCCGGTGTCATCGCGCGCGCGCGCGCCAGCCACCAGCCCGCCGCAAGCGCGATCAACAGCCAGGCGATGCTGTGGAGCGCGGCGGTCGGCGCCTCGTGATGGATGAACGTCGGGGCCAGCGTCCAGAGCTCCCACAAGGGTGAGAGGTATTCGAGAATGCTGGAGGTGCCGTCGCGGCCGTTGTTGATCAGCAGTCCGTTGTCGGCGACCACGAGCAGCAGGGACACGCCGGCGCCGATCCACAGGAGCAAGTGGTGCGCTGCACGCCGAGCGGAGCCAACCGCCGCGGCTTGAAACGCGACCGCCATCGGCAGCGCCAGAGGGAGAAGACCGGATACCAGCGGCCGGGCCGGCGACGCCGAGCCGCCCCACCAGATCCGAAACGCGCCCACCGTGCCCAGCAGTCCCATCCAGACGATCGCGAGCTCGATGGCGCGCCGCCGGGTCTCGCCGCCGGTCCACCACATGCGGACCAGCCCGGTGGCCGCGAGCACATACACCGGTGCATACGCGAGCAGCCCGTACTCCTGATCGAACAACAGGCCCGGCGCGCCAAAGACCAGGTTGAAGAGTCGGGTCTGGACGAGCGCACCGTACGGCGCTTGCGGTCGCGGCGTGCCCCAGTAGGCGTAGAAAAAGAAGAACCAGAGAGCCAGCATCGCCAGATAGGGCGCAACGAAGATGCTGGACTGCGGCACCCGCGAGCGAAGCGTCTGGAGGATCTGGTGTCGGGTGCCACTGAACCAGATGCGCGAGAGGCCGACGAGGATCAGCGCCGCGGACATCGGCGAGTACTTCGTGCTCAGCCAGGGCAGCATGCCAGCAATCGCGCCGGCCAACAGCCATCGGGCGGGCGCGCCTGATGACGTTGAAGCATCCACACGCGGCAGCAGTACGAGCGACACAATCACCGCGAGCGCCGCGGGGATTTCCGGGTACACCGCGAAGCTGTTGAGCGCGAACGGCGGCGAGAGCACGACCGCCGCGCAGGCAAACGTCGCCGCGCCGACGTGATTCGTGTGGTCGACGACCCAGCGCCACGTCAGCGCGGTTGCGGCGGCGGCAAGCGCCAGCAGGAACGCGACGACGAGTCGATAGCCACCGAGCCCGTACATCGGCGCGACGATCGCGGGCATGCCCACCGGGTGAATGGAGTAGATCTCACCATCGACACCGCGCGTGAGATAGTGCGGCGCCAGGGATTGTTTGAAGTACTCGTAGTAGTCCCCACGCTCGTGGTTGTTCTCGATCTTCAAATCGTGATCGAGCCACAGGCTCTGCGCGATCACGAGATAGTGCGGTTCGTCGCCGCCAGGGAAGAGCTCGGTGTTGATCAACCGCGCCGCGGCCGCGCCGGTGATGACCAGCGTCGCAACCCCAACGAGCGCCGCGACGCTGGTGTGCGACAGTCGTTGCAGCCACGTCACCGATCGCGGCGCGATCGACCAGGCGACCCACGCCATCTGCGTCAGCACGAGCAGCCACACGAAATACTTGGCCGGTCCGGCCAGCATCTGAAGCACAGGCAGTCGATCCGGCAACCACGGCAGGTACGGGACGATCAACGCCGCGAGACCGAAGAGCGGCAGACCGATGGCGGCGACGTTCGAGCGACCGGCCACGGCCGCTTGCGACGCCTCGCGTCGCCTCGCAAGCCATAGCATGACGAGCACCGCCATGGCGGTGAACCCGATGAGCGACTGCCACGGCGGCAGCAGCGCGAGGCGGACCGATCCGTCTGGAGTCAAGACGCGATCGAGGACACCACGAGACACATAGAGGCCGGCCGCGGTGGTCAGGCAGACCGCGCCAGCTAGCAGAGACCAGGGAAGCCGCATCGCGGGGGTCCATCGTACGGGGTCGGGTGTCAACAATCAACAAGGCGACGCGTTTTCGGCGGACAGTGTTGATAGCTGACACCTGCCCCCCGTTGACCGGCGAACCTCGGCCCTGCTACGATGCCGTCACGATGACCTCTCCAGTCACCCGCAGCCGTGCGATGTCGCCCGGCGGGACGTGTGGGTGGGGAGAGGGGCTGGTCGTTCGACTCGTCGGGATTATCGGCCTTATTGGCCTTGTCGGCCTGCTTCGGCCGACAACGAGCGGATGATGCAGCCTCACTGACGACAGTCAGCACAAGTCCAGTCAAAGGGCCATCATCCGCAGGGGTGATGGCCCTTTTGGCTTTTCAGGCGCACAAAGGCGCCATGCTCGAGGAACCCGTGGAAGGCACACATTCGTCGCAACGTCCGGAACGGCCGCAGCCGACCCACACGGCTCAGCCCAAGCTGGTCACCGAGTTCGAGGTCCGCGAGCGGGGCGTCGCCGTGCGCGTGCGCGTGGAGCGCTGGGCCGTTGCCCATGACTCGTCGGACGACGACACGCCGGTCGAGGCAGGTTACGGCCACGGAGTGTGACGCACCCGAGACCTGAGACGTGAGACCCGAGACCCGAGACCTGGGACCTGGGACCCGAGACCCGAGACCTGGGACCCGAGACCCGAGACCTGGGACATGGGACCTGGGACTTGGGACTTGGGACATGGACCTGGGACTTGGGACTTGAGGCCTGAGGCTCAGGCGAAGGCGTGCGTCTTGAGGCTCGCGGCCCGGTTACGGTAGGGGCGGCTCGCGAGCCGCCCCTACGAGTTCTCCAGCCTGGCAATGCGCTTGCACAGAGATGGGCGATCGCTCTCTGCTGGAGCGCGAAGTGGCGCATTCGCGAGAGCGGCGGAGGCGTCATGAGGTTGAGAAGCCACGGTTCCGGTGTGGTGGTCTGGATGGCGTTGACCACTGGGGCGGTCGTCGCCGCGGCCTATTTGAGACGACAACACGATCGGCGGCGCGCCAGGCGCGTAGCGGAACAGGTCACCGGCGCGACTATAGGGGAGGATTTTTTGGACGAGACCCTGGAGGAGACCTTTCCGGCCAGCGATCCACCTTCTTGGTCCTCTGCGTCCCGATAGGACTCGCGTGTAGGGGCGGCTCGCGAGCCGCCCCTACTTGAGCTTGCC